>JANONC010000412.1:0-2341 GCA_031420655.1 Rhodospirillales bacterium | reverse complement strand
CGTATGTTGAAGCTGCTGGCGAACGTCGTGGGATGCAGGAACGAGAAGAACGCCACCAGCGCCAGCAGCACGACGCCCATGTAGAACGGCGAGGACGACGCCGCGGTCTTCAGCGTGCGCCCCAGGCCCGGCGGCGCCTGCAGCCCGTCCGGCGCTGCGGTTATGATCTCGCTCATGCCACCGCCTCCGGCTCGGCCAGGCCCGCGGCGGTGTCCAGCGCGCCTGTCATCGCGCCCACCAGGTCCTGCACCGTCAGCCCCTTGTTGGGCATGGTGGCGATGCGCCGGCCCAGCCGCAGCACCTCCACCGTGTCCGCCACCTGGATCACGTCGCGCATGTTGTGGCTGATCAGCACGACCGCGACGCCGGTGTCGCGGATGCGCCGCACCAGGTCCAGCGTGCGCGCGGTCTGCACCACGCCCAGCGCCGCCGTCGGCTCGTCCATGAACACCACGCGCTTGGCCCACAGCGCCGCCCGGCAGATCGCCACGCTCTGCCGCTGGCCGCCGGACAGGCTGGCGATGGGCGCATCCATGTCCTTCAGCGCGACCTTCAGGCGCTGGAAGGCGGCGGCGCTCTCCCGCCGCATGGCCGCATTGTCCAGGAAGCCCAGCCGTCCCAGCAGGCCCGGCCGCAGCGCCTCCCGCCCCATGTACATGTTGGCCGACGGGCTGAGGTCCGGGCAGACCGACAGGTCCTGGTACACCGTCTCGATCCCCAAGGCGTGCGCGTCCGCGGGCGAGGAGAACGTGACCGGCACGCCGTCCACCGCGAGTTCCCCCGATGTCGCCGCATAGACGCCGGACAGGATCTTCACCAGCGTGCTCTTGCCGGCGCCGTTGTCGCCGATCAGCGCCGTGATCTCCCCGGCGCGGGCGTCGAAGTCCACGCCGCGCAACGCCTCCACATGGCCGAAGCGCTTGGTGATGCCGCGCGCCCGCAGGATCGGCGCCGCCGCTGCCGTGCCGTCCATCCCTGTCGTTCCGGCTGGCAGGTCTGGCATGATGCTTCCCCCTGGCGGCACTGTTGCAAACGTATGTCCGTCCTGCAAGGGCGATGATTTCCCACGGATTGCTTGAATCACGCCAAAAGCGGTGGTTTGATCGCAACCGCATCCGAATGCGACGCCAAGCCGACCCATGCGGCCCATCACGCGCATCAACACCGGCGGAGCCAGGCCGCGTGAGCCTGCTTACGCCTTTATCTGTGCGCAAACCTCCAGAGGTTTGCTGAGGGAGAGCCACTATGAACGCCCTGACCCCTGACGACGCCCGCGCCCGCCACATCAGGCGGTCCGACATGGTCGCCTGCGCCCTGGCCTTCATTGACTGCAAGATGCCGGGTTCGGAGCGCAAGCTGAACTACTCGCTGGTCGGACCCGGCGTCACGCAGTCGCGCGACCAGGTGGTGAACCTGACGGAGGCGCACGGCTTCAGCCTGGGCGTCGCCGCCATGCCGCCGGGCACCGTCAACAACCTGCATATTCACTTCACGGCGGAGGTGTTCATGATCCAGCGCGGCACCTGGACCTTCCGGTGGGGCGCGGACGGCCAGGACGGCACCATCACCGGCGGCCCCGGCGATGTCGTGTCCGTCCCCACCTGGATCTTCCGCGGCTTCTCCAACACCGGTGCGGAAGACGGCTGGATCTTCACCGCACTCGGCGGGGACGACACCGGGGGCATCATCTGGCACCCCTCCATCCTCGCGAACGCCGCGCAGTACGGCATGTTCCTGACCCAGGACAACATGCTGGTGGACACCTCCGCCGGCACGCCCCGCCCGGCGGCGGCGGCGCTGATGGCCCCGCTCAGCCCGGAGCAGATCGCCACCCTGCCCCGCTACACCGCCGGGGAGATGTCGCGCCGCGTGGTGAAGGCCGCGGACCGCGCCTGGTCCGGCCGCGCCCTGCTCAGCGCCTGCCTGCCGGGCCATGCCGCGGAGGTCGCGCCCGTCATCGGCTACGGCATCTCGGAGGACCGCGCCCATGCGCCGGCCATCGGCAACCCGCACGGCTTCTCGATGGAGTGGCTGCGCATCCCCAGGGGCAACCGGGTCGGGCGGCACAGCCTGGGCGAGAAGCAGGTGCTGATCGTCTTCAGCGGCGCCCTGGACGTGACCCTGAACGGGCCGGATGCCGAGGTTCCTGTCCATCTCGCCACTGGCGAGTGCTTCTCCGCCCCGGCAGGCGCGTGGCGCGGCCTCGCCGCATCCGGGGACACGCCGGTCGAGGCCGCGCTGATCACCGCCGGCGACGGGCGCAAGCGGATCACCTGGGCGCCGGAGGTCGTGGAGGCCGCCCTGCAAGCCGGGACCGTGCTGGACCACGACGGCCACGTCG
>JANONC010000411.1:0-3420 GCA_031420655.1 Rhodospirillales bacterium | reverse complement strand
CGCGGTATTGGGCCTGAAGGCGTTTGCTGTCGCCATCATCGGCGGGCTGAACAGCGGCTTTGGCGTGGTCGTAGGCGGGCTGATCCTGGGCATTACCGAAACCTTGACCGGCTTCTACCTGTCGACCGGATACAAGGATGTACCGGGGTTAATCCTGTTGCTACTGGTACTATCGTTCAAGCCGTCTGGGCTGTTCGGTAAAAAGACGATCAAGAAGGTCTAAACGGCAATGAAGTTCCTTCCTCTCGTCGTCGTGTTGCTGGCATTTCCATTTCTTGTCACAAATCCGTACTACCTGCACCTTGGCATCGTCATCCTGATTTACGGGGTGTTGTTGCTCGGTCTGGACGTCGTATTTGGCTATACTGGCGAAGTGTCTCTGGGCCATGCAGCGCTCCTCGGTATCGGGGCCTACACGGCCGGCATCCTGAGTCTCAAGCTCGGTATCGGACTACTGCCGGCCCTACCTGCGGGTATTGTCGTCGCGGCGCTGTTCGGGCTGGTGCTGGCATTACCGGCGCTGCAGGTCACCGGCCCCTATTTGGCGATGGTCACGCTGGCGTTCGGGACGATCATCTACACACTCATCAATGAAATGGACTTTCTGACCAACGGGCCGCTCGGTATCTCATTGCAGAAGCCGATGTTCTGGGACCTGCGCGATTACGGCGGATTCTTTGACATGTCCGCCGCCCGGCTGCGTGAGTTCGAGTTCTACTTCGTTGTTATCGCGTGCTTCCTGGTAAGCCTGGTCGTTGTCAACCGGCTGATTGCCAGCCGCTATGGCCGTGCGTTCGAGGCGCTGCGCGACGCGCCGATCGCGTCCGATTGCATGGGCGTCAGCGTTTACAAACATAAGGTGATCGCGTTTTCCTTCAGCGCCGGGCTCGCCGGGCTGGCGGGCGTATTGTACGCGTATTCCGAGCAGTATATTGCGCCCAACAGCTTCGGCATTCCGCTTGCCATTCAGTTCTTGCTCGGTGTGGCACTGGGCGGGCGCAAGAGCCGGGTGGGACCGATGTTGGGTGCGGCCATCATCGTGGTACTTCCCAACCTACTGGCTGACATCGCGCTTTTCCGTATCATTGCGGGCGTGATCGCCGCCGTGGCGCTTGCCGCCGGAGCCGTCGCCGTGCGGCGCGGTGCCGAGGCGCGGCAGGCAATCGCGGTTCCGGTCGGGCTTTGCCTCGCGTTCTTCATCTTTTCATTGCTGCTGAACCAGATTACCGATTTTAAGTTGTCGATCTTCGGCGCGATGATCCTGTTCGTCGTCTACTATCTGCCAGACGGCATCTGGGGCTTTGTGCGCACCGCGCTGTCGACCATCCGCCCCGGCCTGTTCCGCGCCCATGCTGTCATCGATGCCGCAGGTGATGCGGCGCATGTCTGGTCAGCAACGGCGCCGAAGGTCGATGCGGGCAGCGCGCTTCTGGACGTACGGCAGGTCGTCATGCAGTTCGGCGGGCTCAAGGCGCTCGACCGCGTCGATTTGCGTGTCATGCCGGGCACGATTCATGGCCTGATCGGGCCCAACGGCTCGGGTAAGAGCACCATGATGAACGTGCTTACGGGCATTTATGTGCCTACCGCGGGCGACATAATGCTTGAGGGTACCTCCATCGCCGGGCGGAAATCGCCGGATATCGCCGCGGCCGGCATCGCGCGAACGTTCCAGAACGTGCAGCTGTTCGGTGCGCTGACTTGCATCGAAAACGTGATGGTCGGCCTGCACCACACCTATAGCGCGAGCCTGGCCGAAGTCGCGGCCGGTACGCCGCGCGCCCGGCGTGAAGACCGGGCGGCGCAGGTCCGGGCGGCAAGCCTGCTGCAGTTCGTCGGCCTTGAATCGCTTGCCAACGAAGAAGCGCGCAACCTGCCGTACGGCAAGCAGCGCGTGCTTGAAATTGCCCGTGCCTTGGCGCTCGACCCGAAGCTTTTGCTGCTGGACGAACCCGCGGCCGGGCTCACGGCGCCGGACATTCGCGAGCTGATCGGCATCATTCGCAAGGTGCGCGACCACGGCATCACGCTCTTGCTGATCGAGCATCACATGGATGTTGTCATGAGCCTGTGTGACACCCTGACCGTGCTCGATTTCGGCCAAAAGATCGCCGAGGGTCCTCCCGCCGCCGTGCAAGCCGACCCGAAGGTCATCGCTGCCTACCTGGGCGGAACCGTGGCGGAGGCCGCCTGATGCTACGCGTCGAAAACCTGGTGGCAGGGTACGGCAAGGTGCAGGTGTTGCAGGGCATCAGCCTGGAGGTGCAGCGTGGGCAACTGGTTACGCTCATCGGCTCCAATGGGGCGGGTAAGACCACAACGCTGCGGGCCGTGTCCGGCATGATCCGTCCGGAAAGCGGCCGGGTAATGCTCGACGGACAGGACATCGTGGGCTTGCCCTCGTCCACCATTGCCCGGCGCGGCCTTGCCCATTCGCCGGAGGGACGCCGGGTGTTTGCGACCATGCCGGTCGCCGACAACCTCATGATGGGTGCATTTCCCCGCCTGACCGGTGCACGGCCGCGCGGCGACGTGACCGCCGACATGGACCGGATGTACGCGCTGTTTCCCCGCCTGGCCGAACGCCGGGCGCAACTGGCCGGCACGCTTTCGGGCGGCGAGCAGCAGATGCTGGCCATGGCCCGCGCGCTGATGCTGAACCCGGATGTGCTGCTGCTGGACGAGCCCAGCATGGGCCTGGCGCCGCGCCTGGTGGCCGAAGTATTCGCCACCATCGCCCGGCTGAAAGAGTCCAAGATCACCATGCTGCTGGTGGAGCAGTTCGCGGCCGCAGCGCTCGATGTAGCCGATGTGGGATACGTCATGGAAAACGGACGCCTTACCGCATCGGGACCCGCCGAGCAGCTGAAGCATGACCCGGCCGTACGGGCCGCCTATCTGGGCGCAGCACACTAGCACCCAATCTAACTTAAGCGGGTCGGCTTGAACTCAAGATGTTCGGTCCCCTGAGAAGGTGACGCAAATTGCCGGCCAGGCTTGGCAGGCTTGAACAAGGTAATCCGCCGGGCCACTTCCCAGGTATGGAACGCACGCCGCCCACGCTGGATATGCTGCCCGACGGAAGGTTTCGCCCGGTGCGACAGGGCGTCCCGCTTTCCACCAAACTTATGATAGGCGGCGTGATCGTGGCCGTACTGGCCGGGGCCGCTACGATCGCAGTCCTGGCACTGTGGCTTATAACCCTGCTTATACCCGTCGTATTTGTCGCCACACTGATCGCGTACGTGTCGTTTCGCGTGCAGCGCTGGCGTTTACGCAGCCGCGCGGGTCTGCCCACGCAGCGCTGACGCCGCGGCGATCTCGCGGTAACTGGCCTGCCGTGCGATTGGATCGTGCGCTGTCGTCAGGATCGCGATGTCGTCCAACCCATGGGCTTCGGCCAGCGCCGTCAGGGATGCC
>JANONC010000410.1:0-1847 GCA_031420655.1 Rhodospirillales bacterium | reverse complement strand
CCGGTGCTGCGTGGGGAAGTTCATGTAGGCCAGCACGTCAGCCTCGCTGTCGTCGATGAACGCGCCGAGCTTGGGCCATTTGTCACGCAGCTGGTCGGCGACGTGGCGCATGGTCTGGGCGGCATTCAGGTGATCCAGCTGAGTGAATGCCTGGCGCAAGGCGGCCGAGACCATGTTCTGCTGGCCCTTGGACACGTAGGCCTGGGCGTTACGCATCCAATGCACGCGGCACCTTTGCCACGTCGAGCCCAGCACCCGGCGGATCGCGGCCTTCAGGCCCTCATGCGCGTCGGAGATGACCAGCCTGGTGCCGCGCAAGCCGCGGCGGAGCAGGCTCTTCAGGAACGTGGACCAGAAGATCTCTGCCTCCGATGGCCCGATATGCAGGCCCACGATCTCCCGTTTGCCCTCTGTGTTCACCGCCACGGCGATTATCACCGCCACTGTCCTGATCTGCCCGCCCTCGCGCTGCTTGAGGTAGGTGGCATCCAGCCAGAGATACGGCCAGTCGCCGACGAGGGGGCGTTCGAGGAAGGCATTCACCCGGTCGTCGATGTCCTTGCACAGTTTGCTCACCGTGCTCTTGCTGATCCCGGAGAGCCCCATCGCCTGCACCAGGTCATCGACGCGCCGGGTCGACACGCCGCCGATCCAGGCCTCTTGAATGACGGCAACCAGGGCCTTCTCCGAGGTCTTGCGTGGCTCCAGGAACGGCGGGAAGTAGCTCCCTTGCCGCAGCTTGGGTATCCGCAGCTGCAAGCTGCCCAGCCGGGTGTCCAGCGTGCGGTCCCGGTAACCATTGCGATACGTCGCCCGTTCGGCCGTGCGCTCGTGCCGCCCGGCGCCAATCAGGCCCTCGACGTCGGTCTCCATCAGCAACTGCACCACGGCCTCCGCCACGCTGCGCAGGAAGTCGCCATCTCCGGCTTTGGCCAGCAGCTCGGCCAGCGGTAGTCTGTCCTCGGTCATCGGGTCCTCGTCGGTTCGGGTTGAAGCTCGCAACTCCACCTTAGCCAGCCGATCCGGTGACCACCTCCGCCTACACCGTTTTGATTTGCGAAATCACACCATGAGCACGGACGCTACCATCGTCTGCACAAGAATGTCCTTCAAACCGGCAACCAACGTGGCCGCGTGCTCAGCTTCGCCCACAGGTCGGCCGCGCGAGCAAAGGCCAGTAGACGCCGGGTGACGGACGCCCCGCCTTTGGCCGACGCTGAAATTAAATGGCCGACTCCAAAATCAAGGCGCTGACGGGTTTGACGGTTTCGGACCTGTGCGCACGCCGGGCGACCCCACCCAGCATGGCTTACAGGACGTTGTCGAAATCATGGGCGATACCGCCGGCCACTACCGCCTGTGCTACCTGCCGCCCGAGCAATTGGTTTCAGGTCACGCACTGCAAACTCGGCAGCGATTTATATGTTTGACATCGGTGTTGATGCCCCACCGATGCGTCACTTTACTCACGGCGTTGCAAACAGGCGAAACGCGAGTCAGATGCGGGCGGAACAGCCGTCATCCCTGCGCAGTAGAAAGAGCGTATCAAAGGACTAAAGTATGTGGTTCGTACTTGTTCAGCGCTTCATAGCGGAGGATAGCACCGCTGGATCGTACACCGACTGCCAGCTTCAGCCAGGCACGTCGCCCGGCGTCGGACCTTTAATAGTCGCACCAACGCCGTTTACGGCAAACGATATAACCCTCCGCCACCCAGCACAGGGCCGAGATATTGTCGGACAGCATCCGGAAATCATGTACGACCGGCGCTAGTTTAAGCATCCATCTTCAAGGCGGCCAGAAATGCACTCTGCGGTATTTCGACCTTGCCAAATTGGCGCATGCGC
>JANONC010000409.1:0-7460 GCA_031420655.1 Rhodospirillales bacterium | reverse complement strand
GAACGGCGGTGGCGGCCCGTTCAACTATCGCGCACGGCGGCCTTTCACTCCGCGACCCTGGTGCTGAGCGGGGCCGTGCTGATGGCGCTGTCGGCAGCGGGCGAGGCTTTCCGTCAGTTCGGACCGGACTGGGCCGGGCTCGGCAAGATCACGCTGCTTTTTGCCGGCGTGATTGGGATTGGGATGCTACTTACCTCTGGCTCGGCCCGCTCCCGGTTGCGGCGGGGCGTGCTGGAGCACTTTTTTGCCAGCCGGTACGATTACCGCCGCCAGTGGCTGGACAGTATCGACACGCTGTCCGACGCGGGTGTGGCGTTGCATTCGCGCGCGATCCGGGCGGTGGCGGATGTGGTCGACAGTCCGAACGGTGCGCTGTTCCTGCGCGACGGGCCGCGGGGTGACTTTGCCTGGAGCGGGTCGTGGAACATGCCCTCCGGCCAGGCGATCGCGGCCGGTGACGCGCTGGTCGCCTCCATGCGGGGCGGCGAGTGGGTAGCCCCCGCCAGCCTTTGCCCGGCGCTGGCGGCCCTGAGCCCGGCCTGGCTCGTAATACCGTTGCTACTCCGGCAAGAACTGGTTGGCTTCGTCGTGGTCGGCCCACCACGGGCGCCGTTTACGCTCGAGCAAGAAGTCTATGACCTATTGCGCATCCTGGGGCGGGAGGTTGCCACGTATATTGCCGAACAACGAGCGACGCAGGTGATGCTGCAGACCCGGCAGTTGCACGACTACAGCAAGCGCTTCGCCTTCGTCGCGCATGACATCAAGAATGTATCGAGCCAGTTGTCCCTGCTGCTGTCCAATGCCGAACGCCACATCGCCAACCCGGCTTTCCAGCACGACATGCTGCAGACGGTCGGCGCATCGGTGGCCAAGATCACGGCGCTGCTACGCCGGCTCGATGCGCCCGAGGCGGACCGCACCCCGACGGCCCTGGCCCCCACGCCCCGGCTCGAAGCGCTGGTCGCGACATACCAGCGCGTACGCAAGCAGCCGGTGGAGCTGGAACATGACGGCTCGACCGGGACCGTCGCCATGGGGGCCGATGCGTTTGACGCCTGTGTCACGCACCTGCTGAACAACGCGGTCGAGGCGTCGGCCGGTGTCGAGGTGACGATCCGCGTCCGGCACGAGGTGGGGCAGGTGGTGATCGAGGTGGCCGACCGCGGCCCAGGCATGACGGCGGAGTTCGTGGCCAACCGGCTGTTCGCCCCGTTCCACACGTCCAAGGCATCCGGCTCGGGCATCGGCGCCTATCAGGCGCGTGAGCTTTTGCATGAGGTGGGCGGCGCGCTCGAGGTCGACACGCAGCCCGGCGCTGGTACCACCATGCGCATCCGGCTCGCGCGGGTCGACCGGGCTGTGACGTCTGTCACACCGCTCGCCATGGCCGAGAAGGTATGATGACTGCTGTGCCGAAGCTACTCATCATCGAAGACGATTTGGGCCTGTGTGGCCAGTATCGCTGGGCGTTTCCAGATTGCGAGGTGCTGTTTGCGCATGACCGGATCCAGGCGCTGGCGCTGGCGCTATCGGCAGCACCGGCGGTCGCCATCATGGATTTGGGCCTGCCGCCGGACCCGGATGGCGTGAGCGAGGGCTTTGCGACGCTAGACGAAATGGCACGTCAGACACCCGCGACGAAGGTGATCGTGGCCACAAGCCATGGAGACCGCAGCCACGCGCTGCGAGCGATCGCGGCTGGCGCGTACGATTTTTGTGAAAAACCGATCGACATCGGCCTGCTGACCACGATTGTCAGCCGCTCGCTTCGCCTTTTTACGCTGGAGGACGAGAACCGGCGCCGGACGGAGCGGCCGGCCGCATCAACCAGCAGCGTGCTGACGGCCGATCCGGGCATGCAGAAATTATGTGCCGAGGCTGGCAAGCTCGCGGCGTCCAACGTGCCGGTGCTGTTGCTGGGTGAGGTTGGCACGGGCAAGGCGGCACTGGCGCGCACGCTGCATGACGCCGGGCCGCGCCGGGACGGGCCGTTTGTCACCGTCGCGTGCGGCAACACGCCGGAGGCCCTGCTGGAGACCGAGCTATTCGGCCAGGAACGCTGGGGCTTTGCCGGCGCACTCAGCCAAGCGCCGGGCCTGGTGGAAGCGGCCGAGGGCGGAACGTTGTTCCTGGACGAGATCGCGAGCCTATCCCGCCCGGTGCAAAACCGGCTGCTGCGCCTGTTGCGCGATCATGAGTTCGAGCGTGTAGGTGGAAAGGCGCCGGTCAAGGCCGGGGCCCGGCTGGTGGCGTCTACGGCGCACGACCTGCAGGCGCGGCTGGCGTCGGGCGCGTTCGCCGGTGATCTGTATTACCGGCTCACGGCGGTGTCGTTGCGCGTGCCCCCCTTACGCGACCGGGGTAGCGATGCGGCGCTGCTTGCCCGGCATTTCCTGATGGAGTTCGCGCCCGCGTTCGGCCGCACCGTGCGGGGCTTGTCGGACGACGCGCTCATCGCGATCGCGGGCCATCGATGGCCGGGCAATGTGCAGGAGCTCGAAAACCGCATGAAGCGGGCCGTGGTGATGGCTGGCGCGCGGCTGGTAACGGCGGCCGACCTGGAACTTGCGCCCGGCGTGGAGGACATGGCGGCCTATGATCTGCGCGCCGCGCGGTCCAGGGCGGAGCGGGACGTGGTGGCGCGTGCGCTGGCCCGTAGCAACGGCACGCTCGCGACCGCCGCGCGTCTGCTAGGCGTAAGCCGCCCGACGCTGTATTCATTGCTGGTTGCCCATGGTCTGAACCCCGGCCCGGCCGCAGGCCAGAACCCCACGGACGAAGCTATCGTCCCGGCTACTGAGGAACGCACGCGATGAAGACAAAGATCGTTATTCCGGCCGCGCTGGTTGTTGTGCTCGCCGCAGGGGGGGTGGGCTACTTCGCCTTCGCCGGGGGCAACCCGATGGACAATGCCCGCGCGCAACTGGCCAAAGGCGACACCCGTGCCGCAGCCATCGAGTACCGCAACGCCATTAAGGCCGATCCGGGCAACGCCGAGGCGCATTTCCGCCTGGGCGAGTTGCAGGTCACTCAAAACGACCCCGTGGCGGCGGAAAAGGAACTGAAGCTCGCCCAAAGCCTCAATTACAGCCCGGGTGCCGTCGTGCCGCTGCTCGCGCAGAGTTACCTGGCCCAGCGGCGCTTTCAGGACGTGCTGACGGGCGTGCCGGAGACGGGGGCGGACGCGGACCAGACCGCGCGCTACCTTCTGCTGCGCAGCCAGGCACAGCTCGGTTTGCGCGACCAGGCGGGCGCCCGGGCGACGCTTGACGCCGCGCAGGCGGCCGCGCCCCGCAATGCGGAGGTCCGGCTGGCCCAGGCGCGGCTGGCCGCGAGTGGGAACGACATGAAGCTGGCCGGCCAACGGGTGGACGAGGCGATCGCGCTCGACGGGAAGCGAGCGGATGCGCTTTCGTTCAAGGCGCAATTGCTGGCGGCTGCCGGCGACCGGGTGGCGTCGCTGGCGTTGATGGACCAAGCCGTGGCGATCGACCCGGCGCAGCTCAACCCCATTCTCGAGCGCGCTAATATGTTGATGAACATGGGGCAGGACGCCAAGGCACGGGCCGACATCGATGCGGTGCTGGCCAAGGAGCCGCGCAGCATCGTGGGCATTTACCTTAATGCCGTGCTGCTGGTGCGGGCGGGCAAGTTCGCCGAGGCCGATATGGAATTGACGAAGCTGGGCGGGGCTGCCGCCGCCTTCCCGCGCGCGCAGTATTTCCAGGCCGTCACGCGCGCCAATCTCGGCCAGACCGAGCAGGCGATCGAGGATGCGACGCGATATTCCCAGCGCAACCCACAGGATATGGAGGGGATGCGCCTGCTGGCCCGCATCCAGATCGGGGCCAAGCGGCCCGAGCGGGCGATCGAGGTGCTAAAGGCGGCGCTCGCGAAAAGCCGGGATCAGGAGACGCTGGACTTGCTGGGCCGCGCCTATCAGTTGACGGGTCAGCAGGCCCAGGCGGCCGCCCAGTTCGAACAGGCGGTCGAGCTGGCCCCCAAGGACCCGGTCATCCTGGCCAACCTGGCCGCGAGCCGGATGCAGCTGGGCGATACGTTCGGCGCATCCAAGGCGCTCGAGCGGTCGCTCGATATCCAACCCAATCAGATCCAGGCCGGGGAGGCGCTGGTGGCGGCGGCGCTGGCGTCGGGCGACCTGCCGAAGGCGGAGGCGGCGCTCGACCGGCTCCGGCGGCAAGTGGGTGAGACGGAGCCGGTCGGTGTGCTGACCGGCCTGCTGAAGCTGGCGCGCCAGGATACCGAGGGCGCGCGGAAGCAGTTCGAGGCAATCGTCAAGCAGTTCCCGGACTCGCTGGACGCCAAGATCAACCTAGCCAAGGCGCTGATCCTGCAAGCCAAGCGGCCGGAGGGTGAGGCGGTGCTGCAGCAGGTGCTTGCGAAAGACCCGGGCAATGTGGGCGCGCTCAACACGCTGCTGCAAATCCAAGTGCAGGAAGGCCGCCTGCCGCAGGCCATCGCCGCGATCGGGGCAGCGCGCAAAGCCCGGCCGGCGGACGACCAGCTGACCGCCACGCAGGCCGACCTCATGACCCGCAGCGGCCAGGGAGCGGCCGCGCTATCGATGCTTGACCAGGCGCGGATCAATGGCCAGTTGACCGTGCCGCTGCAGATGGCGCAGGCCCGGGCGCAATTTACCTCCGGCGCCATCAGTGACGCGAAAACGACCTATCGCGGCATCCTACTCGCACAGCCGGGAGAGTTGGAAGCACGGCGCGCGCTGACGGAGATCCTGATCAACAACCGGGAGTACCCCGAGGCCAAAACCCTGCTGCTGGATGGGCTAAAGGCGTCGCCGGGTAACCTTGGCATGATGACAACCTATGTGGCGATCGAGCAGCGGACGAACGGCCTGCCTGGCGCCCTGGCGGCGGCGGACGAATTTCGCAAGAACCCGGCCAACATGCCCAGCGCGGCCATCCTGAAGGGTGACGCCTACATGGCCGGCCAGCAATATACCGACGCCGCGGCCGCTTATGGTGCCGAGCTGAAGACCACCCCGGTTACGGCCATCGCTCTACGCCAAGCGTCGGCCCTGGCGGCGTCGGGCGGGACCGATCAGGCGTCCGAAGTCCTGCGCACCTGGCTCAAGACCAATCCGCAGGATGCCGACGCGGCGCAGCTGCTATCGGCCTACGACATCAGCGCCAAGCGGCTGCCGGACGCGGAGCAGCACCTCAAGATCGTGCTGGATAAACGGCCCAACGATGGCCAGGCTTTGAACAACCTCGCCTGGGTCTATCAACAGCGCGGCAACGGGCTGGCGCGGCAGACGGCGCAGCGGGCGTATCTGATGGCCCCCTCGCCCGAAAGCGCCGATACGCTTGGCTGGATTCTGGTGACAGAAGGTAAGGCCAGCGAGGGCCTGCCGCTGCTGCAGCAGGCACTGGCCAAGAACTCAACCGACCGGGCAATACTGTACCACATGGCGCGCGCGCAGAATGATCTGGGGCACAAGGACGAGGCGATCGCAACGCTGAAGCAGTCGCTGGCGGACACGACCGAGTTTGACGAGCGGTCCGATGCGTTCAAGTTCTACGAGCAGCTTACCAAGAAGTGAGCGACGGACGGGTGGGTGGGACACTGCGCCTACTCACCTTCACGACGCTGTTTCCCAACGCTGGCCGGCCCAACCACGGCGTGTTCGTGGAAAACCGTCTGCGGCACCTGCTGGCAGACGGGGGCGTGACGGCGACCGTGATGGCGCCCGTGCCATGGTTTCCCAACGTCCTGGCCCGCCTGCGTCCCGGCAGCGACTGGGCCCGGCATAAGCAGGCCGCTCCCGTGGAGCAGCGGAGCGATATCACGATATTACACCCGCATTATGCCGTCGTACCGCGCGTGGGCATGACGGTCGCGCCCGCGCTGCTGTATGCCGCCAGCCGCCGGGCCCTTACGGTCGCGCGGCGGGGCGGGCTGCAATTCGACTTGATCGACGCGCACTATTTGTACCCGGATGGCGTGGCGGCTGTGGCGTTGGGCCGCCACTTCGGTGTGCCGGTCGTGATCACGGCCCGCGGGTCGGACGTGACACAGTTGCCCGACTACCCGGCCCCACGCCGCATGATCCGCTGGGCGATGCGTGAGGCGGATGCGCTGATCTCCGTCTCGGCAGGGTTGAAGGCGGCGATGGTGGCGCTGGATGCGGATCCGTTGCGGGTTACAGTGCTGCGCAACGGTGTGGATTTAGCCATGTTCACGCCGCAAGACCGGACCGCGGCGCGCGCCAGGCTGGGGCTGGATGGACGAGTGCTGCTTTCGGTCGGGCTGCTCAACGACCGCAAGGGCCACCACCGCGTTATCGCTGGCCTGGCGCTCTTGCCGGGCTGGCGGCTGCTGGTGGTGGGCGATGGGCCTGACCGGGCAAAGCTAGGCGCACTGGCGGCGACGCTCGGCGTGGCGGACCGGGTCACGTTCGTGGGGCCTGTGCCGCATGCGGAGCTACCGCTTTACTACAGCGCGGCCGATGCATTGGTCCTGGCTTCTAGCCGTGAGGGCTGGGCCAACGTGCTGCTTGAAGCCATGGCGTGCGGGACGCCCGTGGTTGCCAGCCCCATCCCGGGTAACCCCGAAGTCGTGCAGGAGCCGGCCGCGGGCGTGATCATGCCAGAGAACTCGGGCGCCGGCGTCGCAGCCGGTGTGCAGGCTTTGCTCTCTGTCCGGCGCCCGGCGGCTGAAACCCGTGCCTATGCCGAGCGGTTCAGCTGGGACGCTACGAGCGCGGGGCAGCGTGCGGTGTTTACGCAGGCACTGGCCCGGCACTCGTTGCGTACGCGGCAGTCAGGCCATACGCGTCGGCCAGCAAGCTGAGCCGGGCCGCGCTCGGTAACCGCCGGAAAGCGTCGAGCAGCAGCACTTCCTCGTTGGACGATGAGCCGGGCGGGACGGGCACCGCATCGTCCAGCAACATGCCAACCGACACATCCAGCACCTGCGCCAGCCGCAGCAGCCGCGCGGTTTCCGGGAAGCACGTGCCCCAGATCCAGGCATGGACGGCCACGCGGGACACATCCAACCGCCGGGCTAGGCCGGCCTGGGTGATCTTTTTATCAGCCATAAATCGCGCCAAGTTCAGCCGGAAGCGTTCACGCGATGGGTCGCTCACCCGCGACAGGCTGTCCGCGACGAGGTGAGCCGAAATATGTGGGTCCATCGGGTATGGTTCGCCTGGTGCTATACCCCCTTGGAAATGCAAGACGGCGACAATCAAGCAACCTACTCACGGCAAAAACATTGTGCAATGATATTTTCACGAACCAATGACGCCGTAACAGTTGCGTGATCGGGGTGGTTGGGTGGGAGGCGCGGTTGGTAATTCCGTCCGGTCGCTTTAGTTCTCGCTGCGTTGTGGCCCGCCCTCGCCGGTGCGCGAACCCCGATTTTGCCGGGCGTGCTAGCGTGGTGCATGGATCGGGCGGTGGTGCTGAAGGGCCGGG
>JANONC010000408.1:0-15820 GCA_031420655.1 Rhodospirillales bacterium | reverse complement strand
CGGGGCGTGCTTCACAAACACGCCCGCCTGCATGATCGCCCACAAATGCGCACCCTGCCCTTCCAGCAATCCCCAATCGGTGAGCGGATTGCCGTCCACCACCAGCAAGTCGGCGAATGCGCCGGGCTCGATCACCCCGGCCCGGCCCTCGAGCCGGCACAGCTTGGCTGCCACCGTGGTCGCACTGCGCAACACGTCCAGCGCCGGCAGCACGCGGGCGCGCAGCTTGAACTCGCCCGATTGATGCTGGTGCATGGGGCCAAGCAAGTCCGAGCCATACGCCATCGGCAGCCCGGCCGCCTGCATGATGGCGAGCGAGGCCAGTCCCGCCTGCCGCACCGTCTCGATCTTGGCCACACTGTCGGGCGGCAGGCCCAGCGCCGCACCCTCGGCCGCCAGCCGTTCGTAAGTGATCAGCGTGGGTATCGCGACGCACCCCGCCGCCACCGCCGCCGCCGCCGTCGGCGCCTCGATCAAGTTGCAGTGCTCTAGCGAATGGATCCCGCATGCCACCGCCCGGCTGATGGCTGCATCCGTGTACAGATGGGCCGAGACATAGGTGCCAAGGTTGCGCGCCTCCTCGACCACCGCGCGCAGTTCGTCGGCCGAGTATTGCAGCATGTGGATCGGATCGGTGGGGGAGGCGATGCCGCCATTGGCCATAACCTTCACGAAATCGGCGCCCGCCCGCAGCTCCTCCCGCGCCGCCAACCGCACAGCGTCCACCCCGTCAGCCAGCCGGCCCATGGCGCCCACGCGGTGCTGCAACGGCGACCGGTCGTCGGAACGGATGCGGCTGTCGCAATGCCCGCCCGTCTGGCTGAGTGCCTTGCCGGAAATCACCAGCCGCGGCCCCTGCACGGCGCCCATCGCCTGCGCATCCACCAGGCCCCGGTCGGCCCCGCCCACGTCCCGCACGGTCGTGAAGCCACGCGCCAGCATCGCCCCCATGATCTGCCCGGCCCGCAGCGCGGCGAGCGACGACGGTTGCGCCGCATTGGCCGCCAAATCCGCCATGGACGCCACCACGTGCACGTGCGCGTCGATCAGGCCGGGCATCAGCACACGCCCGCCCAGATCGATCCGCGTCGCCGCCGCCGACACGATCGGCCGGTCCGACACCTCACGAATCACGCCGCCCTCGGTCAGCACCTCCATACCCCCGCGCGGACCATCCTGCCGCGGGTCCAGCACCAGTCCGCCGGTGAACAGATACGCGGTCATGGCAGCGCCTCCCCAAACGGGTTATCGACCGAGGGGCAAGGCGGCGTGAACCAGCGCGGCCCGCCCTCGGTCATGCAAATAATGTCCTCCAGCCGCACGCCGAACTCGCCATAGATGCAGATCGTCGGCTCGCACGAAAAGCACATGCCGGGCACCAGTGGTGTGCGGTTGCCGCGGACCATGTAGGCGGGTTCGTGTACGTCCATGCCGATGCCGTGGCCGGTGCGGTGCGGCAGGCCGGGGGTCGCGTAATCCGGGCCGAAGCCGCCGGCGTGGATGGCACCGCGGGCGGCTGCGTCCACCGCCTCGCACGGGGCGCCCAGCACCGCCGCGTCGAACCCGGCCTGCTGCGCCCGGCGCTCCAGCTCCCACACGTCGCGCTGCCGGGGCGTTGGGGTGCCAAACACATAGCTGCGGGTGATGTCCGACCGGTAGCCGTGCACGAAGCACCCGCTGTCGATCAGCACCATGTCGCCCTCCTGCAGCGTCTGCGGGTACGGCACACCATGCGGATAGGCCGTCGCCTCACCGAACTGCACCGCGCGAGAGGCGGGCTGGCCGCCCAGTGCGCGGTGCGCGGCATCGAGGAAGCCCTGCACCTCCGTCGTGCTCATGCCGGGCGCCAGTGCCCGTGCCGCGGCCTGTTGCACCGTGAGCGTGATGTCGTTGGCAACCTGCATCAGCGCGATCTCGGCCGGCGACTTCACCATGCGGCACGTGGCGGTGATGTCCGTGGCATCGCTCAAGGTAAAACTGTTACCGGCGCGCTTCAGCCCGCTCACGGTAAAAAACGGCGTCAGCGGATCGATCGCGAGCGTGCCGCCCTCGTAGCCCATGCCCCGCAGGGTTTCGATCACCAGCGCGGTGGGGTCTTCATGCTCCTCCCAGGTGTGGATGGTCGTGCCCAGCTGCAGCAGCGCGCGTGTTTTGGGCTCCTCGAAGGTTGGGCTCAAATAGGCCAGCTCGCCACGCGCGGGGATGACCGCACCGTGCAACCGCTCGCTCGCATGCAGCGCCATGCCTGTGAAATAGCGGAGGTTGGTGGAAGTATCGAGATAGAGCGCCTGGACGCCCTGCGCTTGCATCAGGCGCTGCGCCTTGGCGACCCGGGCCGCAAGCTCGTCCGCGCCGATCGGGATCGCGCCGCCGGCCATGGGTGCCAGCCGCGCCAGCTCCGCCGAGAAGTCCGAGCCGCCCACCCCTGCCGTCATACCGCCTCCTGCCCTGCCCGCCGACGCTAGGGGGTGCGGCATCGCGTGGCTAGTTGCCTGCAAGCCGTTGCAGCCGCGCCCGGAAAGCCGCATCGTCCGTCCATGTACCTCGCCCAAACCCTGCAGCGCTGGACCGTCCACGCCCTCGTTGGCGCCGGTGCCGCGATCATCTTCGTACCGCTCGTGCTGACGCTGTATCTGAGCGTGTTCGACGAGACGCTGATCACCTTCCCGCCCCGCGGCTACACCATGGACTGGTATGCCCGCATCCTGCCGCAGTTTGGCGGGGCTCTGCGCACCAGCCTACTTGTCGCGGGGACGGCCGTCGGCCTTAGCCTATTGCTCGGCGTGCCGGCCGGCATCGGGCTCGCGCGTTACCGGTTCCGCGGGCGGGGCGCGCTGTCCACGCTGCTGCTGGCGCCACTCACTGTGCCGGGCATCGCGATCGGCCTGGGCATCTATGTCGGTTCCGTGTTGATCGAGGAGCAAACCGGCTGGGCCTGGAGCGGCTCCGTCCCCATCATGATCGCCGCCCACGTGCTGATCGCGCTGCCCTGGATCGTCCGCCTCTGCCTTGCCGCGCTCGCCAATCATGACCCGGCCGCAGAGGAGGCGGCGGCCAGCCTGGGCGCGGCACCCTGGCGCGTCGTCTGGCACGTGACGCTGCCGGCCATGCGGGGCGGCATCGTGGCCGGGGCGCTGTTCGCGTTCATCGTCTCGTTCGAAAACTTGGAGATGACGCTGTTCCTGACAGCCCCCGGAATGGCCACCTTGCCGATCTCGGTCTTGCAGTACCTACAATACCATATCGACCCGCTGGTCGCGGCCGTGGCAGTCATTCAGGTTGTAGGCGTGGGTGTGGCGTTGCTGGCGCTCAACCGCCTGGTGCCGATCGCGCGGGTGGCGGTGTGACGCGCCTCACGCTCGATGGGCTGGGTAAAAGCTATGGCCGCGCCGTGGCCGTGGCCGACGTCAGCCTGGACGTGGCAACCGGTGAGCTGCTCGTCCTGCTCGGCCCATCCGGATGTGGCAAGACCACCACGCTGCGCATGATAGCGGGCTTTGTGGAGGCGAGCGCCGGAGACGTGCGGCTCGATGGGCAAAGCGTGCTGGGGCTGCCGCCACACCAGCGCGACATGGGGCTGGTGTTCCAGAGCTACGCGCTGCTGCCGCATTTGACGGTCGCAAAGAACGTGGCGTTCGGGCTGGAAATGCGACGCATGCAGCGCCCGGCCGTGCAGGCCCGCGTGGCGGACATGCTGCGCCTGACCCGGCTGGAGCCGCTTGCGGACCGGCTGCCGAAGCAGCTCTCGGGCGGGCAGCAGCAGCGAGTGGCCCTGGCCCGGGCGTTGGCGATCCAACCCCGCCTATTGTTGCTGGATGAACCGCTGTCCAACCTCGACGCTGCGCTGCGGGGCGAGGTCGGGCGGGAAATCCGGCTGTTGCAGCGGCAAACGGGGCTTACGACCGTGATGGTCACACACGACCAGGACGAGGCGATGGCGATGGCCGACCGCCTGGTGGTGATGCGCGACGGCCGCGTGCAGCAGGTGGGCACGCAGGAGGATTTGTATGAACGGCCAGCCACGCCATTCGTGGCCGGGTTCATTGGCCGCAGCACAATGCTGCCCGGTGCGTTAGATGGCGACTGCTTTCCCGTGGCAGGGGCCCGGCTGCGCCTGTTTGGTCAGTACCCGTCGCAAAGCGCCGGCACGCTGGCGCTGCGGCCAGAGCGTCTGTCCCTGACCGCGCCGGGCGCCGGGCGGGTGGAAGGCGTCGTGGAGCTGGCAAGCTATCTGGGGGCAACCCGGGAACACGTCGTCCGCATCGCGCCCGGCGTGCAGCTGATCGTGCGTGACCCAACCAGCGCCAGCGGGCGGCTTTACGGTGCCGGAGAGCCGGTGTCCGTCACCTGGGGTGCCGGTGCAGAGCGGCTGTTCGACGCCCAGGACCACGCCGTGCCGTGCCTGACCCCAGCAAGCGAAAGGGCCCACACCCATGCCTAACCTGTATTCGTCCAGGCGTACCCTGCTGGCCGGTGCCGCCGCCTTGGCGCTACCCGGCATTCGCCCGGCCACCGCGGCCGAGCAGATCGTGGTCGCGACCTGGGGCGGTGACTACGCCAACCTGTTGCGCGCCAACGTGGACGATCCGCTCATGACGCCCCAGGGGATAACCGTCGTGCAGGACACCGGCGACGAGGACCCGCGCGTCGCCAAGCTGTTTGCGCAGCGCCGCCTGCCGCGCGGGGCCGCCGACGTCATCTGCCTGCAAGCCGTCCGGGCGTACGAGGTGGAGCAGGCCGGGCTGCTGGAGCCGCTGGATGCGACCAAGGTGCCCAACTTTGCCCGCACGCTGCCCAATCTACGAACCACCTTCTACGGCCCGCATATTTGGAGCCCGCAGGTCATCATCTACAATCCGGAGCGCATCAAAGACCCGCCCCGCACCTTCACCGATCTGCTGGACCCGAAATACAAGGGCCGCGTGGGCGTCGGCGATATCAACTACTTCTACATCATGATGGCCGCAGCACTCGCCGCCACCGGTGACCTCAACAAGGTCGAAGCCGATGCGACGCGGGAGCTGATGCTGAAGTTGAACGCCAACGGGCTGCGGCTGTACCCGTCGACGGACTCGATCGGCGCCGGGGTGAAGTCGGGCGAAATCGACGTGGGCATCATGTGGCTGGCCCGGGTCATCATGTGGCAAAACGCTGGCATCCCCGTGAAGGCGTCGTTCCCGGCCGAGGGCTCCGTGCTCTATGTCAGCGGCATGGTCGTGCCCAAAAACGCGGCCAACAAGCCGGCGGCGTATAAATACATCAACGCCATGATGGAACCCTCCGCCCAGCGTGGCTTTGCCGAGCGCATGGGCTACCTGCCGACGGTCGACAACGCGCCGCTGGAGGGTGCGCTGGGCGAAAGGCTGGCGCTGCCCAAGCCCACGCCGCAGATGAACGTGCCCGACTATGCCGTGACCGGTAAGCTGCAGGGCGCGGCGTCGGATTGGTGGAAGAAGAACGTGCAGCGGACCTAGCATGGCAAACCGCCGGGCCGGGGCCGCCGCCTTCCTCGGCCCGGCGACCCTCGCCGTCTCGGTCATGCTGCTGGCACCGCTGCTGTTGCTGCTGCGGTTCAGCCTGAATCAGTATGATGCGACGGAGTTGATGATCGAGACGGTGACGGGCGCCAACTATGCCCGTTTCGTGGCCGACCCGTTTTATCGTGGCGTCATGCGCACGACCGTCGGCGTGGCCGCGAGCTCGACCGCGCTCTGCCTGCTGCTGGGCCTGCCGATCGCGTACCGGCTGGCGCGGATGCAGGGGCGGTGGAAGGCCATCGCGATGCTGGCGATCGTGCTACCGCTGTTTGTGGGCAGCACCGTGCGGATGGTGGGCTGGATGATCCTGTTCGCGCATGGCGGCATGCTCGACAGCCTGATGCGCCGGCTGACGGGCGAGGGGCTGGAGTTGATGTACACGACCTTTGCCGTCGTCTCCGGCGTCGTGTCCATCACGTTGCCCTTCGCGATCCTGACGATGCAAAGCACGATCGAGACGATCGACCCACGTATCGAGGAGGCGGCGCGCAGCCTGGGCGCTGCGCCAGCGGCCAATTTCTGGCGCGTGGTGTGGCCCCTGGCCCTGCCTGGCACGGTCACGGCAGGCATACTCTGCTTCATCCTGGCGATGAACGCCTACGCCACACCCTATCTACTGGGCGGTCCGCGCTTCCAGATGATGGCCCCGCTGCTGTTTTGGGAGTTCAGCACGAACAATAACTGGCCGTTCGCCTCGGCGTTGGCGCTGATCCTCATGACCACGACGCTGCTGCTGACAGCCGGCAGCGCCGTCCTGATCCCCCGCCGCTACCGGGGCTGATCAGCCCACATCCGTAAACCAGTGCAGTGCGCCGCTGGGCGCGATGAACGAAGCGGGTTCGGCCGGGTCATGCGCTTGCACGCGGGCCAGCACGTCCCGCTTATCCGCCCCAGCCACTATGAATGCCACGTGGCGCGCGCTGTTAAGCGCCGGGTAGGTGAGGGTGATGCGGGTCGGTTCACCATCGGGCGTCACGGCCAGGGCCCAAGCGTGCTGCTCCTGCAAGGCGGGCGTGCCGGGAAAGAGCGACGCCGTGTGGCCGTTGGTGCCCAGGCCGAGCAGGACCACGTCAAACAGCGGCCGCGCCGGGTCGAGCACTGTGGCGCCGTACACGCGGGCCAGCGTCGCCGCGTATTGCCGAGCAGAGTCCTCCGGGGTCACATCCTCCGTCTGCACCGGGTGGATGTTGCCGGACGGAATGGGCACGTGGCCGAGCAGCGCGGTGTAGGCCATGCGGTAATTGCTGCGCGCATCGTCGGGCGGCACGAAGCGTTCGTCGCCCCAAAAAACGTGAATGCGGTCCCACGGCAGCAGGCCGCGATATGGCTCCTGCGCCAGCAGCTCGTACAGCGCTTTGGGCGTGTTGCCGCCCGACAGCGCGATGCGCAGCGGCCCCTCACTGGGGCGGAGCGTCAGCAATAGCCAGTCGGCGACGGTGTGCGCCAGGTCGCTCATGCGGCGATCCGGGGCAGGATGAGCCGGTCGACGGCCTGCGCCCAGCCATCGGCGTCGTTGCGGCCCGTTACCATCGTCGCCTTGGCCTGCACGTCAGGCGGTGCGTTGCCCATGGCGATGCTGGTGCCGGCGACCGAAAACATCGGCAGGTCGTTCGCCATGTCTCCCAGCACCACCACATCCGCCACGTCGATCCCCAGTTGCCCGGCCAGGATACGCACGGCGTTGCCCTTGTTGGCCTCTGGATGGGTCACGTCCAGGTAATAGGCTTGGCTGCGCTTGGCATTGGCGGTGGTGCCCAGCAATCCTTGCAGCTCGGTTTCCACCGCCGCCAGCAACGGCTCGTCATCCGCGACACCGACGATCTTGCCGCACCGGTCCGCATAGGGTGCCAGATCCGGCACGATCCGCTCCGTCGTCAGGATCGTGCGGCGTTCAAGCGGCACGCGCGGGCCGTTGGGGTCGGTCGCCAGCCACTCCGTTTCGGTAAACAGCCAGGCGCTGACGCCGCGCCGCGCGAACAGCTCTAGCGCCGTATATACCGCCGCCGCAGGCAGCAAACGCCGGGCCAGCGTCGTGCCGTCCGGCTGCGCCACCACGCCACCGTTGAACCCGGCCAGCAAGCCATTCAGGTGCAGCTGCTTGGCCAGCGCATACAGGCCAAAGGTTGGACGCGCACTGACGATCCCGAGCGGGATACCCGCCGCCGCCAATCGCCCGGCCGCGGCGGCCGTGCTGGGTGCCAGCGACTTGTCCGGCTGCACCAGCGTGCCGTCCACATCCGTCACCACCATACGGATCATGTGATGGGCAACCAGCTCCGGCCGTCGCGGTTCAGCAACCTGTCTGCTGCCGCCGGGCCGGCGCTGCCGCTCGAATAGCGCTGCAGCGAATCACCGTTCTTGTCCCATTCCGTCAGGATCGGATCGACCGCCGCCCAGCCTGCCTCCACGTTGTCAGCCCGCTGGAACAGGGTCTGGTCGCCGATCATCACGTCGTACAGCAGCGTTTCGTACCCCGTGGCCGACGGCAGGTGGAAATAGTCGCTGTAGCGGAAATCCATCGCTACCGCGCCCAGCTCCATCTTGGGGCCGGGCACCTTGGCGCTCAGCTGGAGCGTGATGCCCTCGCACGGCTGCACGTGGATCGTCATCACGTTGGGCGTCAGGTGCTCGACCGGCGTCTCCCGGAACAGCGCATAGGGGGCTTGCTTGAACGCGATCGCAATCTCGGTCCGGCGCACGGTCATGTGCTTGCCCGTGCGCACGTAGAACGGCACGCCCGCCCAGCGGAAATTGTCGATCTTGAGCCGCAGCGCCACAAACGTTTCGGTAACGCTATCGGCCGCCACGTCCGGCTCCGCCCGGTAACCGCGGGACGGCTGTCCCTTGATGGTCCCGCGTTCGTATTGGCCACGCACCGTATCCCGCGCGACGCGCATGGGGTCCATGGGCTTGATGGCCTGAATAACCTTGGCCTTCTCCGCCCGGACCGCGTCCGCGTCGAAACTGTTGGGCGGCTCCATCGCCACCATCGCCAGCAGCTGGAACATGTGGTTGGGCACCATGTCGCGCAGCGCCCCGGTCGGCTCGTAGAACTTGCCGCGGCTTTCGACACCCACCGTTTCGGCCGCGGTGATCTGCACGTGGTCGATGTAAAACCGGTTCCACAGCGGCTCGAAGATCCCGTTGCTGAAGCGCAGCGCCATGATGTTCTGGACCGTCTCCTTACCCAGGAAATGATCGATCCGGTACACCTGGTGTTCGCCGGCATGGCTGAGGATCAGTTGATTGAGCGCACGCGCGCTGGCCAGGTCATGGCCAAACGGCTTTTCCACCACGAGCCGCCGCCAGGCATCGCCCTCTTCCTGCAGCAGCCCAGCTTCGGCGAGCTTTTCGACCACTGGCCCAAAGAACTGCGCGCCGATGGCCAGATAGAAGATGCAGGGGCCGCTCAGCTTTTCGTTGAGCGCCTTGAAGCCCGCCACGTCGCCGAAATCGGCCTTGTGATACGAGAGCTTATGCCGCAACCAGCCCCAAGCCCCTTCATCGAGGCAAGCCGGCGCGAACTCACCCCCATGATCGGTGACGAAGCTTTCCATCATCGTCGTGAGGTTCTCGCGAAAGCCTTCATCCGTCAGGTCCAGCCGGTCGACACCCACGACGCGAAACCCATCATGCAACAGCCCGGCGGCGCGCAAGTTGTACAGCGACGGCATCAGCAGCCGCTTTGTCAGATCCCCACCGGCACCAAAGATCACAAGCGTAGACGGAGGCGCCGGGGCGGCCTTGCCCAGCACCGTAGCCAGCGTATCGGGTCCGGTAAGCCGGTTATCGACCTCGGTATTGGAAAGGCTGGCCGGGACATCCATGGCCGGGTCTCCTACTGCTTGATCTCGACGTGCCCACCAAACTTGGCCCGCATGGCCGACAGCATCTTGTTGCCAAAGCTATGCTGCCGCCGGCTTGCAAACCGCGCAAACAGCGACGCGGACAGCACCGGCGCCGGCACCGCCTCCTCCACCGCCGCCTCCACCGTCCAGCGGCCTTCGCCACTGTCGGACACCGCACCCTCGTAGTTATCCAGATCCGGCGATTCCGCCAGCGCCATCGCCGTCAGGTCCAGCAGCCAGCTGCTTACCACGCTGCCGCGCCGCCACACCTCGGCGATATCGGTCATGTTGAGGGTGAAGCGCTCCGCCTCGGGCAGTTCCTCGCTGTTCTTGTTGCGCAGGATTTCGAAGCCCTCGGCATAAGACTGCATCAGCCCGTATACGATGCCGTTATGCACCATTTTTACGAAATGCCCGGCACCGGCTGGCCCCGCGTGAATATACCCCTGCTCCGCCCGCGGGTCGTACCCGTCGCGGTGCGGCGTGCGGTCGATCGTGCCGATGCCCGGCGCCAGCGTCTTGAAGATCGGGTCGAGCCGCCCGACCACCTCCGCTTCCCCGCCGATCATCATGCAGTAGCCGCGGTCGATACCCCAGATACCGCCGGACGTGCCGACGTCTAGATAGGAGATGCCCTTGTCGCGCAACGCTGCGGCGCGGCGGATGTCGTCCTTATAGTAAGTATTGCCGCCGTCGATGATGGTATCGCCGGAACTGAGCAGGCCCGCCAGCTTGTCCACCATCGCCTCGGTTACCGCACCCGCCGGCAGCATGACCCACACGGCGCGCGGTGCGTGCAACTTCTGCACCATGTCGGCCAGGCTGGTGCTGGCTGTGGCGCCCTTGGCCGCAAAGTCCTGCACCACGCTGTCCGTGTGGTCGTACACGACGCAGGTATGCCCGGCGCGCGTGAGGCGCTGGCTGATGCTGCCGCCCATTCGGCCCAGGCCGATGATCCCAAGTTCCATGCGCGCTTCCTAGCTCAACGAGTTCATGATGGCGCGGGCCAGCCGCGGCAGCGCGTCCGGGGACGACAGATGCACCCGCAACGCCCGCCGCCCGCGTTCGGCCAGCACCGCAAAGTCACCCCGCGCCTGCGCGGCCTTCACCGTGCCGAACGTGTAATTGGCGCCTGGCACCTGTAGGTCGGCCGGATCGCTGGTCGTGATCTGCAGGAACACGCCGCTGTTCGGCCCGCCCTTGTAGGCCTGCCCGGTCGAATGCAGGAAGCGCGGCCCGAACCCCACGCAGGTTGCGACGTGCTTGTGGTCGCGTATGGCGTTGCGCAGCGTTTCGAGTGCGTCGATATGCGCCCCGTTGCGCTCGATATATGCCAGCAGCGCCACGTAATCCCCGGTGCCGGCGCGGGCCAGATGCTGCGCGATCACCTGGTCCAGCCCCTTCGCCTGCAAGGCCTGCTGGTTGGCGGCGTCGGCAAACAGCGACAGGCCGTCTTCGGTCAAGAACGGCTTCTCGTCCGGCAAACGCCCGGTTGCAGCCACCGCGTCGGTCAGCTTGCGCGTCTCGATCTTGCTGGCTTCCACGTCTGGCTGGTCAAACGGGTTGATGCCGATCACCGACCCGGCCACGGCGGTCGCGAACTCCCACACATAGAACAGCTGCCCCAGCTGCATGGTATCGGTCAGCGTGAGCGTGATCACCGGATGGGCGGACAGCGCGGATAGGTCGAGCGACGGCTCGGAGGCAAGGCGCAGGTAGGCGAACACCCGGTCATCGCCGTACACGCTTGGCGCGCCCAGCGCCTCGCCGTCCACAGGAATGATGCCGTGACCCTGCTTGCCAGTGCTTTCGGCAATCAGCTGCTCCAGCCACGCCCCGGCGTCGGCCAGGCCGGGTGAGGTCAGGATCGTCAACTTGTCCCGCCCGGCCTTTGCTGCCGCGCCCAGCAGCGCGCCCAGCTGTACGCCGGGGTTGGCACTGGGCGGAGTGCCGGCCGCGCAGCTGCGCACCATCAGCGCGGCGCTGTGCAAGAACGCCGGCAGGTCCAGACCGATCACGGCGGCCGGCACCAGCCCGAAATTGGACAGGACCGAGTAACGCCCTCCAATCGTGGGGTCACCGGGGAAGATGTGCGCAAACTGCTCCTGCCGGGCCATCCCTTCCAGCTTGCTGCCGGGGTCGGTGATGGCCACGAAATGCTTGTGCGCGTCCGCCCCCACCGCCTGGGTCATGCGGTCCCAGAAAAAGTCCTTGAAAATGTTCGGCTCGAGCGTGCTGCCGGACTTGCTGCTGACGATCACCAGCGTGCGCTTCAGGTCCACGCGTGCGGCAAGGGCAGCGATCTGCGCCGGGTCGGTACTGTCCAGGATCAGCAGCTCCGGGTACCCTGGCGCGGCACGGAACGTTTGCGCTAGCACCTCTGGCCCCAGGCTCGATCCGCCCATGCCCAGCAGCAGCGCGTGCTGGTACTGCCCGGCGCGCACGGTGTTCTGGAAGGCCTGCAATCCGGCCAGGTCGGCCTGATCGACCGCGCGCAGCCAACCGAGCCACTTGGCCTCATCCGTGCCAGTCCACACTGCCGCATCGTGTGACCAGACGTCACGCACATGTCCCTTGGCGGCCCAGTCTTTGACTATGGCGTCCACCGCCTCGTGAATGGGGGCCGGTAGATGGAACTCTAGCGTGGCGAGCGTGGTGCCCAGCATCGCCGCCCGCTTTCTGGCAACCGAGCCCAGCAGCCCGTCCGCTGCCTCCGCAAACAGCCTTACACCGTCCGAAACCAGCTTTTCCGTCACACCCGCCAGGTCCAGCCCGGCCTTTTCCGCGTCCGCCAGCACCTGCCGTGCGGCGTCCACGCCATGGTCCAGCGTGCGGGCCGCGGTGCCGTGGTCGCGGAAAGCGTCCATCGTCGCAGGCGGGATCGTGTTGACCGTGTCTGGGCCAATCAGCTGCTCGACATACAGCACATCGCTGTACGCCTTGTCTTTCACGCCCGTGCTGGCCCACAGCACCCGCTGCGGCAGTGCGCCCTGCGCGGCCAGGCGCTGCCAGCGTGGACTGGCGACTAGGCCGAGATAGGTTTGGTAGGCCATCTTTGCGTTGGCGATCGCAACGGCACCGCGCAGCGCCTGCAACGCCGTCTCACCCTTGGCCACTCGCGCATCGATCGCCTTGTCGATCACGACGTCGATCCGGCTGACGAAAAAGCTGGCGACGCTGCTGATCCCCGCAATCGGTTGCCCGGCCGCCAGCCGGTCTTCCAGCCCGGCGATGAACGCCTCCGCCACCGCCTCGTACGCGGACTGCGCGAACAGCAATGTCACGTTGATATTGAGCCCGTCGGCGATCAGCGTGCGTATCGCAGGCCCACCCGCCGTGGTGCCGGGCACTTTGACCATCAGGTTAGGCCGATCCACCGCCGCCCACAGCCGCCGGGCTTCGGCCACCGTGTCGTCCGTGCGCAAGGCCAGATAGGGCGACACTTCGAGCGAGACGTAGCCGTCCACCCGGCCCGTCGCCTCATACACGGGGCGCATCAAATCGGCAGCCTGCTGGATATCCTGGATTGCCAGGTGCTCGTAGATGTCGAGCGCGTCATGGTCCCCGGTGGCGGCCAGCGCCTTAAAGCCGTCGTCGTAATCCGTGCCCTCACCCATCGCTTTCTGGAAGATCGACGGGTTGCTGGTGATACCCTTCAGCCCATCCCGGTCCACCAGCGTTTGCAGGCCGGTGCTGGTGAAGCTGCGCTGGATAAAATCGAGCCAGGGTGACTGCCCGAGCGATTCGAGCTGCTTAAGGGGGTTCATGCGTGCGCTCCAGTCCGGGCGGCTTGCTTGCGGGCCACGTCCAGCGTGGCTTCCGGCGTGAAGCCGAATTTCTTCAGCAGGTCGGCCGCCGGGGCGCTGGCGCCAAAGCTGTGCATGCCGATTACCGCGCCGCCAATGCCGACGTAACGGTCCCAGCCCAGCGTGCTCGCTTGCTCCACCGCCACGCGGCCGACCACGTGCGGCGGCAGGACGTGGTCGCGATACGCCTGATCTTGCACCTCGAACAGCTCCCAGCTGGGCATCGAGACGACCCGGGCAGCCACCCCCTCGGCCTTCAGCGCCTCATAGGCCCCCAGGCACAGGCTCAGTTCGCTACCGGTGCCGATCAGGATCACCTTCGGGTCGGGCGCGTCGGCCACCACATACGCGCCCTGCGCCAGCCCGGCGGCCGGCGCGTACACGCTGCGGTCGATGGTCGGCAGCGCCTGCCGGCTCAGGATCAGCGCCACGGGATGGTGTTTCTGCTGGATGGCCGTCCGCCACGCCTGTGCCACCTCGTTCGCATCGGCCGGGCGGATTGTGATGAGGCCAGGGATGGAGCGCAGTGAAATCAACTGCTCAACCGGCTGGTGCGTCGGCCCATCTTCACCCAGACCGATGCTGTCATGGGTGAAGATATAAATGACCGGCACCTCCATGAGGGCGGTGATGCGGATGGCAGGCTTCATGTAGTCGCTAAAGATCAAGAACCCCGAGCCATACGCCCGCAGGCCGGACAGCGCGATGCCGTTGCAGATGGCTCCCATCGCGTGCTCGCGTATGCCGAAATGCAGGTTGCGCCCGGCGTAGTTATCAGCCTCGAAGCTGCCCGCGCCGTCAAACGTCATGTTGCTTTTGGTACTGGGAGCCAGGTCCGCCGCGCCGCCGATCATCCACGGGTAGTGCGGCGCGATGGCGTTCAGCACCTTTTGCGAGCTGTCACGGGACGCAAGGCCCTTGGCGTCGGCCGGGAACGCCGGAATGTCCTTGTCCCAGCCGTCCGGCAGTTCGTGCGCGTTGATGCGGTACAGCTCCTCCGCCAGCGCCGGGTTGGCCGCGGCGTAGCCGTCCATCATCGTGTGCCACGCCGCGCGCAGCTTGGCCCCGCGCGCACCCATCAGACCGGCAAACCGCTCCCGCACGCCATCCGGCACCAGGAATTGCGCGTCCGGCGGCCAGCCGTAGCTGGTCTTGGCGGCAATGACCTCATCCGGCCCCAGCGGCTCGCCATGCGCTTCCCGCGTGCCCTGCTTCTTGGGTGCGCCGAAGCCGATAATGCTGTGTACGACAATGAAGGTGGGGCGATCGGTGATTGTCTCCGCCTCGGTCAGCGCTGCGGCGACGGCACCCGTATCGTTGGCGTTGTCCACATGGATCACGTGCCAGCCATAGGCGACGAAGCGCGCGCCCACGTCCTCGCTGAACGCCAGGTTGGTCGAGCCTTCGATCGTGATGTGGTTGCTGTCGTAGATCCAGACGAGGTTGGAGAGCTTGAGGTGCGCCGCCATGCTTGCGGCCTCGCTGCTCACGCCCTCCATCATGTCGCCATCGCCGCACAGGGCATAAACGCGGTAGTCGAACACCGCCGCCCCATACCGCGCTGCCTGCCAGCGCTGGGCCATCGCCATGCCGACGCTGGTCGCGACCCCTTGGCCCAGCGGCCCGGTCGTGGTCTCCACGCCTGTGGTATGACTGTATTCCGGATGACCCGGCGTGACGCTGCCCAGTTGGCGGAATTGCTTGATGTCGTCTAGCGACACCGCCAGCTCGTTCGTGACCATCCCGTCCTTTAGCCGGCGTACGCCCGTCAGGTGCAGCAGGCTGTACAGCAGCATCGAGGCGTGGCCGACGGAGAGCACAAAGCGGTCGCGGTTCGGCCAGGCCGGGTCTGCCGGGTCATAGCGCAGGAAATGCTGCCAGAGCGTGTAGGCGACCGGGGCCAGCGCCATCGGCGTGCCGGGGTGGCCAGACTTCGCCTTTTGCACCGCGTCCATCGACAGGGTGCGGATAGTGTCGATGGCCGTCTTGTCGATGGCGGAGCCATACAGGGCGGTGTCTAGTGCCGGCGCAGTGTCGGGCATGGTATGTCCTGTCATCGATCGCGGTCTAATCGACCCCGGTAGCGTTGCTGTGTCGACACTATGGCAACCCGGCACCCGCGCTGCCAGGGGGCGGGTTGTGGCGATTTGGTGAAGGGGCGGCCATGGACGGCGGCGATGTGAAACAAAAACCGGCCGGAAACATGACGGTGGGGCCGGTTGCCCCCATGCTGGCGCGGCTGACAACGCCCATGGTGATCGGCGTACTGGCCACCATGGGCTATGGCGTGGCCGAGACCTGGCTGGTAGCCCAGCTGGGCTCAGACCCACTTTCGGCGTCGAGCTTCACCTTCCCCATCACGATGGCAATGATCAGCCTGGCCATCGGGCTATCGGCTGGCACGAGTTCCGTCGTGGCGCGGGCGCTGGGCGCGGGTGAGGCGGCAGGCGTGCTGGTGATCGACGGCATGATCCTGACCGCCGCCCTGGGTGTCGCGGCGGCGCTGCTGCTCGAAATCGCGGCCGGGCCGATATTTCGCGCGATGGGCGCGCCGGAGCGGCTGCTGCCGGTTATCCTAGGCTATCTGCATATCTGGTTCGCCGCCGTCGTGCTGTTCATGGTCGCCATC
>JANONC010000407.1:0-7376 GCA_031420655.1 Rhodospirillales bacterium | reverse complement strand
CACCGCGCACGCGGGCGATGTCGTCCTGGTATTTCAGCAGCACGCCCAGCGTGTCGTCGATCGCATCCGCCGTCAGCTCGTGTTGGTCCATATGCTGCAGCGCCGCCGCCCAATCGATCGTCTCAGCCACCCCCGGCTGCTTGAATAGGTCCGACTGACGGAGACGTTGGACGAACGCGACGATTTGCCCCGACAGCGTCTCCGGCAGGCCCGGCGCCCGGCTGGCCAGGATGGCCCGCTCCCGCGCCGCATCCGGGTAGTCCACCCATTGGTACAGGCAGCGGCGGCGAATGGCGTCATGCACCTCACGCGTCCGGTTGCTGGTCAGCACCACCACGGGTGGTACGACGGCGCGAATGGTGCCGAGTTCGGGGATGGTAATCTGAAAGTCTGCCAGCAGTTCGAGCAGGAACGCCTCGAACGGCTCATCGGCGCGATCGAGCTCGTCGATCAGCAGCACGGCCGGGGGTAACGTGGGGTCGATGGCCGAGAGCAACGGCCGGGCCTGCAGGTAGGGGCGGCTGAACAGGCTGGCAGCCAGCTGATCCTGATCGCGCACGCCCGCCGCCTCGGCCAAGCGGATCGCCATAAGCTGTTTGGCGTGGTTCCACTCATAGGCGGCGGCGGCAAGGTCCATGCCGTCATAGCATTGCAGCCGCACCAGGCGCCGGCCGAGCCCCTGGGCCAGCGCCTTCGCGATCTCGGTTTTGCCGGTGCCAGGTTCGCCCTCCAGCAGTAGCGGGCGATGCAGGGCGAGTGACAAATACACGGTGGTCGCAAGCTCGGTCCCGGCGATGTAGCCGCAAGCCGCCAGCAGTGCGGCCATTTCAGCAACGGTGCGGGGAAGGGCCAGCGCGGGCAGGTCAGCCAAAGATGAGGCCCTTGAACATGAAAAATAAGATAAGGACGTAAATGCCAGAGCCAATCCAAAACACGACCGGGTAGCCGAACGGTCGAGCCGGAATCATCTTGAGTAACGCCATGATTCCCAGCTTGGTGGGGGCCAAGACGAGCTTGGGCGCGGGCGTGGCCAACGGCATGGCGCTGGTTGTCAAAGCCGCGGGTAAAGGCGTGGGGGTGGCAACGGCAGCGGTGAAACGGTCAAAGAACATGTCCGCCATTTGCTTGCTCGTCGCATCGATCAGCCGGGCACCCAACTGCGCAATCTTACCGCCGACCTGCGCCTTTACATCGTAGCTGAGCAGGGTTCCCTCGCCATCGTCGGTCAGGCGCACGTTTGCTCCGCCTTTGGCAAACCCGGCCACGCCGCCCTGACCTTCACCCGCGATGCGGTAGCTGTTGGGCGGGTCGAGGTCCGTCAGATGCACGAGTCCGGAAAACCGGGCGGCGATCGGGCCAATCTTGATGGCGGCGGTGGCCTTCAGGTCGTGCTCACCCATCCGTTCCAGGCTTTCGCAACCGGGGATGCACGCCTTGAGCACTTCGGTGTCGTTCAGCGCGTCCCAAACTGACTGCCGCGGTGCGGCAATGCGCCGCTCGCCCCTCATATCCATACCATGCCGCTCCGCTGTTACCTTGGTTTAGGCGACGGGCCCGGCCGCTGCAACCAGTGGGGCAGGCATTGCGGCTTTGGAACCGCTTGCCGGATGAGCTGTACTGGCGGCCGCGTATGACAAGGCTAAGACGTAGACGCGATCGGCCAGGCCCGGTGTTGCGCCTGCAACGCGACCAGGGTGCCGTTGCCGAGGCGATGGGACGCGGGGCCGCCAGCATGCGGGCGATGCCGAGCCGTTCCCCCTACCCGTTGCCGCGCAGCCTGCTACATAACCGATATCGTTACCGGAGCATTGAATGACCTACCTCGTTGCCGCCACTCTGCCCGCAGCGCCCGCCGGGCACCGCTTCCGGGAGCTGCTGGCCGCCGGCGGCATTGTCCGCATTCCCGGCACGCATAACGGGCAGGCCGCGTTACAAGCGCGCGCCGCCGGGTTCCAGGCGGCGTATTTGTCGGGCGCGGCCATGACGGCGAGCATGGGTCTGCCGGATTTGGGCATGATCACCGTGGACGACGTGTGCTTCTTCATCCGCCAGGTGTCGCGGTCCAGCCAGTTGCCGGTCATGGTCGATGGCGACACCGGCTATGGCGAGGCGCTGAACGTGATGGCGATGGTGCGCAGCTTCGAAGACGCAGGTGCGGCGGCGGTACATATCGAAGACCAGATTCTACCCAAGAAGTGTGGGCACCTGAACGACAAGAAGCTGGCCGATGCGCGCGACATGGCGGCCAAGGTTCACGCCGCTGCTGTGGCACGCCGCCATCTGTATATCGTCGCCCGCACGGACGCTGCGGCGAGCGAGGGCATGGACGGTGCCGTCGCCCGCGCTACGATGTACCGGGAGGCCGGCGCCGACGCGATCTTTCCCGAAGCGTTGCATAGTGCCGACGAGCTACGCGAGTTCGCCCGCCGCATGCCCGGCACGCCCCTGCTGGCCAACATGACCGAGTTCGGCCGCACCCCGTTCTTTACCGGCGCCGAGTTCGAGGCCATGGGCTATGCCATGGTGATCTGGCCCGTTAGTTCGCTGCGGGTGGCCAACAAGGCGCAGGATGAGCTGTACGCCGCCATTCGCCGGGACGATGGCGCACATAAGATGGTCGACCGGATGCAGACCCGGGCCGAGCTGTATGCCACGATCGACTACGCCGGCTATGAGGCGCTGGACGCCGGCATCGTCAGTACCGTCGTGCCGCACGGGATGCCGCAGCGCTGAAAGTCGTGGGTGAGGGCCACGACACGGTAGGACCGCTTTACATTGGCAGCGAGCTGTATCGCCGCTCGACCTACGGCCCCACCCACCCGCTGGCGATCCCGCGCGTTACCATCTGCACCGATCTGTGCCGCGCCATGGGTTGGCTGCCAGACGCGCAGTTCATCACCGCGCCCATGGCGGACCCGGCCGACGTAACCCGGTTTCACGATACGGCCTATCTGGCTGCACTTCAGCGGGCGGAGGCAGACCAGGCCGTGAGCGACGCCGACCGCGCGCTCTACCGTATCGGGGCGGAGGGCAACCCGGTTTACCCGGAGGTGTACCGGCGCCCGATGACCAGCGCCGGCGGCGTGATGCTCGCCACGCGGCTGACGGCGGATGGCGGCATCGTGCACTGCCCCGGCGGCGGCACCCACCATGGCCGCCCGGCGCGCGCGAGCGGCTTTTGCTATTTGAACGACCCGGTACTCGGCATTCTGCAGTGGCTCGACCAGGGCCTCACCCGCATCGTGTACCTGGACATCGACGCCCATCACGGCGACGGCGTGCAGGATGCGTTTCATGACGACAAGCGGGTCCTGACCCTGAGCGTGCACGAGGCCGGGCGCTGGCCGTTCACGGGCCGGGCCAGCGACCGGGCCGGCGGTGCGGCGCGCAACTTCCCCGTGCCCGCCGGGTTCAACGATTCCGAGATGGCGTGGCTGCTGGATGAGGCGATCCTGCCCTTGATCGATCAGGCCCAGCCGCAAGCCGTATTTCTGCAGTGCGGCGCGGATGCGTTGGAAGAAGATCCCTTGGCGCGCCTCAGCCTATCCAACAACGCGCACTGGTCCGTGGTGGCAGCAGTGATGAAGCGCACGCCGCGGCTGGTGGTGACTGGTGGTGGCGGGTACAATCCGTACACGGTCGGGCGGTGCTGGGCCGGGGTATGGGCGACGCTGAACGGTATCGCAATTCCGGAGCACACGAATGCGGCGGCAGAAGCGGTACTGCGCGCGCTGGTGTACAACCGGGCCGCTGGGCGCAACCCCCCGGCGCACTGGTTCACCACCCTTCGCGATCAGCCCCGGCCCGGCCCGGTGCGCGACGATGTAAAAGGCCTGGCTCACCACGCTTTGTTGGAGACGACCGCATGATCCGCTTTCTGCTTGTCCTGATGCTGTTGAGTGGAGGCGCCTGCGCGCAGGACGTCGCACAGCCCGAGTTGGCAAAGGAGAAACTCACGATCGTTACCCGTGACGGGGCACGGCACGATTTCATGGTGGAGACAGCGCTGACCCCCGCCCAGCAAACGGTTGGCCTCATGTTTCGTGCCAGCATTCCCGCCGATGGCGGTATGCTGTTCGACTGGGGTTCGCCGAAAGAGAGCACGATGTGGATGCGCAACACGATCGCCGCGCTCGACATGGTGTTCATCAATCAGGACGGCACCGTTCGCCGCGTGGCCGAACGCACGGTTCCGCAAAGCCTGGCCATCATCCCAAGCCAGGGGCCGGTGCGCGCGACGCTCGAGCTAGCGGCAGGGACGGCCAAGCGGCTGGATATTAGGCCGGGGGACCGGGTGGAAATGGCGTCAGGGCCGTTTACGCGCTGATATCGGAGTACCCTGCTAAGCCATAGCGCCGACCCGGCGACGATCCGTCGCTCCCGCAGGGTCGCACGCCCGATAAACGCTTCGTCCTGCACGACCTGCAGGGGCGCACCTGGACGGAGTCGCCCAGGGCACTCACGGTCAGCACACTAGCCGGAGCGAGCAGCATAGTTCGCCGTTGCAGTGTTTTGGGTCCGCACCTGTTGCGCCGCGCATGCCGGAACCCATCAGGCCGATCAGGCCGCTCGTGCGTAGACGCTCAAAGTTTGGACTGAATGAGAATCTGCCGTTGCAGGTTATTGACCCACCGCGCGTACTCGCCCCGGATCACCGCGCCGCCAGCGTCCTCCTGATAGTTCAAACCCGCACTCGTGACATAGCTGATCGTGAACCGGGTGGCGTCGTAGGTCACATCGACCACGACCTGAGCCCTGCGGACACTCAGGGTGCCGCGGATGAGGCCGGGCCGCCTTTCTTCCATGATCCAGCCATTCGGCAAGCCGGCATAGATGATCTGCTGCGTCCGTTGTTGCAGCGACGCTTGACCCAGAAACGCACTGTCCTGAACCGTTTGCACCGGCGTAGCCCGGCTGCACGCAGCCAGTGTTGCCAGGGCGATTGCGCCAACAAAGGCATGTAGCGAGGTGCGGCGGTGCATAACTGAACCCGCGTTGATTGTTGGTACGAAATTGCCCACAGCACCTTGGAAGAGCAACGGTCCCCTCCAGCCAAGACCTCTGGACCGCCAAGCCCGGCGGACAGCGCGACCGCGCCGCGCATCCGGCAATAGGAGCAGCTGCAACGCCGTATTGCGGCCGCAACAGCGCACTCCCGCGCTCAGCCCGTTGACCACCTGCGCTGACGGATCTGTTTCTCCACTCTTAAGCCCTAGCGCGATCATGGGCGCCGGGCCTATCACCACGCACCACTACCAGGACAGAGACCCGGGCATGGCCGGCCATAGCCAATTCAAGAACATCATGCATCGCAAGGGCGCGCAGGACGCCAAGCGCGCGCGGCAATTCGCCAAGATCATCCGCGAAATTACCGTCAGCGCCCGGCTTGGCTTGCCGGACCCGGCCAGCAACCCCCGCCTGCGCTCTGCCATGGCCGAAGCCCGCAGCGTCAACATGCCGCGCGACACGATCGAACGGGCGGTCAAAAAGGCGCAAGGCGCGGCGGCGGGCGAGGATTATGTGGAGGTCCGGTATGAAGGCTTCGGACCCGGCGGCGTAGCTCTTATCGTTGAAGGTCTGACCGATAACCGCAATCGCACCGCGTCCGATTTGCGGGTCGCGTTCAATAAGCACGGTGGCGCAATGGGTGAGAGCAACTCTGTCGCGTTCATGTTCACCCGCGTTGGCGCTGTCGCCTACCCAGCGGCGGCCGCGAGCGAGGAGGCGATGCTGGATGCGGCGATCGAGGCCGGGGCGGACAATGTGGAAAGCGGCCCGGACGGGCATGACGTGACCTGCGCTGTCGAAGCGCTGGGTGCCGTGCGCGATGCGTTGGAGGCGCGGTTTGGCCCGTCCAGCCTCAGTCGGCTGGAATGGCGGCCCGCCACCACGACGCCGCTCGACGCCGAAGGGGCGACGGCGGTCCTGAGGCTGATCGACGCACTGGACGACCATGATGACGTGCAGCGGGTCTATGCCAACTACGAAATCCCGGATGACGTCATGGAACTGCTTTCCGCCTAAATGGCACGCCTGATGGGTATCGATCCGGGCTTGCGCTTCACAGGCTGGGGCGTGATCGACGTGCATGGCAACCGGCTGCGCCACGTGGCGGATGGCGTAATCGCGACCGATAACGCGCAGGCCGTGCCGGACCGGCTGAAGTTCATCCATGACGCGCTGACAGCCCTGTTCGCGCTGTATCAACCGGACGAAGCGGCGGTGGAGGAAACCTACGTCAACCGCAACGGCACCGCGACGCTGAAGCTGGGTTACGCCCGCGGCGTGGCGCTCCTGGCGCCAGCGCTGGCGGGCATTACGGTCGCCGAATATGGCGCGATGCGGGTGAAGCAGTCAGTGGTCGGCACGGGTGCGGCGTCCAAGGAGCAGGTGGGCGTTATGGTGCGTCGCCTGCTGCCGGGCGCCACACTGTGCCGGGCGGACGCGGCGGACGCGCTGGCCGTCGCCATCTGCCACGCACATTACCGGGCGACCAACTTGCGCGTGGCGGCCGGGACGGTGATGGCATGATCGCGCTGCTGACCGGCCGGGTGGAGGCGATCGAGGACGGGCGCTGCATCGTCGATGTGGGCGGCGTCGGCTATCTGGTGCACGCCAGTACCCGCACGCTCGCCGCCATGCCGGCCGCCCCCGCGCAGGCCCGCCTGCTGATCGAGACGCAGGTGCGGGAGGATGCGATCACGCTGTACGGCTTCAGCGAAAGCGCGGAGCGGGACTGGTTCCGGCTGCTGCTGGGCGTGCAAGGGGTGGGGGCGAAGGTGGCGCTCAGCTTGCTGTCCGCCGTGTCCCCGCGCGATCTGGTGGGCGCTATCGCGGCCGGGGACAAAGCGACACTGATGCAGGCGTCGGGCGTGGGGGCAAAGCTGGCTCTGCGCTTGTTAAGCGAGCTACGGGAAAAGGCCGGGGCCATGCCGGTCGGCACGGGCGTCGTGTTCACGTCCGCGGCGGGCGGGGTGGAGGCGGATGCGCTGTCCGCTTTGGCCAACCTGGGTTACCGCCGGCCGGAGGCGCAGCCGGTCGTGGCGCGTGTGCTGGACCGGCTGGGGGAGGGCGCGCCGTTGGGCCAGGTTCTGCGCGAGAGTTTGCAGGAGTTGGCGCAGTGAGGGACCTCCGCTTGCAGACCCCCGCCCAACCCTCCACCGTCTGGGGGACGGCTGGAGTGTTGGTCTCTCGTATGATGAACAACCGCCATGTCTGATCGCACCATCACGCCGGACCGCCATCCGGACGACTCCTCCGAAGCCAGCCTGCGCCCGCAGACGTTGGCGGAGTTCGTCGGACAAAAGGCCAGTCGCGAAAACCTACGTATTTTTATCCAGGCTGCCAAAGGCCGGGCCGAAGCGCTCGACCACGTG
>JANONC010000406.1:0-2052 GCA_031420655.1 Rhodospirillales bacterium | reverse complement strand
TCGGGGCTGATTTTGCCGGCGACGACGGCGCACGCGGCCGGGGGCTGCCACTGAGTACAAGCGCTGCACTTGGCACCGTCTTTTGGCATGTTCTGGTACTGCACCAGTTCCTGGGCAACCTTCTCGGTGTCCTCTGCACGGGCCTGGGTGGCGGCGAGGGCCGTACCGGCGGCGATCGTCAGGCCTGTGCGCAGAATGGCACGCCGGGTTTTAGGCTCGCGCTCACGCATACTCTATCTCCGTTGGTTGAGTCCTACAGCATGTGGGCGTACTCCGGACGCTGCAAAGGGCGTTGCGCTGCTCACGCCACCCGCTTCAAAGCCTGATCGGCCCAGATGATGCTCAGCGCCTGGACCAAATGGGCGATGTCGGCGCTGGTGTGCAGCGGGCCTGGCGTGATGCGCAGCCGTTCCGTGCCCCGTGGCACCGTCGGGTAGTTTATGGGCTGTAGGTAAACACCGAATTCCCGTAGCAACCGGTCGCTGATCGCTTTGCAACGCGCCGCGTCACCCACCATCACCGGTACGATGTGGCTGGGGTTGGGCATATGCGGCACGCCGGCCGCGTCCAGCGCCGCCCGCAGCTCCGCCACCCGCGCCTGCTGCCCGTCCCGCTCCGTACTGCTGGATTTGAGGTGCCGGATGCTGGCCAGTGCGCCAGCGCACACGGCCGGGGGCAGGGCGGTGGTGAAGATGAAACCGCTGGCGAAGCTTCGTACGAAATCCACCATCGCAGCCGACCCGGCAATGTAGCCGCCGATCACGCCAAACCCCTTGGCAAGCGTGCCTTCGGTGACGGTGATCCGGTGCGATAGGCCGAGTTTTTCGGCAATGCCGCCGCCACGCGGGCCGTACAGCCCCACCGCGTGGACCTCATCGAGGTAGGTCAGCGCGCCATGCTTGTCTGCTACGTCGCAGATTTCCGCCACGGGGGCCACGTCACCATCCATCGAATAGATGCTCTCGAACACGATCATCTTTGGGCGCGCCGGGTCGAGCTGCGACAGCTTGCGGTCCAGGTCTTCCGGGCTGTTATGCGCGAACACCACCTTGTCGGCCCGGCTGTGGCGAATACCCTCGATCATGGAGGCATGGTTCAATTCGTCTGACAGCACCACGACGCCGGGCAACCGGGCACCGAGCGTGCTCAGCGCCGCCCAGTTGGACATGTAGCCGGAGTTGAACAGCAGCGCGCTGTCGGCATGGTGCAGGTCGGCCAGTTCCTGCTCTAGCAGCACGTGATAGTGGTTAGTGCCGGCGATGTTGCGCGTGCCGCCCGCGCCTGCGCCGCATTCGTCCAGCGCCTGGTGCATGGCCCATAGCACTGCCGGATGCTGTCCCATGCCGAGGTAGTCGTTGCTACACCAGACAGTCACGTCATCGGTCACGCCATCGGCCATATGCACGGCCGACGGGAACGCCCCGGCTTGGCGCTGCAAGTCCGCGAAGATCCGATAGTTGCCGCCGCGACGGAGCGTATCGAGTTCGCCCTTGAAGAAGGCTTCAAAGTTCATGGCCGGTTCTCCATCAGATCGGGGGGTAATGCAGCGGGTTTCCGCCATGCAAGCGCCGAGTTTCCCAGACGTGCGAACGGGATGGGCAAGATCAAGACCTAGTGTTCCACGACGGCAAGCGCGAGCAGCGTGACCAGGAAGGTGAGGTTGGGCGTAGCGTCGCCGGGTCGGCCAGCCGCCCGGCGACGGCCATAGCCAAAGACGGCCCCCGGGGCCGATCAGCAGTCGCGGCAAGCGTTGATTTCAGCTCGGCGCGCACCCTCCGTTACGCAGCGACCCGCGTCTCGGCAGCGGGCAATGTGGCCGACGCTGCCAGCGCCTGCGCCAAAACAGCGCCCACCCGCGCCGCGTCTGGCACGCATCGCAGCGACGGCTCCGCCCGGGCCATGCGCCACGGCCGGGCATGGGGCCACAACACCAAATAGGCTGGCTTGTCCCCGGTATTCAGCACCAGGGAAATGTCACCCGTGCCGCCCTTTTGTGTTGCGGTCGCGGCAGAATCGATGCGGGCATAAGGCAGATTGAACGACATCGGCAGG
>JANONC010000405.1:0-29181 GCA_031420655.1 Rhodospirillales bacterium | reverse complement strand
CCAAGCCCGACGGGTACACCCTGCTGCTGGGCACGAACTCCACCCACGGGTCGAACAGCGCGCTGTATAAGAACTTGGCATACGACCCGGTGAAGGACTTCACCGGCGTCGCCGATACCGGGGTCTTCAACTACTTTCTGGTGGTCAACCCGGCGCTGCCCATCACGTCCATGGCCGGCCTACTGGCCTATGCGAAGGCCAACCCGGGTAAGTTGTCTTATGCCGCCGGGTCGTCGACTAGCATTGTCATGGCCGAAACTTTCGCCAAGGGGACCGGGGTCGCCATTCTGAAAGTGCCGTACCGCAGCAATCCACCGGCGCTGACCGATGTGATCGCGGGCCGGGTGTCCATGATGTTCGTGGATGTGTCGTCGGCCGTGAGCTTCGTCAAATCTGGTCAGTTGCGCGCGCTCGCCGTCACTACCAAAGCGCGCAGCCCGCTCTATCCCGATTTGCCCACTGTCGACGAGACGGCGGTCACGGGCTTCAACCTCGCATCCTGGACCGGCCTGTTCGCCCCTGCCGGGACACCGGAAGCGATCGTTCAGCGGATCAACCTGGAGGTGAACGCCGTCCTGGCGCTTCCGGATGTGCAGGCGCGGCTGGCGAGCCTGGGCGTTGAGCCGGAAATTATGACGGGCCCGCAATTTCAAGCCTATGCCGCCAGTGAGGTCGCCAAGTGGAGCCAGCTGGTGCGGGCGGCTGGGATCGAGCCGGAGTAGCAGCATGCACGCGCGCCACCAGCAACAACTGTCAGGTGGGCTGGTCACGTTACTCGGGCTTGCCGTGGTGCTTGAGGCGGGCCGCTTTGGGCTCGGCACCATGGCGCGAACGGGACCGGGCTTTTTCCCGGTGGTGCTGGGTGCGGCGATGGCGGGTGTGGGCGTCCTCATCTTCCTGTCCAAACCAGACGAGGCGCACGAGACCGGCGTATCCGGGCGCGCGGACTGGCGTGGCTGGGGCTGCATCTTGGGTGGCGTCGCGGCTTTTATCGCACTCGGTGAGGCGTTCGGCCTGGGTCCGGCCACCTTTGCCTGCGTATTTATCGCCGCCTGGGGCGACCGGGCAGCGACATGGCGCGGCGCGCTCACTCTATCGGCGGCAGCGACAGCCGTCGCGGCGGTGGTGTTCTCCTGGGCGTTGAAATTCCAGCTTCCGTTTTGGCAACTCTGATCCGTGGGCGACACCCTTCCTAACCTCCTTCACGGCTTTACCGTGGCACTCCAGCCGCAGAACCTGTTCTGGAGTTTCATCGGTGTCCTGATCGGTAACGTGATCGGCGTGCTACCGGGCATGGGGATCATGGCGACGATCTCTATCCTGTTGCCACTCACCTTCGGCATGCCGCCGGTCGCGGCTATCCTGATGCTGGCCGGCATTTATTACGGGGCACAGTATGGTGGGGCGATCTGCTCCATCTTGCTCAATCTGCCGTGCCACCCGTCCCACGCCGTCACCTGCCTGGACGGCTACCCCATGACGCAGCAGGGCCGCGGCGGCGTGGCGCTGGGTATTACGATAATGGCGGCGTTTTTTGGCGCGGCTTTTGGCATCATGCAGATGATCCTGTTCGCCCCTTTCCTCGTCTCCGTCGCCTTTCGCTTCGGCCCGGCGGAAATCTGCACCCTGATGGTGCTCGGCCTGCTCGCAGGGGCCACGCTGGCCCGCGGCTCTGCGCTGAAAGGCGTCGCAATGACGCTGCTGGGCCTGGTGCTCGGTACGGTCGGCACAGATGTAGACACGGGAACGTCGCGGTTCACCTTCGGCGTGCTTTCGCTTTACAACGGCATCGACCTGGTGGCGCTGGCCCTTGGCTTTTTCGGCATCGCCGAGTTCCTGAAAAGCGTGAATACCATCACGGTGGCCAACACCGCGGGGTTGCGGCTCCGCATCCGTGACTTGCGTCCAAGCCGGGCGGACCTGCGTGAGGCGGCGTTCCCGATCCTGCGCGGCACGCTGATCGGCAGCCTCTGCTCGCTTATACCCGGCACCGGCCCGACCATTGCCTCGTTTGTCGCCTATGCCGCGGAGAAACGCATAAGCCGCAACCCGGCCAAGTTCGGCCGGGGAGCTATTGCCGGGGTGGCGAGCCCGGAAGCGTCCACCCACTCCTCCGTGCAGGGCGACTTTATTCCGACCATGAGCCTGGGCATCCCGGGTGACGCTGTCATGGCGCTTATTTTGGGCGCGCTGATCATTCAGGGCATTCAGCCAGGTCCGTAGCTGATGACCGAACATCCGGATGTGTTCTGGGGGCTGATCGCGTCTTTTTGGATTGGCAATATTCTTTTGGTCATCCTGAACGTGCCGATGATCGGGCTTTGGGTAAAGTTGCTGCGTATCCCGTTCCGGTACTTGTTTCCCTTCGCTTTATTTTTCATCTGCGTAGGCGTCTACAGCACCAATAACGAGATGTTTGGCGTGATACAGACGCTAATCATCGGGGTGGTGGGCTATGGGCTGCTTCGTCTGGGGTTTCATCCGGCGCCCGTGTTGCTGGGGTTCGTGCTGGGGCCCCGGCTGGAACAGAATTTCCGCCGGGCGCTGACGCTGTCCCGTGGCGATCTGTCGGTGTTCGTTGGCAGCCCGATCAGCATGGCATTCGTGTGCCTGGCCGTACTGCTGATCGGGGCGCAGGTATGGCTGGCGTGGCGGCGGCCCCGGTTGGGGGAGACACCCCCGGCTGGCGTGGTGCTGGAGGAGCCTTGATCCCGAGTGTCGCCGCCGGTTCTACCGGAAATGCAGCGTTGGATAAGTAATGTAAATGGTTGACGGACCGATAAAACTTCGGCTGTATTGATTACCAGAGAGCGAATAGCTGGCGTGACCATTGATTGCTTCGCCATGTGGCCTGTAGCGACACGACCGGAGGACCGGTCAATGTACTTCAGTTTCGGTGTAGGCGGCCGTCAGAGCCGCTGGCGATGGGTGGGAGACGGTATGACGGTCTTTTGGGCATGAAAGCGGGGGCAGTCGTCCGCAACGGGCAGCCACTGCAATGCATCGAGCTGACTGATCCGGTCGCGACCGGCACCGAAGTCGTGCTGGACGTCACGCGCTGCGGCGTCTGCCATTCGGACCTGCACTTTTGGCACGGCTCCTACAACATGGGCGGCGGGAAGGTGATGAGCCTGGCCGAACGCGGCGTGACGCTACCGCGGGCGCCCGGCCACGAAATCGTGGGCCGGGTCGTGGCGATTGGGCCGGACGCTACCGATGTCGCCATCGGGGATGAGCGGATCGTCTATCCTTGGATTGGCTGCGGCCACTGCGCCCGCTGCCGGGCGGGTGAGGACAATCTGTGCTTGGCACAGCGCAGCCTGGGTGTGCTGGAAAACGGCGGCTTCGGTGCGCAGGTCAAGGTGCCGCACCCCCGCGAAGATTTTGGGAAGAGCCTGACATCGTGACGCTGGCCGGTCAGGTCGCGGTTGTCACGGGCGCCGCATCCGGGATCGGCCTGGCCATCGCGCGACGCCTTGCCGCCAGCGGCGTGCGGGTGATCATGGTGGACCGGGACGACGCGGCGTTGCATCGGGTCAAACACGAATTGGGCCCGCAAGTGCTGCCGGTGTGCGCTGACGTGACCGAAGACAAATCGGCAGCCGAGTACGTCGCGCGGGCCGAGGCTGCGTTCGGTCCTGTGACATTGGCCGTGCTGAATGCGGGTATTACCGGGCCGATCGCGCCGATCGAGTCCGTACTTCTGGCGGCATTCGATCAGGTGATGGCGGTCAACGTCCGCAGTGTCTGGCTGGGGCTTGCCGCGCTGTTACCCGCCATGCGCAAAGCCGGCGGAGGCTCGATCGTCGCGACATCATCCACCGCGGGGCTGCGCGGGACCGCCCGGCTGGCGGCCTACTCGGCCAGCAAGCACGCGGTCATCGGCCTGGTGAAATCCGCGGCGCTTGAGAGCGCGCGGCATGGGGTGCGGGTCAACGCGGTGTGCCCCGGCCCTATCGACACTGGCATGATGACCGGCATCGAGGCCTCTTTCCGCCCCGATGACCCGGCGGCCGCCCGGCGCGGTACCGCCTCCAGGGTACCGCTTGGCCGGCTGGGCAGCACGTCGGACGTTGCTGCGCTCATGATGTTCCTGCTGTCTGACGAGGCCGCTTTCGCCACCGGCGGCGCCTACAACCTCGACGGCGGCGTCATGGCAGGGCTCGCGGTATGACGCCACCGCTGCGGATCGGCGGCGGATCGGCCTTTTTCAATGACCGGCTGGATGCCGCGCTGGAATTAGTGGAGCACGGGCGCATCGACGTGCTCATGATCGAGACCCTGGCGGAACGCACGCTGGCGATGCTGCAGGCGGGCCGGGCGCAGGGGCAACCCGGTTATTTCCCGGCCCTGGCGGATCGTTTGGCGGTGCTGCTGCCGGCCTGTCACGGGCATGGCACGCGGCTGGTCAGCAATGGGGGCGCGGCGGCGACCCAGGCGGCGGCTGCGATGGCGCATCGCGTGGCGACCGAGGCCGGGCTGCGTGGCATGGTGGTCGCGGCTGTGTTGGGCGACGATGTCGCCCGGCTCGTGCGGGACAGGGACCCGGTACTGGTGGAGACGGGCGAACCCGTATCCCGCCTCGGCACTCCAATCGTGTCCGCCAACGCCTATTTGGGTGCGGCGCCCATCGCCGACGCCTACCGGGCGGGCGCGCACGTGATCATCACTGGGCGCGTGACGGACTCGGCCCTGGCGCTTGGCCCGTTGCAGGCGCATTTCGGCTGGACCGCGCTGGACGAATTGGCCTGCGGCATCGTGGCCGGGCACCTGCTCGAATGCGGCGGACAGGCGACGGGCGGATACTTCGCCGACCCTGGCGTGAAGGACGTGCCGGGCCTGGACCGGATTGGCTTCCCGATTGCCGAGGTGGCGGGCGACCTTTCGATCCGCATCACCAAGCCGCCAGGTACCGGGGGGCGCATCGACCGCCACACGATTACCGAGCAGTTGCTGTACGAGGTGCACGACCCGGCCCGCTACATCACGCCCGACGTGGTGCTGGACCTGACGGAGGTATCGCTTCAGCAGGAGGGGCCAGACCAGGTGCGCCTGACCGGCATGCACGGCCACCCCGCGCCGGACACGCTGAAGGTGCTGATTGGGGTGAGTGCCGGGCAGCATGTGGAGGTGGAAATCTCGTATGCCGGACCCGGGGCCGAAGGCCGGGCGCGGCTGGCGGCCGACATCATCCAGCGCCGGCTGGCGCGGACCGGGCTGCGCGATGTGCCGGTGCGGTACGACCTAATGGGCATGAACGCCCTCGCCCTGCCCGGACGGACGGTATCAAACCTGCCGGAGGTCCGGCTCCGCGTCGCGGCGCGCTGCCCGGACGTGACGCTGGCGGAGCTTCTGGTGACGGAAGTGGAGTCGCTCTATGTCAACGGTCCGGCGGGCGGGGGCGGCGTGCGCTTTTCAATCCGCGCCGCGGTCCGGACGCTGACGACGTACCTGCCGGCTTCGGACGTCGTGGCGCGGGTCGAATATCTCGAGGTGCAATAATGGCGACCGTTCCGCTACGCGCCCTGGCGCACACCCGCACCGGCGACAAGGGCGACAGCCAGACGCTCTCGGTCATCGCCTATGACATGCAAGATTACGCGTTGCTGCGGGACACCGTAACGGCGGAGGCGGTCGCCCGGCATTTCGCGGCCGTGGTGCACGGGCCTGTCACCCGCTACGAATTACCCCGCCTTTATGCGCTACATTTTGTGCTGGAGCGGGCGCTGGCCGGCGGGGTCAACGACAGCCTGGCGCTCGACACCCACGGCAAGTCACGCAGCTCCCTCCTGCTCGACATGGCGATCGAGGTGCCGGACCAGCATGCAACCAGGCAGTGACGGCATTATGCCTCCGACCGGCGGACGACGAGGTCGCTTCGTTCAAACACTGCGGGTTGTAGTTCAGTGCCCAGCCCATGCCCTTCCATCGGTAGTACATAACCGTCGCGGATCACGGGCATTGTGGTGACCAGTTCGTTGTACCATCCCGTGTAGAAGGCCCGCACGCTTTCCTGGATCAACGTGTTGGGCTGGCTGAACGAGGCGTGGATGCCGGCGATGAAGCCCACAGGCCCGATGCAGTCATGCGGGGCGAAGGGGCGATGGTAGGTGTCAGCCATCGCCGCGATCTTGCGCCCCTCCGTCAGGCCACCGGTCCAGCACAAATCGGCCATCACGACGTGGATGGCGTCACGGTCCAGCATGTCCTTGTAGGGAAAACGGGAACCCAGCGTCTCGCTCGCGCAGACCCACACATCCGTGCTGCGCGCGTACTCCGCCAGCGCTTGGGGTGAGTTCATGCGGATTGGGTCTTCGAACCATGTTGGATCATAGGGTTCGAGGATCTTGGCCAGCTTCTTGGCCATCGGCAGATTCCATAGCGAGTGGAACTCCACCATGATCTGCATCTTGTCGCCCACGGCGCGTCTGATCTTTTCGAACGGGGACAGCGCGGCCCGGAGCTGGTCCGGAGTGATCGACATGCCGTCATTCTCAATGGCCGCCGGGTCGAAGGGCCAAATCTTCATGGCGGAAATGCCCTGCTCCAGCAGGCTCTCGGCGACGGCACCCGCGTCGGTCATAAAGCCGTGCAGGTCCTCGTAAGGTCCCGCCGCGGCGTCGAAGTTCCAGGTGGAGACAGGCTTGATCTCGTTGGAGCGGACGTAAGCATAGCCGGCGCAGGTGTTGTAGATGCGCTGCCGGGGCCGGCACAGCCCGCCGAGCATTTGGTGGACCGGCTGCTGGCACACCTTGCCGAACACATCCCATAGCGCGATGTCGATGGCGGACGCGGCGCGATATTCGACCCCCGTGCTGGACTGCGCCATGGGTAGGTTCAGCATCTCGCGATGCAGCGCTTCGATGTGCAGCGGGTTCTTGCCCAGCAGGCGTGGGGCCAGCGTGTCATGCACATGCGCCTCCACGGCACCGGCGCCGTAGAAGGTCTCACCCAGGCCGATGAACCCGGCGCCGGTATGCACCCGGACCCAGATGACGTTGGCGAACTCGCGCGTCCGCAGTGTCTCGATGGCCGTGATTTTCACGCTAGGCCGTGATCCACGCTGTCTCGGTTATGACGGCCTGGGGCGTACGATAGCGCGCGGCCGCGTATTGCTCTGATGGCGAGCTGCACTGCGCCTGCATGTATGCGCCCAGCAGACGCCCTTTGGCGACGACCGCGTCTCCTGCAGGCCGGCGTTCCGCTTCGTAACGCTGGAGCGCGCCTGCAATCGGGCAGACCTCCAGGGCGGCGGCAAGCGCGACGGCGTCTTGGGCTGCTTTCGTGACACCCATGCCGGCGTGCGGGCGCGCGACGAACGCGGCATCACCCATAAGCGCCACCCGGCCATGGACCATGTGCGGCACGGTCAGATCATAGATGGGCTGGAAGAACGGCGTAGCGCAGGCACGGACGACGTCGGCAAATTGGGGGCACAACACCCGCTCTGCCGCTGCACGCATGGCTGTTACCAGGCCCTGGCGGATCAACCCGGGGGGGATGCCGTCCAGATGCGTGCGCCCGGAATCATCCGTCAGCATGTCTTGCAACGTGGCGTCGTTGGCCGGGCGGTACCAAACCACGTTGTAGCGGCGTCGCCCCGGCCGCATATCCTCGCCGTCGCCTGCAATTGGGTAGCCCAGGATTTGCTCACCGTCCGGCAAGCAGAACGCGAAGCGTCCAAACAGCGCCGCATGGGTGGCGGCAGGCAGCGCCGTTTCATCGGCCAGGCCGCGCCACGCGATATAGCCGGCGTAGATTGGGCAGACCGCCGGTAACACGGCCCGGCGGACGGCCGACCGGATACCATCGGCACCGATCAGGATATCGCCCCGGGCCCGCTCACCATTGGCGAAATGTGCCACGACCGTGCTGCCATCCTGGCTGATCTGATCCAGCGCCCAGCCCCGGTGGATAAGGTGGGCCGGCAATGCTGCGTCCAGTAGGGCGTACAGCCGGCTCCAGGATGTCAGTACCTGCGGCGCGTCATGCTGGGCCAGGATGTCCCCGTCCGGCGCAAAGACCACCCGCCCCGGCACGGCGACGCCCAGCTCCGCCGCCGTCACACCGGCCCGTACCAGGGCATCGGCCAGCGCCGGGTGCGTCACGATCCCCGCACCGCGCCCGGACAGGGGCACGCTTGACCGCTCGTACACCGCCACATCCCAGCCCGCGTGCCGCAATAGCGTGGCCGCGAACAATCCGCTTAGCGACCCGCCGATGACGAGCGCCCGGCGGCTCACTGTGCCAGCGCCTCCGGGATGGCCGGAAAGTTCAGCTCGAGCGTTACGCCGTTCGGGTCCTCGACAAACACCTGATGCAGCTTGAGGCTTGGCACCTCACGCTCCCGGAAGGGCAGGCCGCTCGCGGTCAGGCGGGCCTGCATGGCCGGCAGGTCGTTGGCGGTGAAGGCCACATGGTCGATCGTGCCAGTGCCGTTCGTCACGACGGGCTTGTCGCCGAGATAGGCTTTGAGCCCGTCCAAATCCGCCGGGTCATAGCCCACGATGTGAACGACGGCCCGTTCGCCCTGGTACATCCAAGCGCCGGGGAACGGAAATGGCGGGCGGGCACCTTCCGTTAGGCCTAGGATGTCGGCGTAGAAGCGCCGTGTTTCCTCCAGCCGTGGCGTACGGATCGAGTAATGGTCCAACCGCTGCAGCATCGGCGCACGCCCTTTCTGATCTCTGGCCGGGAACAGTTCCGGTTCGGCGCCCGTTCCGTCAAGTGCATTCGCGGCCGTTGACGCGTGCCGGTCCCGTCGTCACTGTCCTGTGCAAGTGGGAGGAAAAACGGTGAAAGCGCCGCCATTCGCATACACCCGTGCGCGCAGCACGGCGGAATTGTTCGACCTTATGGAGCGTCATGGTGATGGTGCCCGCATGCTGGCCGGTGGGCAAAGCCTGATCGCGTCGCTCAATCTACGGCTGTCCGAACCGGAGATTTTGGTCGACATCACGCACCTGCCTGGGATGCGCGGTATCGCCACCGATGGTGCCACGGTCACGATCGGCGCGCTCACTCGCCATGCGGATATCGCAAGCTCACCCGTGGTGGCGCAGCATCTGCCGTTGCTCGCGCAGGCGGTGGCGCATGTGGCGCACCCGGCCATTCGCAACCGCGGCACGATCGGTGGCAGCCTCGCCCTCAACGACCCGGCGGCCGAGTACCCGGCGGTGGCGCTGGCGCTCGGAGCGACCCTGGCGGTGCGTAGCCCGGCAGGCATCCGGCATATCCCGGCGTCCGAGTTCTTTCGCGGCATCTATGCCACCGCGCTGGAACCCAACGAGCTGCTAGAGGCCGTCAGTTTTCCAGTGCAGCCCGCAGCCCGCTCCGTCTTTCTTGAACTCGCGCGGCGGCATGGCGACTACGCCATGGTCGGGCTGGCCGCGCATCGCCCGGCCAACGACGCCCTGCGCCTGGTGTTCTTCGCCGTGGGTGACGGCCCGACCGCAGCCCCGCACGCTGCCGCGGCGCACGGCATCGCGGCAGCGCAGGCGGCACTAGCGTCCGACCTTGATCCCTGCAGCGACTTGAATGCGTCATCGGCCACGCGGCTGCATCTGGCCCGCGTGTTGCTTGGCCGGGCATTGACGGCGATGGCGGCATGACGGCGCTGCCAACCCCGTTCACGGTCCCGGTCACTCTCACGGTCAACGGTGTCACCTTGTCCCGCATGGTCGAGGCGCGTGTGCACCTGATCGACTTCTTACGCGACGGGCTGGGCCTGACGGGCTCCCATGCCGGGTGCGAGCATGGGGTGTGCGGTGCCTGCACCGTGCGCGTGGACGGCCAGGCGGTGCGCGGCTGCCTGGTGCTGGCGGCCTCGCTCGATGGCAGCGTGGTGGAAACGGTGGAGGGCCTGACCGAAACGGGCGCGCTGGCGGCATTGCAGGCGGCGTTCCACCGGCGCAACGCCCTGCAATGCGGGTACTGCACGGCGGGCATGCTGGTCAGCGCACTGGAGTTGCTGGAGCAGCAAGCGGCGCCGGACCGCAGTGCCATCCGCGCACACATGAGCGGAAATTATTGCCGCTGTACCGGCTACCACGCCATCGTCGATGCGATCGAAAGCGTTGTGCACGACCGGATGGGAGCTGCCGCTTGAACGTTCTTGTGCCAGCCGACCTGCCCAACAGCTACATCGGCCGCAGCGTCCCGCGCCCCAACGCCCGGCGTTTGCTGCGCGGTCAGGGCGAGTACACCGGCGATCAGCGCCTGCCGCGCATGGTCCACATGGCGTTCGTCCGTAGCCCCTATGCCCATGCGCGCATCCGGCACATCGATACCGACGCCGCCCGCGCCATGCCCGGCGTTGTGCGCGTTGTGACGGCCGCGGACCTGGCGGCTGTTTGCACGCCGTGGGTTGGCGTGCTGGCGCATTTCACCGGTCTGAAATCGGCACCGCAGCATGCGCTGGCACCGGACCGCGCGACCTGGCAGGGCGAGGCCGTCGCCGCCGTTGTGGCGGATACCCGCGCGCAGGCCGAAGATGCGGCGGCGCTGGTCCATGTCGAGTGGGAAGAGCTGACCCCTCTGCCAGAGCCCGCAGCGGCGCTAACGGCACCGCCGTTGTTTCCAGAACTGCGGGACAACCTGGCCTTCACCCGCAGCCTGGACGTGGGCGGGACGGAGGCTGCGTTCGCCGGCGCCGCCGTGGTGGTGGAAGAGACCTTCATCAGCGGCCGCCATACCGGTGTGACGCTTGAAGGCCGCTCCATCCTGGCCGATTGGCGGGACGACCAGCTCACCGTCTGGCACAGCCACCAGGCGCCGCACATGATGAAAGAGGTGTTTGCCAAGCATCTCGGCTTGGCTGAAACCCAGGTGCGTGTGATCTGCCGCGACGTGGGCGGTAGCTTTGGCATCAAGGTCCACGTTTATCCGGACGAGATGGCAGCCTGCGCCTGCGCGATCCTGCTGGGCCGGCCGGTGGCATTCGAGGCGGACCGGCTGGAAAGCTTCCTGACCGACATCCATGCGCGTGACCATACGACGCACGGGCGACTGGCGTTGGATGCCGACGGCCTGCTGCGCGGGCTTGAGGTAGATGACCTGACCGGCATCGGCCCCTATTCGGTGTACCCTCGCACCTCGGCCGTGGAGGGTAACCAGGTCGTGAATTTGTGCGGGTCCTGGTACCAGCTGCCAGCGTACAAGGCTCGGCTGCGCGTGGCGCTGCAAAATCGTACGCCGACCTGTCAATATCGCGGCGTCGGCCACCCGATCGCGGTGAGCGTGACCGAGGGGTTGATGGACCTGGCCGCCCACCGGCTCGGCATCGACCCGGCCGAGATCCGCCGCCGCAACCTGCTGGCCGACGACGCATACCCGCACACCACCCTGTCCGGCTTGCGGTTCGAACGGCTCTCGCTGCGTGCGTCGTTCGAGAAGTTGCTGACGCTCATGGACTACGACACGCTGCGCCGGCAACAGGCGGAGGCACGATCGCGGGGCGTGCTGCAAGGGATCGGCCTCGCTTGCTTTGTCGAGCTCAGCAATCCCGGCCCGGCGTTCTATGGCGTCGGCGGCGCGCCTATCTCGGCGCAGGATGGCTGCACGATCCGGCTGGACCCGGGCGGCACGGTCACGGCCAGCATTAGCGTGACGGAGCAGGGCCAGGGGACGGAGACGGTGATTGCGCAGGTGGTGGCGCACGAGCTGTCCGTGCCGCTGGCCAGCGTGCGCGTGGTAACGGGCGATACGGAGCGCACCCCCTACGGCGGCGGCACCTGGGCCAGTCGCGGCGCGGGTATTGGCGGCGAAGCGGCGCTGCTGGCGTCACGCGCGCTCCGGTCAAATATCCTCGACCTGGCCGCGGCCGTGCTGCAGGCCAAGCCGGCGCAGCTCGATCTGCGCGACGGGCACGTGACGGATTTGGACGGCACGCGGCGCATGGCCCTGTCCGACGTGGGCCGGGTCGGTTATTTCCGGGGCGACACGCTGCCGCCGGGCACGCAGCCGGAGCTGGTCGCGACCCGGCACTACATGCCGCGGGAGTACCCGTTCGCGTTCACCAACGGCGCGCAGGCGAGCCTCGTGGAAGTCGATCCCGAGACCGGTTTCGTCACCCTGCTGCGGCACTGGGTCGTGGAGGATTGCGGCACTGTGTTGAACCCGCTGCTGGTTGACGAGCAAATCCGCGGCGGGGTCGTGCAGGGGATCGGCGGGGCGTTGTTCGAAGAGTGCGTGTACGACGAACACTCCCAGCTACAGACCGGCACCCTGGCCGACTACCTGGTGCCGATGGCCGACGGCATGCCTGATATCGAAGTGGCGCATGTGGAAACGCCGACGCGGACCAGCACGCTCGGTGCCAAGGGCGCCGGGGAGGCAGGCACGGCGGGTGCGCCTGCCGCGGTCATGGGTGCCATCAACGACGCCATCCGCCATCTGGGCGCCCGCATCAACCAGCAACCTGCGACACCCGAGCGCATCCTACGCGCGCTGGGCCGCGTGCCGTAACCGGAGGCCACGCCATGCCGATCACCCGCCGCGCCGCACTCGCCACCGTACTCGCCATGCCGATGCTGTCGGTGCGCGCGCAAACCGGGCCCATCCGCATCGGCTTTCCCGTGCCGCTTACGGGCGCATTCGGGGCAGAGGCGCAGGACCAGGTGCGGGCGGCGGAGCTTGCTGTGGCGCAATTCAATGCCTCGGGCGGCCTGGCTGGACGCAACGCGGAGTTGCTGGTGCGCGATGACCGGCTGAACCCCGGCGAGGCTGCAACGCGGACGCTGGAGCTGATCGAAAAGGACCGCGCCGATTTCATCGTGGGCGGGCTGTCAGCTGCGGTACAGCTTGCGATCAACAACGTGACCAAACAGCGCAAGGTGCTGTTCAACAGCATCAGCCAGTCCGACGCGATCAACGAAGCCGCAGACGCCAGCCGCTGGACGTTCCATGAGGCGCTGAACCCGCACATGACCGCGGGTGCCGTCGGCCGTTACGTCTTCCCAAAATTCGGCAAGCGCGTCGCGTTTCTGACGGCCGATTACGCGTATGGGCATGAGATGGTGCGTGGTTTCCAATCGGCCGGCGCGCCGCTGGGGATCGAAGTGGTGGCCGATATACGCCACCCGATCGGCACCACCGATTACAGCCCGTTCCTGCCGCGCATCCAGGCGCTGAAGCCCGACGTGTTGTGCATCTGCAACTTCGGCCGCGACCAGCAGATTTCGATGAAGCAGGCGACTGATTTCGGGCTGAAGCGCACGACGAAGCTGGTCGCCCCCGTGTTGCTCTACACGGCCCGCGTGGCGGCTGGCGCGGAGGCGTTTGCCGGGGTGATCGGCGGCACGTCCTACTACTGGAGGCTGGAAGACACGGTACCGTCCGCCCGGGCCTTCAATGACGCGTTCCGCGCCATGCATGGCGGCCGGGTGCCGTCCGACTATGGTGCGCTGGGCTACGCTGGTGTCACGACCGTACTGGCCGCCGTGCGCGCGGCCGGCAGCACCGATACGGAACAGGTGGTCGATGCGCTGGGTGCGCTGAAATACGACGCTTACAAAGGCAAGCAGTACTACCGCGGCTGCGACCACCAAAGCGTGCAGTCTGTGTTGATCATCGGCAGCAAGGACAAGCCCGGCGCGGGCGACGCCGACCTGTTCGACATCTTGGCGCAAGAAGGCCCGGACGAGGCCATGCTGCGCAGCTGCGCGTCGCTGGGGTACAGCTAGGTTTGACCGAATACCCGCCCAGCCTGCTGGCCCTGCAAGCGTTCACGGGGCTGGCGCTGGGGGCCGTATATGTGCTGCTCGCCACCGGGCTGTCGTTGATCTTTGGCCTGCTCCAGGTCGTGAACTTTGCCCATGGGGCGTTCTTCATGGTGGGTGCCTATGCCGGGCTGTTCCTGTTCGGCGTGACGGGTAATTTTTGGCTATGCCTCGTGGGCGTGCCGCTGCTGATCGGGCTGGGCGGGCTTGTGGTGGAGCGGGTGCTGGTCCGCCCGCTTTATGGCCGTGGGATAGACGATCCGCTGCTTCTTACCTTCGGGCTGTCTTACGTGATGGTGGAAGTGGTGCGGATAGCATGGGGCAAGGGCGGCATCCCCTTCGAGACGCCAGAGCTGTTGCAGGGTGCGACCGATATTGGGGTGGGCTACTTTCCGATATACCGGCTGTTCGTGATCGGCGTCGCGGCTGTGGTGATGCTGGCGTTGTGGCTGTTGATTGAGCGCACGCGGGTCGGCCTTGTCATCCGGGCTGGGGCGCGGGACCCGGTGATTGCGCGGGTGCTAGGCCTCGATGTCAGCCGGACCTGGATGCTGGTGTTTGGGCTTGGCACCGGCATCGCCGGGCTGGCGGGGCTGCTTGCCGCGCCGTTGCAAGGGGCTAGCCCGGAGATGGGTGCGACGGTACTGGCAGAGGCGTTTGTCGTCACGGTCGTGGGCGGCATGGGCTCGTTGGCGGGCGCGGTGGTGGCCGGGCTGCTGCTGGGGGTGGTGGTCAGCATGACCAGCCTATTCGCGCCGGAAATGGCCAAGGTGTCGATGTACGCGCTCATGGCGCTCGTGTTGCTGGTCCGTCCACAGGGTTTGTTTGGCCGGGCAGGTTTCGCCGCGTGAGCGAACTGGTGCTTCCTGCGCCGCGGCGGCTGCGGCTGGGTGGGCACCCGGCGCTGTTCGGCAGCCTGGCTCTTTTGGCTCTGCCGTGGCTGCTCCCCACTCCGGCGCTGGCCGCGGACGTGCTGGTGTTTGGCCTGTACGCGCTAGGCTTCAATTTGGTCTATGGCGCGCTCGGCCTGCTTAGCTTCGGCCATGCTGCGGTGTTCGGCGGCGGGGCGTACGCGTGCGGCATCGCGCTCACGCGGTTCGGGGCACCGGTCTGGGCGGCGATGGCGGCCGGCATGCTGGCAGGAACGGCCATCGCGTTCGTCATGGGCCTGCTGGCCACCCGAACGCGCGGCATCTACTTCGCAATGGTGACGCTGGCGCTGGCGCAATGCGCGTATTTCATCGCCTACCAGGCCGCGGGCTGGACCGGGGGGGAGAACGGGTTGCGCGGTGTCAATATGGGCCCGCTGCACGTGCTGGGTGCCGTGCTGGACCCGCTCGACGCCCGGGTGCGCTATTATGTGCTGGCGGCGCCTGCCATTCTGGCGCTGTTCGCGCTTGCCCGCATCCTGGCCTCCCCCTTCGGCGCGGCCATGGCGGCGGTGCGGGAAAACGAGGGCAGGGCGCGCGCGTGTGGTTACGACGTGCGCCGGGTGCGATGGCAGGCGTTCACGCTGTCTGGCCCATTCAGTGGCCTGGCTGGCGCGCTGTACGCGCTCAAACTGGGGATCGTGCCGATCGATAGCATGGACCTCAGCACGTCCGGCCTGGCCGTCATCATGGCGTTGCTGGGTGGCTCGGGCACGTTCTTTGGCCCGTTCGTGGGTGCGCTGGTGTTCGTCGCGACCGAAACGCTGGTAGCGCGCTGGACAGAGCATTGGCCCCTGGCGGTGGGCGCGCTGTTTATGGCGTGCGTGCTATTCTTCCCCCGCGGGGTGTGGGGCACGCTACTCGCCCGGATGCCACGATGACCGAGATCTTGCGCGCTGTCGGTTTAAGCAAGCGGTTCGGCGGCTTCACGGCGCTTGCCGGCGTGACGGCCGGGTTCCAGGCCGGGGTGCTGACAGGGGTGATCGGCCCGAATGGCGCAGGAAAAAGCACGTTCTTCAATCTGCTGACCGGTGCATTCCCGCCCAGCGCCGGCCAGATCTGGTGGGAGGGTCGCGACATCACTGGCACGCCGCAGCATCGGTTCGCCGCCCTTGGCATCGCCAAGTCCTTTCAGATCACTAACGTTTTCCCGAGCCTGACCGCGCTGGAGAATGTGCGGGTTGCGGCGCAGGCGCTCGTGGCCCGGTACGACCCCTGGCGGCCCCGGGCCCGGCTGTCCGCGCTGACGGAAGACGCGCACGCGCTGCTCGGTACCGTGGGCCTGCAGCACCGCGCCGCGGTATCTGCCGGCACGCTGGCCCATGGCGAGCAACGGGCACTGGAACTCGCCATGGCCCTCGCCACCCGGCCCCGCCTGCTGCTGCTGGACGAGCCGACGGCCGGAATGAGCCCGGAGGAAACGCGGGATGTGATGAACCTGATCGTGCGGCTGGCGCAGGACCGCACCGTGATCTTGGTCGAGCATAAGATGAAGCTGGTTATGGGCGTGTGCCAGCGCGTGCTGGTGCTGCACCAGGGCACAGTGCTGGCCGAAGGCACGCCCGATGACATCCGGGCCAATGACGACGTGAAGCACGTCTACCTCGGCCAGCGGGTGCATTGATGCTGCGCCTTGATGACCTGCATGCCTGGTACGGGGCCAGCCACGTGCTGCAGGGGGTCACGCTGAACGTGGCGCAGGGTGAGATCGTTTGCCTGGTGGGCCGCAACGGCGCGGGTAAGACCACAACGCTCAAATCCATCATGGGCCTGATGCCGCGGATGCGCGGTCCGGTCACCTTCGATGGGCACGATCTGACGAAGCTCCCGGTGCATGCCCGCTACCGGCTTGGTCTGGCCTATGTGCCGGAAGAGCGGCGCATCGTGCCGGGGCTGACGGTGCGGGAGAACCTGCTGCTCGGTTTGCTCGCGAGCCCGCTGCGGCATGAGGAGGCCCGCATCATCGGCCGGCTGGCCGAGACCTTCCCGCGCCTGGCGGAGCGGCTGGGCCAGCAGGCGAGCACGATGTCGGGCGGGGAACAGCAGATGCTAGCGATTGCCCGGGCGCTCGCCGCTGCCCCCCGCTTGCTAATGCTGGACGAGCCGAGCGAGGGTATTATGCCCGTGCTGGTGGACGAGATGTTCGAACTGTTCCTGTCGTTGCGCCAGTCGGGCATGACGATCCTGCTGGTGGAGCAAAACGTCGGCCTGGCGCTGGCCATCGCGAACCGGGCGTACGTTCTGGATGGCGGCACCGTCGTGCACACCGCAGACGCGGCGGCGATGCTCCGGGACGCCGCGGTGGTGGAGCGCTACTGCTCCGTTTGAGCGATGGATTGGTCGGGACCGGTACCCTGAAGACCGCTGACGTCGACGTAAGAAGGGCGGGCTTACACGTCTTTGGTGCCGGCTTCACCCAGGTAGCTTTCCAGATTGCGCTCGCGGTCCAAGATCGCCCTGGGACCTGAAAGCCGACCCGTTCGAGCCGGGCGTTGGCACTGCGCCAAGGGGCACGGCCCAGGTTGATGAAGGACATGTATCTGGCAAAGGTGAAGACGCCCGCAGACTCAACCGGTGCCGACAACCTGCTGCGGGTCGTGAGGGTTGTACCCGGCGATCAGGCGTTGCGTCCGATCAGCGAGTCGGAGTGCTCCCTCGTGGTAAAGGGCACGCTATCTGCTGTGTACCTCGACCGTGATATGGGACAAGGACGGAAAGCGCGAGAGCAATTGCCGGTAGTGGCCGGATTGCCGGTCTGGCATCTCGGTCGCGACAGATACAATGGCACCCAGATGGCCCGGGCCGAGCCGCCAGACATGCAGGTCCAGCACTGCGTCGCCCCCGGCCTCAACAGCCTGGCGCACCCCGTCCGCCACGCGCCGGTCCGGTACCATATCGAGCAGGATTGCGCCCGTGTCGCGCACCAGCCCGTACGACCATGACGCGATCACGCACGCGCCGATGATGCCGGCCAGCGGGTCCATCCAAAGCCAGCCGAAGGCCCGCGCAAACAGCAGACCGATGATCACCAGCACCGACACGGCCGCGTCGGCCAGGACGTGGATGACGGCCGCCCGCATGTTGTTGTCCCGATGGGCTGCGCCGTGCGCCTCGTGCTCATACTCCGTAAACGGCAGGTCGTACCCCGTTCCGCCGGCACTTAGGTGCACTGTGAATACGTGTGGCTCCGGTATGGCCTCGGCACTTTCTAGCCAGCCGCCACGATCGACCAAGGTGAAGGCCTGCCGGTCTCCACCTGCCCGGATCGTTTCGATCGTGATGCCGGTAGGGGCCACGCTGCCTTGCTCGCGCTGTAGCCGGAAGACTGGCGGGACGCCATCCTCATAGACGGTCAGGAGCAACACGCCGGACGGTGTTACGATCCTGTGTTCATCGTCATGGTTTGCATGCCCATGCCCATGCCCGTGCCCGTGCCCATGATGATCATGGCCATGGCCGCCGCTGAGCAGCCACACGCTGGCTACGTTCACCGCCAACCCGAGCACCGCGATCGGAATGGCTTCGGTAAACTGGATCGGGACGGGCGCAAACAGCCGGAGTGTGGCCTCATAGCCTATCAGGAGCGCGATCATCGCAAGGACGATGGCACTGCTGAACCCGGCCAAATCGCCCAGCTTGCCCGTTCCGAACGAAAAGCGCGGGTCGTGTGCGTATCTGCGGGAATAGGTGTAGGCGAGAGCTGCCAGCAGCAACGCGCCGGCATGGGTGCTCATATGCAGCCCGTCCGCCACCAGGGCGATTGACCCAAAGGCGAGGCCGCCCACGATTTCGAGCACCATCATGGCGGCACACAGGGCGATGACCCACCAAGTTCGCCGCTCGGACCGGTCGTGCCCGCGGCCGAGAAATACATGGCTGTGCCCGGTCGTGTCCGCCGGCACCTCAGTAAGCGGAGTCAAACCGTCCATCGTTGACCCTTTTATCAATGAGGTGCGGACCTCACGGCTATCAGCTCAACAGTGCCCCTGCGTCATAGGGCTTTCGCTTCCATTACGTAGCACAAGATAGGCAGGCTATTCCACCAACCCGCATGGGCCGACGCCGTCACAGATGCGTTGCCCGGAGGCGGAGCGCATTGGCAATAACGGAAACGGAGCTGAGCGACATAGCCAGTGCCGCGACCGCCGGGCTAAGCAGGATGCCGAACACCGGGTAGAGTACACCCGCCGCGACCGGGATGCCGATGGCGTTATAGGCGAAGGCAAACACCAGGTTCTGCCGGATGTTACGCATCGTCATGCGGCTGAGCACCAGGGCGCGAGCGATGCCAGCCAGGTCGCCCTTGACCAGCGTCACCCCGGCGCTTTGGATCGCGACCTCGGTTCCCGTACCCATGGCGATGCCCACGTCGGCCTCTGCCAATGCGGGCGCGTCGTTTACGCCGTCACCGGCCATGGCGACGACCTTGCCTGCGGCCCGCAACGACTTCACGATGCGATGCTTGTCTTCGGGCAGTACGTCGGCTTCGACATCCTCGATGCCGAGCTGCGTTGCGACAGCTTGGGCCGTGATCCGGTTGTCGCCCGTCAGCATCACGATGTGGATCCCGCCAGCACGCAGGCTGTCCAGTGCCGCCCGGGTGGTCGCCTTGATTGGATCGGCAATCGCGATAACACCGCAGGCCTTGCCATCGGCGGCCACGAACAATGCCGTTGCACCGGTTGCGCGCAGTTCGTCTGCCTTTGCCGCCAGGATGCCCAGATCGATCGCTTGGTCGGCCATCAGCTTCGCATTGCCGAGGGCCACCGCGCGGCCACCGACCGTCCCGGTGACGCCTTTACCGGTGATGGACGCAAAGTTCGCCGGGTCCTCGGCCGTAATGCCTTTTTCCAGGGCAGCGGCCATCACGGCCGCGGCGAGCGGGTGTTCACTCGACCGCTCCAGGCTTGCGGCCAAACGCAGCACGTCGTCCTCGGTCAGCCCGGCGGCTGGCACGATGGCGGTCACGCGCGGCTTGCCTTCCGTCAGCGTACCCGTTTTGTCGACAACCAGGGTGTCAACTCTTTCCAGGCGCTCCAGGCTTTCGGCCGACTTAATCAGGACGCCCGCTCCGGCCCCCTTGCCGACAGCCACCATTATGGACATCGGCGTGGCCAATCCCAGCGCGCACGGGCAGGCGATGATGACGACCGACACGGCCGCGATCAGCGCGAAAGCCAGCGCCGGTGCCGGTCCCCAGACCGCCCAGCCGATAAAGGCCAAGATCGCGATGCCGAGCACGGCCGGCACGAAATAGCCCGCGACCGTGTCGGCCAGCTTTTGAATAGGCGCCCGGCTGCGTTGCGCCTCTGCCACCATGGCGACGATACGCGACAGCATTCCCGACGACCCGAGCATGCCGGCCCGCATGACGAGCGAGCCGGTGCCGTTGACGGTGCCGCCAATGACCGTATCCCCCGCTGCCTTCGCAGTGGGCACTGACTCACCCGTCACCATCGACTCGTCCACCGCGCTTTTGCCATCGATGACCGTGCCATCGACCGGCACTCCCTCACCGGGCCGCACACGCAGACGGTCGCCGACCTGTACTTGGCCGAGGGCGATCTCTTCGTCGTCCTTCCCGTCGCGCAAGCGCCGCGCCGTCTTGGGTGCGAGGTTGAGCAGCGCGCGGATTGCACTGCCCGTCTGGTCGCGCGCGCGCAACTCCAGCACTTGGCCAAGCAGGACGAGCACTGTGATCACCGCCGCCGCCTCGTAATAAACCGCGACGGTGCCGCCCATCATGCGGAATCCGGCCGGGAACAGGCCCGGCGCAAAGGTCGCGACCAGGCTGTAGAGATAAGCCGTACCCGTCCCCAGTGCGATCAAGGTGAACATATTGAGGTGCCCGGTCCGGATGGACGCCGCACCCCGCTGAAAGAACGGCCAGCCCGCCCACAACACAACGGGAGTAGACAGTGCGAACTGGACCCAGATCGACCATTGCTCCGGCAAGAGCCGGCCGATGCCGAACCACGGGACATGACTGCCCATTTCGAGGACGAACACCGGCAGGGTCAGCACCAAGCCGATCCAGAACCGCTGCGTCATATCGGCCAGCTCATGGTTCGGGACCGCTTCGGCGCTGACCTCCACCGGTTCGAGCGCCATGCCGCAGATGGGGCAACTGCCGGGGCCAACTTGGCGGATTTGCGGATGCATGGGACAGGTGTAGATAGTGCCTGGCGTCACCGGTGCGACGAGCGCTGGCCCGGCCGGGCCCGTCGGGGCCGAGAGATAGTGGGCCGGACGGGCGGCGAACTTCGCGCGGCAGCCATCACTGCAAAAATAGTAGGTGACCCCCTCATGGTCATACCGATGTTGCGACGTGGCGGGATCGACCTTCATGCCGCAGACAGGGTCCGTGACTGAAGCAACTCCGGCCGGAACGCTGCCGCTGCAGCCGCAACTGCCTTCGATATTTTTGCTCTGGCCGGTGTGGTGCTCGCTCATGACATCCTCCGATCCATCGGATTTGGTGATTGCCATTATGGGAAGGTCAAGGCCTCATGCGCCGGGTGAGGCGCATTGACCTTCGTATTGGTGGAGCCCTCATCTGCAGTGCGATGGAGGTCCGGGTATGGTTATTGGCGATGCGGCGCGTGCCTCAGGCGTGAGTGCCAAGATGATACGCTATTACGAAAGCATTGGGCTGGTACCGGCCGCCATACGGACCGGGAGTGGGTACCGCACCTATCAGCCGGCCGATGTTGAAACGCTCCGCTTCATCCGGCGGGCGCGCGATCTTGGGTTGTCCATGGAGCGGATCAAGCTTTTGGTCGGGCTGTGGCATAACCGGGAGCGGCCAAGCCGCGAGGTCAAGCGCATCGCGCTCGAGCATGTGGATGAGCTGCGGGCCAAGATCGGCGAACTGACAGCCATGTGCGCGACACTGGAACAGCTTGCCGCCACATGCCACGGGGATTGCAGGCCGGACTGCCCAATCCTGACCGACCTGGCTGCGGGCGGCGGCCGGGCTTTGCCGGCTGTGACAACCAAGGTCGCCGTATGAAGGGCAAATCACCTGCCTGGTCGTCCTGCAGAGTGTCTCAAGGTTCGTGGCGGACAGGGTGTCCGGCCAACTCGAGTCCGCCAGTGTACGAGTTTGCCGATAAGTCCGAGACGTCCGGACCTTTCCAGGGCCTATCCTTCTCCACTTGTCCGCGATTGTCCGCGATTGTCCGCTAAGGTCCACAACCGGATTGTGGACCACAACGTGGACCGAAAACCTTGGAGAACGGCGCATGGCAGCGGGAAAACTAAACACCTTGGCGGTCCGAAAATCGGTCAGGCCCGGACGGTATAGTGACGGCGGAAACCTTTACCTTTTCATAAAACAAAGCGGCGCACGTGTCTGGACGTTCCGTTTTACCATGCCTGGCCAAAAGCCCCGGGAGATGAGCCTTGGGAAAGAGGCTGACGTCACCTTGGCGGAGGCGCGTGATAAGGCGCGGGATGCCAGGCGCGAGTTGGACGCGGGCCGCGATCCGATCGAGAGCCGCTGTCAGGCAAGACAGGAAGCGGCCGGGAACGGAATGACGTTCAAACAAATCGCCCGACTTTACATTACTGCCCATGAAGATGGGTGGCGAAACGCGAAGCACCGCGCTCAGTGGGCCTCGACCCTGAAATCTTAGAGTCCGTTTCGAATCGGCCTGTCAACGAGCAAGCCTGCGGAGCAGGATGACGCTGGAGGCGGCGTAAAGGAAGGCTTCCACGCTCTCGATTGAGGCTTCGAAGTCCTTTGCTAGACGCCGATTGCGATTGATCCAGGCAAAGAAGCGCTCGACCACCCAACGCCGGGCGATCACGGCAAAGCCGACCTGGTGGTCAGCCTTGCGCACCACCTCGATGCGGATCGAGCTGGCATTGGCCACGCGCGGCCCGGCGTAGCCGCCATCGGCATAGCCCAGCGCCACAAAAGGCCAACTCGCCCGCGAAGCCCGGAGCAACGGCCCGGCCCCGTCGCGGTCCTGGATGCCAGCTGAATGGGCCTGCAGCTTGAGCGCGCGACCATCGGTGTCCACCATGGCGTGGCGTTTGCGCCCTTTGATCTTCTTGCCGCCATCATAGCCCCGGATGCCGCCGCTCTCGGTCGTCTTGACGGTTTGACTGTCGATCACGGCCGCCGTCGGACTGGCCTCGCGCCCGCCGCGCTCGCGGTCGCGCATGACCAAGTGATGATTGATCCTCTCCCACGTGCCGTCGTCGCGCAGCCGGGCGAACCAGGCGTAGACCGTGGGCGACGGCGGAAAGTCTTTGGGCAGCAGGCTCCAGGCCACGCCACCACGCAGGACATAGAAAATGGCGTTGGCGATGTCCCGCATCTCCCACTTGCGCGGACGGCCGCACGAACATGGCGGTGGCAGGAAAGGCGACAGGATCAGCCACTCGGCGTCGGTGACGTCGCTTCCATAGCGTAGGTCAGCGCGGCTATGCTGCGCGCGGGTGGTCGGCGTCCACATGAGATCTCCAGCACGGCTTCGAACACCTGCTTGGAATCACATCTGGCCCGGCCGACCAACCGCCAAAGCCGAACGTTCCGCCTTGGTTCTGAAATGGCCTCTTAGTCACGCCAACCGTCTCTGCGCGCGGGTCGTAGTGCATCACTTCCGTCAGACACACGGCCAAGGTGCCCGCCCGCTGCCAGGCACCGGCCTGGGCGGCGATGCGGTCAGGATGGTAGCGGTCATCGTCGTCCCACTGCAGTGTGACGTCGCCCGACGCCGACGCCCAGCCGACATTGCGCAACGCGCCCAAAGTCAGCCGGCCGGAAGGTGTCACGCACCGCACGTCATCCCGGCCCAGCGCCGCTACATCTGCCCGCACCCCTCCCGCGTCGCCGGCGTGCTGTTCGTCACACACCACCACCAGCTCACGCCAAGGATATGTCTGCCAGGCGTAGTCGGACAGCGCCCGTCGCAGATGCGCGCGACGGGATGGTTGGGTCACCATTACGCAGCTGACCAAAGGATCGGTCGCGGAAGGAGCTTTACCAAAACTCACCGCGCCGATAAACCCATTTCGTGATCCCGCCCCGCACCGCCCGGCGCAGCCTATTGCTGCACGGCAACCTCGACGTACGCGACTCCCTGGTGGCGCTCCGGGTCAACGGCACCGTGAGGTGGAACGGCATCAACGAGATCGGGCGCCGGCGTGACCCGCCATGCACTGTTCTGGTCCGGCATGAGACGGCGATGCCGTTCGCGACCATGCTTGCGGCGCCTCCGGAGGGCCTTATCCCGGACGACTTACCGCTCGGTCCTTTCCCGTTGGCCGCGCAGTTCAGCCGCGCCATATTTACCCCGGGCGCGTCGCCGGTCGTGCTGTCCATTCAGCCAGACCTGACCGTGCAATTCGCCCGGCACCGGGCGACGGGCGCGCTGTTCCATCCTTATGAAGTCCCGTCCTGGAGCCAGGCACAGCGCGACTGGCTGCGGGCGGGCTGGGACCGCTGCCCTCTGGCGGAGGCGGCCAACAGCATGACCGACCTGGCCGCGATCATCGCCCGCATTCGTGCCAGTGCCGACGTGCCCATCCTGGTTTATGGCGTCAGCGCCCACGTGCCCGGCGACACCGTCCACGCCTATGCGGGCCTGCCGGATACGTTCGCAACCCGTATTCGGCGCTACACCCTGGCGCTGATCGAACTCTCGTCGCAGCTCGATTTCTCGATCATCGACGTGGACCGGATCGTGGCCGGCGCCGGCGCGCGAGCGGTGCAACGTGACACGATCCATCTCTCGGCGGAGGGTTGCCGGCTGATTGCGGCCGAGGTCGCGCGGGTACTTGACGATTACGGGTGGTGGCCAAGCTCGATTGCGTCCGCATAGATCAGCGCGTCCGTCTCGATCGTGCGGAACTGCACCTCGGTCCCCGCCTCCGTCATTCGGGTCAGCATGTGCCAGGTGCTCGGCATGGCAATGGCTCCCAGACCGGTGAAGATGTGCGGCAGACGCTCGATCGGTAAGCGCTGGCGCAACTGACCGAAGTACAGCGGCATCCAGGCCGGGTCGCGGCCGCGATAGGACAGGTCGAGCAAATCGAAAGGTCGCCAGGCACCGCCGATCCATGCCTCGGCCCAGGTATGAAAGCTAGGCGCGGTGCGATGCAGCGTGTAGCCGGTAACGATACGGGCGGGGATGGCGCGGGCACGGCAGAGAGCCACGAACAGAGCTGTCGCGCTGCGGCAATCGCACCAGCCGGCATCTAGCACCGTGTGCAAAGGCGTAACCGGGTCAAGCCAGCCGGCGGATACGGCTGACAGCGATAGGGTTCGGAAGACGAAATCCCAAAACTTCCGGATTGCGTCGATGCCGATCGACGTGCCCGCCAGCTCCGTCGCCAGCGCGTCGATGCGGGGGCCGCCATGGATCAGGCCCTCATGCGCACGCAGGGCTAGGTCCAGATCTCCCGGCAGGTTGTCCAGCCCGGGCGCATCGGTCGCGTGCATTTGCACACCCAGCCGCAATGGCCCCTCCGGCACAGTCGCGACCAGGTCGAGCCGCGCGGGCGACGGCGTGCAGCGTCGCACGACACTGCCCGGGTCGAGCAGGACGGCCGCTCCGTCGAGCGGGGCAGGCAGGCGCAGGCGTTTATTGCCGGGCGCAAGCGTGCTCGTCCGCCACACGGTCAGCGTGTGGTGCTGCACCGGCAGGTCCGCCAGACATGGCGGGCCGGTCCGGTCGCCGCCTGGCGCGTGTGGCTCCCACACCAGGCCCCGGCCCGTCCCGATATAGCGGTCATAGGTTGGGTCGTTCCGGTACAGCCCGGCCCAGCGCACGAAATGCGGGATTTCGGCCGGGTCGAACAGCGGCGCCGTACGCGGGCCATCATGCGGCAGCCCCAGCGCCAGCAGCCCGTCCAGCGCCGCCCGGGCCTGCCGTATCGCCAGCGTCCGTTGCCCGGCCCGCCACTCGAACGCCCATCCGTTCAGAACCACCATGTCCACGATCCGGTCCGCGTCGATCGTGCGCCGGCCGCCGTGAGGACTCCGCCATTTCATGTCGTTCACCTTGGCGTGAGGCCCCTGGTATGGCATCCTATATCCCTTGAACAATACCGCACCGATACCGCTCACCGCGAGCATCGTCATCCGCGTGAAGAACCAGGCTCCGCGTCTGCGCCTCACGCTTGCGTCGCTTACAAAGCAGACCGTGCCCGCGGAGGTTGTGCTCGTCGATGACGGCTCGGTCGACGGGACGCCGGAGGTGCTGGCGGAGGCCGCGGATACGCTGCGTATGGTAACGGTCCGGCATGACGTTTCGCGCGGGACCAGTGCGGCGTCCAATGCCGGCGCGCATGCGGCAGGGGGCGCGGTCGTCATCTTTTTGGACGGCGATACGCTGGCGCATCCGGAGCTGGTTGCCCGGCACCTCGCAGCGCACGCCGCGCGCCCCGGCCTGGTCGGACGGGGTGAGACGTTCCATCTGCGCCAGACGCGCGCGTTCCTGGATCCGGAGGCTGCCACGCCGCGCCCTGGGCAGGAGGCCCGAGTGGCCGCTATGACGCCCGCCGAACGCCAGCGCCTGCGCGTTACCCGGGCGGAAATCCTCGACGATTTCGCCGCGATCGACCGCCGCGCCAGTCCCGGAGTTTATCCCGGCGCAGGCCCGCGCGCGCTCTATGAGCTGGAGGTTGAAGCACTTCGCGACTCGCCCGGCTGTACTGTGCTGTGGGCGGCGGCGTCCGGCTCCAACCTGTCCATATCGCGCCGGGCCTTCCTGGGCGTAGGCGGGTTCGACCAGGAAATCCGCCTGGGCGAGCACCGGGAGTTGGCGCTGCGCCTGACGCAAGGTGGCGCGCAGATGGGCTTCGTGCCCGGCGCCCGCACCTACCACATGACCCACCGCGACGGCTGGTCCGGGCACGACCCGTTGCGGGACCCGGCGTGGGAGGACGCGCTCTTTCGTCGCCATCCCCTGCCCGCCGTGCGGCTGCTGGCCGTATTATGGGCAAGCCTGATGGATCCAAGGCCCGTGCCGGCGCCCGCCCGCCTGCTATCATTGCCGGCGCTCGAGCGTGCGGCGCAGGACTGGGCGGCCGGCACGGGGCTGGATTACGGCGCGGCGCGGCGCGCCATCCCGGGGTTCGCGGCTTGATAACGCTGGCTGTGACTTGCCCGGCAGCCGAACAGACGGCCTGGACCGCCGCAGCGGCGCTCATCGCGCAATGCGCCGGGCGGGATTGCATTGCGGCTTTCGGCGCAGACCGAGGCGACCTGGTGGCACTCTCTCTGACACCGGACGGCGATGCAGGTTCTTGGTCAACGGTTCGGGCGGGCTGGCACACGCGCTGCGCCGCCCAGCTCTTGGCCGGGGTGCCGGTGTTCTTGACCACCGTGTTCCGCCATGTGGAAGCCGGCGCCGCGCCGGGCACGCTCCGCCGAATTCGCCAATTGAACCTGATGGCGGCCGAGCTGTCTCAGGAACTCGGCGTTTCCGTCATCGACCTGGATGCTGCCTTGGCGCATGCGGGCGGGCTGGCGCTGGCGGCCGATGCGCGGCTGCAAACGCCGGCCGCGTCCCGGCTGGCGGCAGAAACGATCGCCTGCGCGCTGCTTTCAAGCGGTCTCGATCACATGCTGGACGACGATGCTCTGACCGCGGCGCAGGCGGCGCTGCCCGGCCTGCGCCAGGCCGTGCCGGCATTCAGCGTCGGCGCCGACCTCCGTCACATCGGCCGCGCACGCTTCGTCCCAAGCCGCGCGCTGCTGGACGACCGCGGGCTAAAGGACACGCTGACCGACCTGGCCCGGCGGCGCATCCCGCTCACCGAGGCCGTACCGGTCATCGCGCAGCGCCTGCGGGCCCGGCTAAGCCGGTGACCGACTGCGACCTGCTGCGCGTCATGATGCTTTCCCGCCGGTTCGAGGAAGCGCTGGCTCGCCGCCCCGACGCCGGCTTCCAGTTGTTGTCGCTCGGACAGGAGGGCGTGGCCGCCGGCGTCGCCGCTGCCATGGGACCGGAAGATCAGTTGTTGACCAGCGGCCGATCGATCGCACCGGCGCTATGCCGTGGCCTCGACCCCGGGGCCGTGATGGCGGAGTTGCTCGGACGGGTGGCCGGGCCGTGCCAGGGGCGGGCCGGACGGGGCCATTTGGCCCAGCCATCGGCCGGGTTTTTTGGGGCGCACGCCGTCGTTGGCGGCAACATCGCGATCGCGGCGGGGGTGGCGCTGGCCCTGCAGACGGCCGGCACCGGCGTCGCGGTCTGCCTGTTCGGCGACGGTGCCTGCGCCAGCGGCGCGTTGCATGAGACCATGAACATCGCGGCGCTGTGGCGGCTACCGCTGCTGCTGGTGTGTGACAATAATGGCTATTCCGTCAGCACTCCCGTCGGCACCGCCCTGGCACCGCGGCGACTGGCGGAGCTAGCACGCCCGTTCGGTATCCCGTCTTGCACCGTTGACGGCATGGACGCCTGCGCCGTCCGGGACGCGGCGACGCAGGCCATGGACACCATCCGCACCGGTGCGGGGCCGGCGTTCCTGGAATGCACCTCTCGCCGATTTTCCGCGCACTCGACGTCCGCCCGCGAAACCCGCAGCCGGACGGAGCGAGAGGCGGATCGCGCGCTCGACCCGATCACCCGCATGCTCGGTACCGCCGACGCCGCGCCGTTATGGGCCGCCGCCGACTCGGCAGTGGCGGCGGCGATCGCGTTTGCCGAGGCGTCACCCTACCCCGATCCGGCCCTGGTATTGGCCTTGGCCGATGTCTGAGCGCCTGTTCTTCCGCGAGGCCATCGCTCGGGCCGTTGGCACCGCAATGGCGGACGACCCGCGCGTGATCCTGCTCGGTCAGGATGTGGGCGCGTTCGGCGGATCGTACCGCGAGTTCGCCGGCCTGTTCGACCGGTTCGGGGCCGCCCGCGTGCGCGACATGCCGGTGGCGGAGCTGGCGATGGTCGGCCTGGCCGCCGGGGCCGCTGCGGCCGGCCTGCGGCCAATGGTCAGCATCACGTACATGGATTTCGTCATGCTGGCGCTCGACCCGCTCGTGAACTACGCGGCCAAGGCGCAGTGGAAGACGGGCGGCCAAATACGGGTGCCGATGGTGCTGAAGCTCACCGCCGGCGCCAAGGGCCAGGGCGTCGCGCATTCCCAATCGCTGGAGGCGTGGCTGATGTCCGTGCCGGGCCTCACGGTCGTGGCGCCATCCGATGTCGAAGACGCGCATGGGCTGATGCGGTCAGCGCTGCTGGCGGACGGGCCGGTGGTTTACGTGGACCATAAACGCCTGTTTCCAACCGCCGGCATCCTACACGACCCGGCGCCTGTCCCATTCGGCGTCGCGCGGCTGCGACGGGCGGGTGGTCACCTGACCATCACCGCCCACGGCTACAGTGTCGGCCTGGCGATGCAGGCGGCCGAGGCGCTGTCGGCCCACGGCGTGCAGGCGGATGTGCTCGATCTACGAACGCTGCGCCCACTGGATACCGCCGCCATCGTGGCGTCAGTCCGGCGCACCGGGGCGCTGCTGACCGTCGAGGAGGGCCAAGCCACGTGCGGGGTGGGCGCTGAGATCGCCGCCC
>JANONC010000404.1:0-1680 GCA_031420655.1 Rhodospirillales bacterium | reverse complement strand
CGCTTTGGGGGCGGCAATCCATCGTGCTTTGCTTCTCGCCTTAACGCAGTCATAATATGACGGTGGCGCGGCGAAGGGATGGACACTTCGCAAGAGGCACCACACGGTAATGCCGACCTCACCCAAGGTCTTGGGCACCGTCTGCGTATTCCGGTGATCCTGAACGTCTGATCCGGTCCATCGTGAACACCTGATCCGGTGATCCTGAACACGCGCCGGACCTTGCCTGAGCGGGGCGGTGCCGGCCGTGGTGTTGGACGTCGAGGTAGTGTCGCTGACGGGGTTGGATGTCTCACTCGGTTGCAGCGTCCGTCAAGCTCGCAGGGCTAGTGGTCGCCTGTTTCTTGCGCATGCTGGCACCCTTCAGCTCGATGCGGTGGGCCCGGTGGACGACGCGATCCAGTATGGCGTCTCCCAAAGTCATGTCGCCGATGACCTCGTGCCAGCGGGGTATGGGAATTTGGCTGGTGATCAGCAGCGAGCCCTTGTCGTAGCGGTCGTCCACGATCTCCAGCAGGTCGCGGCGTTGTTCGAGGGTCAGCGGTTCCGGCCCCCAGTCGTCGATGATCAGCAGCCGTGTGCGCTCCAGCATGGCGAGTAGTTTCGGCAGCCGGCCCTCGCCGCGCGCTGTGGCCAGGTCGGCAAACAGCCGCGGCGCCCGCTTGTAGAGCACCGAGTAGCCCTCCCGGCACGCCTTGTGGCCGAGCGCGCAGGCAAGCCACGACTTGCCCACCCCGGTCGGACCGCCAATGACCACGTGGGCGTGCTCGCGGATCCAGCTGCAGCCGGCGAGCTTCAGGAACAACGCCCGGTCCAGGCCGCGCGGCGTGCGGAAGTCTGTGTCTTCGACCACTGCCGCCTGGCGCAGCTTGGCGTCGCGCAACCGGCGCGACAGGCGCTTGTTGTCCCGGCTCGTGGCCTCGCGGTCGACCAGCAGGCCCAGCCAGTCCTCGCGCGGCAGGTCGGCCGCCTCCGGGGTATTCTGCAGCTCGGTGAACGCGTCCGCCATGGCAGCAAGGCCAAGGCCGCGCAGGCGCTCGACCGTGGGGTGGTTCAGCATGGGATGACCTTTCAATGGTAGTAGCCGGGACCGCGGATGTTCTCGTGCACGAGGCTGGGCGCCTCGGCCGTGCCCGCAGGCTGGTCCCGGCGGTGCTTCAGGATGGCGGCGACCGAGGTGTAGGACCGGGTGCCGAGCGAGAGCGCCCGGGCACAGGCGGCGTCGACCCGCTCCGTGCCGTGCTGGCCCACCAGGCCCAGGATGCCGATGCAGGAGCGGAAGCCCTGCTCGGGATGCGGCCGCGAGCGCAGGATCAGGTCCAGCAACACCGCCGTGTCATCGCCCACGGCGGCTGCCTCGCGCCGGATGCGCTCATGTGTCCACTCGCGGTAGCGCCGATGCGCACTCGGCATGTGCTCGGCCGTCGTGCTCGGACGATGACGGTCGGCGCTGCGCACGTGGCTGGCCACCCGCTTGCCGCGGTGGAACAGCTCGACCGTGCCAGCGGTGATCCGTGCCTCGACTTCTTGGCGCAGCAGGTCGTGCGGCACCGAGTAGAAGTGCTTGTCGATTCCGACGTGGTAGTCGAGCCCAACCCGGCAGCGCCGCCAGTCCGCATACTCGTAGGCCACGGGCGGCAACGGCAGCAGCGCCGGACGGTCGAACCGCTCGAACAAGGC
>JANONC010000403.1:0-1983 GCA_031420655.1 Rhodospirillales bacterium | reverse complement strand
TATGACGTCGGAAGGGGCGCAAGCCCGGGTATCGCGCATGATCCTGATAGTGGACGATGACAGTGACGTCCGAGAAACTTCAGCCGATATGCTGACAGAACTCGGATACACCGTGCAGCAAGCCGAGAGCGGAGTTCAGGCGCTCGAGATGCTCGGCAAGACCGGCTTCGATATCATGGTTACGGATATTCGCATGCCGGGCATGTCCGGCCTCGAATTGTCGTCGCTGGCGGCAACGCGACATCAGGCCCTCAAGATCATTCTGGTATCGGGCTACTTTCAGCCCCAGGCGTTGAGCCACCGCTTTTTGCAGAAACCATTCCGTACCGATGATCTCGACACAGCCATTCGGGCGGAGCTGGGCTCGGAGGCGTCTCCGGTCCGGTGATCCGTTCAGCCCGGCCGCCGCAAAGTGTCCCGGCTCTGAAGTTCGCAAAAGCAGCGAACTCCAGCTTTCAGCCACTAGCCTTTTTGTTTCACAGTACCGACCAATCAAAACTACGTCGGCCATATCCTTGGCCGGAACCACCTCGTGCGCGTCGAGCGCAGCGGCCCCCGCCTGTATGCCGGACACCAAGGCGCAGACAGACTCCGGCATACTTAGTCGGCCGTCGCACCCATACGGTCCGCCAGGCGCGGCAGGCGGGCGACCCGGCGTGGCGTGAGGAAGCGCTGCAACCGGTCCATGTACAGATAGACGACCGGCGTCGTGTACAGCGTCAAGATCTGGCTCACGATCAGGCCGCCTACCATGGCCAGCCCGAGCGGCTTACGCAGCTCGGAACCGGCACCCGTCGCGATCATAAGCGGCAGGCCGCCCAGTAGCGCCGCCATGGTCGTCATCAGGATGGGACGGAACCGCAACAGGCAAGCCTGCCGGATTGCGTCGAGCGGGGCCATGCCTTCGTTGCGCTCCGCCCCGATGGCGAAATCGACCATCATGATCCCGTTTTTCTTGACGATGCCGATCAGCAGGATGACGCCAATCAACGCGATGACCGAGAAATCATAGCCTGCCAGCATCAGCATCAGCAGCGCGCCGACGCCTGCGGAGGGCAGGGTGGACAGAATGGTGATGGGTAGGATGAAGCTTTCGTAGAGGATACCCAGAATGATGTAGACCGCGATCAACGCCGCGCCGATCAAGTAGGGCTGCGAGCTGAGCGAAGATTGGAACGCCTGCGCCGTTCCCTGAAACGTGCCGCGCAATGCGGGCGGCGTACCGGCCTTGGCCAGCGCGGACTGAATGGCCTCGACGGCCGGGCCCAGCGCCGCACCCTGTGCCAGGTTGAACGAGATCGTAACCGCCGGGAACTGCCCTTGGTGCGATATCGACAGCGGTGCCACCGCGCGCGTGTCGACGGTCACAAAAGTGGAGAGCGGGACCGCTACACCGTCCTTGCTGCGGACATAGAGCTTGTCCAGCGTCGCCAGGTCGCCCTGCTGGCCTGGAAGCACCTCCATCACGACGCGATAGGTATTGAGCTGCGTGTTGTATTGCGCGACCTGGCGCTGACCGAACGCGTCGTAGAGCGTGTCATCGATGATCTGCGGCTGGATACCGAACCGGGCGGCCCGGTCACGGTCGATGGTAAGGGTCGCCGTCGTGCCTGCGACCTGCTGGTCGGTCGCCAGGTCCCGCAGCATCGGAAGCTTTTGCATGATGCCGAGGATCTTGGGCGCCCACTCGAACAGCTCGCCCAAATCGGCGTCCTGCAGCGTGTACTGGTATTGCGTGCGCGCCAGCCGCCCGCCCACGCTGATGTCCTGCGCCGCCTGGAAGTAGACCCTCAGACCCTCGATCCCGCTGAGCTTGCCGCGTAGCCGGGCAATGACCTTCTGGGCGTCGTCGTGCCGGTCCTCGAAGTTTTTGAGCGAGATCCACAGCCGCCCGTTGTTGCCGGTTTGCCCGCCAAGACCGGCACCGATGCTGCTGGACACCGCCAGCACGGCCGGGTCCTGGGCCACGATGTCGGCCGCGAT
>JANONC010000402.1:0-2342 GCA_031420655.1 Rhodospirillales bacterium | reverse complement strand
TGGAAGCCTGCGCCGTCCAACCTGGCGAGGTGTGCGTCATCCTCAGCGAAACCCAGAGCCGGGCGCTGAATGTGCAGTTGGCGGAGCTGGCGCTGCATAGCCTGGGTGCCCGCGCGTACCACATCGTGCTGCCGACCCCGGCCAACCCGCACCCCGTTCCGGTCCGCTCCACCGGGGCCAGCATCGCCATCGGCGGGCTGGCACCGGTCGTAACCGCGCTCGCCAGTGCCGGTCTGGTGGTGGACCTCACGCTCGAGGGCCTTATGCATGCCGCCGAAACGCCCGCAATACTGGCGGAGGGTACCCGTATCCTCACCATCAGCAACGAGCACCCCGAGGCGCTCGAGCGGTTCAGGCCGGACCCGGCGCTTGAAACCACCGTCCGCACCGCAGCGCGCGCGCTCCGCGGGGCCAGCGCCATGCGGGTCACGTCGGACGCCGGCACCGACCTGCATGTCGATCTGCGCGGCGCCAGCACCGTGGGCGTCTGGGGCTGGACGGCCAAGCCCGGCACGCTCGCCCACTGGCCCGGCGGCCTCGTCGTCGCCTTCCCGTGCGCGGGGTGTGTGAACGGCACCGTCGTGCTCGCACCCGGCGATATCAACCTCACGTTCAAGCGCTATGTCGCTGACCCGGTGCGTCTTACCTTGGCTAGCGACCGCATTGTGGACGTGGCGGGCACCGGGACCGACGCTGCGCTGATGCGTCGCTACCTGGCCGCCTGGCGCGATCCGGACGCCTATGCCACGAGCCACGTGGGCTGGGGCCTCAATCCGCTCGCCCGCTACGAAGCATTGGCCATGTACGATCAACGCGACACCAACGGCACCGAGCTGCGTGCGGTCGCGGGTAACTTTCTGTTCAGCACCGGCGCCAACGAGTTTGCCGGGCGGCACACGGCCGGGCATTTCGACCTGCCGGTCATGAACACGACAATCACGCTAGACGGAGTGGAGTGGGTTCAAGCGGGCGAGCCGGTGGGCTGAATTGTCGAGTTTAGTCGCGCGGCGGATTTCCCGTTTCCCTACCCTGTCAGGTTGTTTACAACCTACTTGAATATCGCCCGGGGAACCCATGCTGGACACAAAGCCTACCTCGATCCGCTGGTTTCAGCTCCTCTGCGGCGTGGCCTGCATGGTCATGATCGCCAACCTGCAATATGGCTGGACGCTGTTTGTAGACCCGATCTCCGCCCGCCATGGATGGAGCCGGTCTGCGATCCAGTACGCGTTCTTCATCTTCGTCCTGACCGAAACCTGGCTCATCCCGATCGAGGGGTGGTTTGTCGATAAGTTCGGGCCCCGGCTGGTCGTGCTGTTCGGCGGCGTCCTGTGTGGCGCGGGCTGGGTCATGAACTCGTACGCCGACAGCTTACCCGCCCTCTATGTCGCGGCCGCCGTATCTGGCACTGGGGCCGGGGCAGTTTATGGCACCTGCGTCGGCAATGCGCTCAAATGGTTCCCAGACCGCCGGGGCCTCGCAGCGGGGCTGACGGCGATGGGCTTTGGCGCCGGGTCGGCCTTCACCGTCGTGCCCATTCAGAACATGATCAAGGCGTCCGGCTACGAATACACGTTCTTCTGGTTCGGCATCGGCCAGGGCATTGTCGTCGTTCTCGTGTCGCTGTTGCTCGTCGCGCCCCGGCCGGGCCAGGTGCCCGTTGTGCAGAAACTGTCGACCGGGCGGGATGTTGCGCCTATGAAGATGCTGCGCACGCCAGTGTTCTGGCTCATGTACGCCATGTTCGTCATGATGGCGGCCGGCGGCCTGATGGCGACGGCGCAGCTCGCCCCCATCGCCAAAGATTTCAACGTGGCCGGCGTGCCGGTCAGCCTGCTCGGCCTGACGCTGCCCGCACTCAGCTTCGCGCTTACGATCGACCGGGTGCTGAACGGCCTGACCCGGCCCTTCTTCGGTTGGGTTAGCGACAATATCGGGCGTGAGAACACGATGTTCATCGCTTTCGGCCTCGAAGGGATCGGCATTTACTTATTGAGCCTCTACGGGAGCGACCCTTACCTGTTCGTCATTCTGAGTGGCCTCGTGTTCTTCGCCTGGGGTGAAATCTACAGCCTGTTCCCCAGCACGTGTGCGGATAGTTTCGGCTCCAAATATGCCGCAACCAACGCCGGGCTGCTCTACACCGCGAAGGGTACGGCGGCCGCGATCGTGCCATTCACAAATGTGATTTCGGAGCAGACCGGGAGTTGGCACGCTGTCTTTCTGATTGCGGCGGCTCTCAATATCGTGGCGGCTTTGCTGGCTTTGCTGGCGCTCAAGCCCATGCGTGCCCGCGCCGCCCGGGCCGCGGTTCCGGTTGCACTCGCGGCAGAGTGAGCCGG
>JANONC010000401.1:0-19966 GCA_031420655.1 Rhodospirillales bacterium | reverse complement strand
CGTACATTACTGCGTGTATTGGACTCTGCCCTGGCTCAGCGCGCTCCGCCCGGCCGCCTGGTGGATGGCGCGCGACTTCCTGCGCCAGGACCGGGACGTGGCCAACCATATGATGGAGAACCCGGCCCCGCCTGCCTCGCTGTACGTAGGCGATCCGGACACCCAAATCCGCTGGTACCAGCGCTTGAAACGCGAACTCGCCGCATCCCGCGCGGAGGGCCGGGCGTTCGCCAACCCACTCACGGCGCAGACACTGCGTTGGCGGAGTTAAGGGTTGCTCGGTTAATAATTGTCAGACCGCGAACCAGTGCAGTTACATCAAATGACACTACCCGGATGGAGCTTTCTTGATGTAATCTAAGCAGTAAATTATCGACGTATCGAAGTCGCCACGGCTTCTTTCGGCTGTATCTTTCGGGAGGCGCGCCTAAAATAGGGTCGGTTGCACTCGTACGGTGACCAAAAGGGCCTGTAGAGCCAAGAGGTCTAATAATCTTTACAAAGCAACGAGGTGGGAGCTTCTTTCTCTGCTTCCCGCCCACGCCGCCGAGACCGTTAATCACCGGCTACCGCGCGAGCCGGACCAATACCGGTGGCAGGTATGACCACGGCAGCCAGCTAAAATCTCACAGCGCGCTCAGCACTGCGGCCAGCCGCACACGCGTTTCCGCGTCAGCTTCGCCCGTCACATTCTCCGGCCGCCAGTGGCGCTGAAAGGCCGCCAGCGCCAGCGGGTCTGGCCCATAGCCGATGGCAGTCAGGGCTGCGTCCACATCGTCCACCGGCGCGTCGTCGGCACCAGGCCACAGCCCGACGCCGTTGGCGGCCAGGCCCGGCCAGTCGAACAGCTCGCCCGGGTCCTGCTTGCGGCTGGGGGCGATGTCGCTGTGGCCGACCACGTTGCGGGGCGGAATGGGGTGGCGGGACAGGATGGCCAGGCACAGCTCGCAGACGGCCGCCATCTGCAGCGCCGGGAACGGGCGATAGCCCCATTCGTGGCCGGGATTGACGATCTCGATCCCCACCGAAAACGCGTTCAGCTCCGTGCGGCCGCGCCAGTTTGAAACGCCGGCGTGCCACGCCCGCGCCGCCTCCGGCACCAGCGCGTGGACCCGGCCATCCTCCCCCACCACGTAATGCGACGACACGCGGGACGCCGGGTCGCACAGCCGGCCGATGGCTGCCTGTGCGGATTGCATGCCGGTGTAGTGCAGCACCAGCATGTCGATTACTGCGCCATCCGGCCGCGCGTCGTAGTTGGGGCTCACACGCCGCGTTCGCGCTTCACGCGGTCCCAGGCGGCATTGATCCGCGCCACCTTGTCACTGGCACGCGCTACGAACTCGGACGGCACGCCGCGGGCGGCCAGCGTGTCCGGATGGTTTTCCCGCACCAGGCGCAGCCAGGCCGTTCGCACCTCGTCGACCGGTGTGCTGCGCGCCACGCCCAGCACGGCATAGGCATCGCCGTCCTCCGGCACGGCCCGGGCGACGGTGCCCCGCGCCTGGTCCCATGCCAGCCGATCGAGTCCGAACGCCCCGTGTATGCCGCGCAGCATGTCGTGTTCGGCCACCGTCAGCGTCTTATCCGCCCGCGCAATCGCGAACAGCGCCGTCAGCACGTCTTCCAGCAAGCCCCGGTTGTCGGCGAAGATCGCCCCGAGTTGACGCGCATACGGCTCATACCCCTCCGTGCTGTCCCGCGCCTGATCAAACAGCCGCCCGATGTCACGCGCACTCTCGGGCGGGATGCGGAACTGGCGCTTGAACATGTCGATTTCGGCCCGCACCACCGGCCCATCGCACTTGGCGAGCTTGGCCGACAGCACGACGACGCCGAGTGCGAAGACCTGGTCCCGCTTGCCGAAAACCGCCGCGAGCCGGGCTGCGCTGAACGGCGAGCCATCACCCAGGCTGAGGCGCGGAAACTGTCCCTGGTCGGCCGCATGGCCCAGGGCTGCGCCCATCACGGCCCCGAACGGGCCGCCCATCATCATGCCTGCCATGCCGCCGAGCAGCTTGCCCCAATAGCTCATGGCATCGTCATAGCACGCCGGGGCTTGCGCGCGCACCCGCCGGTGCCGCATCTGCCCGGTGTGAGCGAGGGCGCATGAACGTGAAACGGTGGGGCGTGGCCGTGGCCGCCGCCGGGCTGATGCTGGTCGCGGCCGTCTGGGTGGTGCCGGGCTGGCTCGATTGGAACCGCTACCGCGACAGCATCGCTGCCCTTCTGTCCGACGGGCTGGGTCGCCCGGTGCGGATCGACGGGGCGATCACGCTCACCTTGCTGCCGCAGCCGGTGCTGACGGCGTCCGGATTGTCGGTCGACGCCGGTGACGCGGCAAACGAGCCTGTCTTCCGCGCCCGCGCCGCCCGGTTACGCGTGGCGCTCGGCCCGCTGCTGGCGGGGCAGGTCGTTGCGCAGGAACTTGTGCTGCAAGGGGCCGACCTCACGCTGCCCTGGCCGATGCGCCCCGGCGCCTTGGCCGAACGTCCACCCGCATGGCTTGCCGGATTGCAGGCCCGCGTCGAGGACAGCGCTATCCGGGTCGGCACGATCCAGGTCTCGCATATCGACGCGCGGGTCGAGACCGACGCCGATACCGGAACGCTGACAGCGGCCGGCGCAGGGTTGCTGGAGTGGGGCGAGACGACGCTGCCGTGGCGGTTCAGCATCCGCTTGGCCCGGCCCGGGCGGGATGGGTCCGCCCCGCTGGAAGCGAGCCTCGATGGGCAGGAGCGGCTGCGCGACACGGGTGCTGCCTTTAGCGGACAGCTGGGCAGCGATGGAACCCTTACGGGCCGGGTAAACGGGCGAGGCCCCAACTTATCACTTCTGCTGCCCGCACCTGCGCTCGCCTGGCGGGCCGACGGTCTGCTGCGGGCGGGCGGCGGCCTAATCGTGGCGGACGAGCTGTCGGCGGAACTCGGCGGGGCGCCCGCGCGGGGGTCCGTCGCGGTCCGGCTTGGTGCGCAGGCGCGGGTCGATGTCACCATCGCCGCCGGGCGACTCGATCTCGACGCATGGTCTCCCATCCTGGCCCGGCCGCCGATGCCGGGCCTACCGGCCGGGCTCGACGTGTCGGCCGAGAGTGTCACCTTCGCGGGCGGTGTAATCCGGCAGTTGCGCGGCGCTTTCGAGTTCACAGCCGGCCAATTGACGGTGTATGACCTCAGCGCCCGGCTGCCCGGCGATGCAGCGCTTGGCGTCAAGGGCACCATGCCCCGCGGCGGCGCGTTCGAGGGTACCGCACAACTGGACGCGCCCGATCTCGGGGCGACCTTGCGCTGGGCCGGCCGGCTGCTGCCCGCCGGAATGGAGTTACCGATGTTACCCGCTGGCGTGCTGCAGGCAGCGAGCCTGGCGGGGACGATGCGGGTGGAGCCGGGGTTGCTGGGGTTCACTAGCCTTACCGGCACCCTGGACGGTGCGACGGTCAACGGCTCGGCCCATATTGCGCTTGCCAAGCCACGCCCGGCGCTGACGCTGGCGCTCTCGTTCGGCCGGCTGACGCTCGACCCATGGCTGGCCCTGGGACCGTCCGGTGCTGGTGGCGATGCCGATGTGCAGGTCGACGCGACGGAAGCCCAGTGGCGCGGCCTTCCGGTCACCGGGTTCGCTGCCGATGCGCAATGGTCTGCCGGGCGGCTCACCCTGCGGCGGTTCGAGGGCACGGTGGCCGGGTTGCGCGTGCAGGCGTCCGGCGTGCTGACGGCGGCAGGAACGGAGCCGGCCCGCCTGCTGGAAGGCCGGGCGGAGCTGCGATCCGACGATGTGGGCCCCGCCGCTCCCGCGCTTCTGCGCCTCGCCCGACCCTATCTGTCCGGATGGGACCCGCCGGGGGCGCTCCTGTCCGGCCCGCTTGCGGTCACGCTCGCAGCGTCCGGCCCGGCCGGCGCGGTGCAGGCCAAGGTTTCGGCGACCGTAGGCGACCTCCGGATCGAGGCGCAGCCGGTGGTTGATGCGTCCGGTGGCTGGGCTGGGCCGGTCACGCTGCGTCACCCCGGTGCACCGCGGCTATTGCGAGCCGTTGGGCTGCCGGGCATTGCGGGTTGGATCGGGGATGGGTCGCTGTCCGTTATTGCGCAAATGGGGGCGGGGCCAGGCTGGACCCGGGTGATGGCTGGCCCGGTAGATGTCTCCGCCGGCCTTCTGCGCGGACGGGCGCAGCTTGGCTGGGAGGACGAAACCCTGCGCGGCGCAGTGCAGTTTGAGACTTTGCCGCTCCCCGATGCAGCCGCGTTCGACGGCTGGCCGGTCCGGGCATTGCAGGGCTGGCAAGCCGAATTGCAGTTGAGCGCGGCTGTTATCCTCATGGATCAGGTGCCCGCGCTGCATAGCCTGAAGGCGGAGCTGCGGCTGCAAGACGCGGTCCTGTCTCTGCAGGGCGGCAGCGGGATGTGGCGGGGTGGAGTGGTCAAGGCGACAGGTGCTGTGGATGCGAAATCCACCCCCGCGCGCCTGTCTGGCCGGGCGGAGATCTCGGGCGTGGCGCTGGAAGCGACCGCCGCGGCGCTTGGGCTCGAAAGCGGCATGCTGTCTGGCTCATTGAATGCCGAGGCGAGTGGCCAGAGCCTGGCCGCGCTGCTTGCCACCGTGTCGGGCACCGCGCAGCTTCGCGTGCAGGACGGGGTGGCGCGCGGTTTCGACCTGGCAGCGACTGGGGTGGCGTTGGGTCAGTTGGCACTCGCCTCCGTGCGGGACGCCATGCTAGCCGGAGCGACGCCGTTCGATCAGCTGTCGGCGCAGATAGACCTGCGGGCCGGGCTGGCGACGCTGTCCGGCACCGTCGCCGCCCCCGCCGGCGCGGCGCGATTTGCGGGAACGATCGACCTGCCGGCCGGATTGATCGACGCCCGCATCAGCCTGGAACCGGCCGAGCCCGCGGGCGCACCGGCGTTGGATGTGCGCGTGCTCGGCCCCGTGGCGTCACCACGGCGTACGCCGGATCTTACGGCTCTGTCGCGCTGGCTGGCCGCACGGCCTTAGTGCGGGCGGTCCAGCACAGCGTACATCGCTGTCAGCAGTTGCGACGCTGCGTCAGGATGGCCCGCGGCGTCGGCCGCCTGCGCTAGTGACAGGATGCGATCAGCGAGTTGCAAAGGGCTCAGGCCCGCAGCGCCGGGCGCGCGAATTGGGATAAACCGACGGGTGGGCAAGGGAGCGAGATGGGCATTCATGCGTCTTCTCCGGTCAAGGCACGGCCGATTTGCCGTCCCTCAGACTGCGCCTCCAGTTGTTTCTGAGAGGTTAATTCGAGTGATCGCAAAATCGTGATGCGAAGGGCCGACGCAAGCCCCTGCCCTACGCGCCGCCCGGCATCGACCCGGGTCACCAGCGTGCTGACCGGCTCGTTTTGCGCACGCGCCAGCCGTTCCACCGCCGACCAGAACTCCGGTTCCAAGGCCACGCTGGTGCGGTGCCCGGCCAAGCGGAAGCTACGTTTTTCGAGGGCGGGAATTTCAGTCGCCAAGCGTCGCGCCGGGTGTCGTCATTTGTGATGGCACGACCCAGCGGTCGAAATCCTCGGGCGTCACCAGCCCCAGCCGGCTCCCTGCCTCACGCAGCGTGAGATTCTCCTGCAGCGCCAGCTTGCCTATCATTACGGCATTGTCATAACCGATGCGGGGATTGAGCGCGGTCACGAGCATCAAAGAGCGGGCAACGTGCTCTGTAATCCGCTCCCGGTTGGGCTCCAGCTTATCCACCATGTTGGCGGCAAAGCTCTCCGCGGCGTCCGCGAGCAGCGCGCAGGATTGCAGCGTGTTCTGGATAATGAGCGGCTTGAACACATTCAGCTCCAGGAAGCTCTGCGCGGCCCCTATCGTGACCGCGACGTGGTTGCCCATCACCTGCGCGCACACCATCGTCAGTGCCTCGCTCTGGGTCGGGTTGGTTTTGCCGGGCATTATGCTGGAACTGAGGCCGTCGGCGGGAATGATGAACTCGCCCAAGCCACAGCGTGGGCCGGAGCCAAGCAGGCGGATGTCGTGCGCGACCTTATTCAAGCTGACAGCGATCACATTGAACTGACCCGACAGCTCGACAAACACGTCATGGGCACCCATGCCCTCGAACTTGTCCGGGTTGGGCGTGAACGCCAGGCCGGTAAGCGCCGATAGCCGCTCGCAGAACACGCGGTCGAAGTCGCGATGGCAGTTCAGCCCGGTGCCAACGGCGGTCCCGCCCTGGGGCACGCTGCAGAGCCGCGGCAGAACACCCTGCACGCGCGCAATACCCAGCTCCACTTGCCGCGCCCACGCTCCGCATTCTTGGCCAAGCGTGATGGGCACCGCGTCCATGAGGTGAGTGCGGCCGATCTTGACGATGCCATCCCACTCCGCCGCCCGGCGCGCGAGGCTGTCGTGCAGCGCCGCCAGTGCGGGTAGCAGCCGGTGCGTCACCGCTTCCACGGCCGCGATGTGCATGGCGGTCGGGAAACTGTCGTTACTGCTTTGGCCACGGTTCACGTGGTCGTTCGGATGCACCGGCGTCCGCGATCCACGCGGTTGCCCGGCGGCTTCGTTGGCCAGGCTCGCGATCACCTCGTTGGCGTTCATGTTGGTCTGCGTGCCCGACCCGGTTTGCCAGACGGGCAACGGGAACTCCGCATCCCACTGTCCCGCCGCGACCTGCGCGGCCGCCCGGGCGATCGGTCCGGCCAGGTCCGGGGCAAGCTCACCCAGCGCGGCATTTGCCTCGGCACTGGCTTGCTTTTGTAAGCCCACGGCCCGGATCAGGCCGGGTGGAAACCGCTCCGTGCCGATGCGGAATAGCAGCCGGGCGCGCTCGGTTTGCGGCCCCCAGTGACGGTCCGCGTCGATCTCGATGGTGCCTAGGCTGTCGGTCGTGGTGCGGTTCATGGTGGCCTCCTGTCGCCTAAACGCAGGGCGGCCCATTGGGCTGCTTCGGCGACGACAGGATCCGGATCGTTGCACTGCGCTTGCGCCGCCGGGCGCAGGGCGGGACTGCCGGAGTTGCCGATCGCAACCAGCACGTTGCGCACGAAACGGTTACGCCCGGTGCGCTTGACGGGCGTGCCTGCGAACCGGGTCCGGAACCCGGCATCGTCCAGCGCTGCCAGCTCGGCCAGGGGCGGGGCGGGCGCATCGGGGGCCTGCAATGCGGCATGCGCGGTGTGGGCGAAGCGGTTCCAGGGGCACACCGCCAGGCAGTCGTCGCAGCCATAGATGCGGTTGCCCATGGCCGGGCGCATCGCCAGCGGGATCGGACCCGGATGCTCGATGGTCAGGTAGCTGATGCAGCGCGTGGCATCCAGCCGGTACGGGGCCGGGAACGCGTTGGTGGGGCAGGCTACCAGACACCGGGTGCAGCTGCCGCAATGGTCCACCTCCGGCGCGTCGGGCGGCAGGTCGAGCGTCGTGAACACCTCACCCAGGAATAGCCAGCTGCCATGGGCGCGGCTGACCAGGTTGGTGTGCTTGCCCTGCCAGCCGAGGCCCGCCTGTTGCGCCACGGGCTTTTCCATGACGGGGGCCGTGTCGGTAAACACCTTGACGGATGGGCCGAAGCGGGAGGCGATGAATGCGGCCAGGTGTTTCAGCATGCCTTTGACGACCGTGTGGTAGTCGCGGTGCTGCGCATAGACACTGACCGCTCCGCGCTCCGGCTGGTTCAGCACCGCCAGCGGATCGTGTGCGGGCGCATATGACAGGCCGAGTGCCACGACGGAGCGTGCTTCCGCCCACAAGGCCCGCGGCTCGTCACGCAGCGGCACCCGCTCCGCCAGCCACCCCATGCTGCCATGGTGCCCGGCCGCCAGGAACGCCGCCAGCCGTTGCCGCACTTCGGGACCCAGCGTCGCCGGCGCGAAGCCCACGGCATGGAAACCGAGCGCCAGGGCCTTGTCGCGAATGGCAGCCTTGATACGATCCGGCTCAGTCATGCCACTATCCTACGTTGCGAACGCTTCCCGTGCCGATCGTCGTGCGGCATGGTCGCTATCGTGAGATGCATCGCCTTCCTCCTTCTGCTGGCCGGGTGTGCGCCAGAACTGCCGGCCGTGCCGGGCTGCGCGCTGGTGCCATTGGGCCGGGTTACGGTCGAGGTGGTGGCCGACGTGCCGGTCGTGAACGCGTTCATCGCCGGGCAGCCTGTGCGGATGCTGCTGGATACGGGGGCCACCTTCACCGTCGTCACTCCGCAGGCCGTCAGCCGGCTCGGCCTACGCCCCGGCGGACGTCCGATCGTGATGGAGGGTGCGGGCGGGCGCACGCTGGCGCTGCCGGTCATTCTACCCGAGTTCGTCATGGGGCAGGCCCGGCTGCGCAACGTGCCGGCGATCGCCGGGCGCGCGCTGGATGTCGCGTCCGACGGGGTGCTGGGTGTGACGCTGCTCTCCGCGTTCGAAATCGACCTCGATGTGCCCAACCGGGTCATGACGCTCTACCAGGCCCGGCGGTGCGGCCCGATCACGCCGCCCTGGACAGGCTCGTATACCGAACTGCCCGCCCAGCATGCGCCGCAGGGGCAGCTCATGGTCCCCATCCGGATCAACGGCATCGCGCTGCAAGCCGTGTTCGACACCGGCAACTCACTCACCCTCATCACCCGGCCGGCGGCCGAGCGCGTGGGCTTGGGCGCGCTGCTGGTTTCCGCCGCTCCCGCTGCCCGCGCCCGCACCTTCGTGCCCGGCGGTGCCCCAGTCCGGCTCGTCCCGTTCGAGCGGCTGGAGGTGGGCGGCAGCACGACACTCAGTCCCGTGTTGCTGGTCGCCGATCTCCCGGCCGCAGCTGGCGATGCGTTGCTTGGCGGCGATTTCGTTACCACGCACCGGGTCTGGCTCGCGCTGGAAGCCGGGCAGGTTTTCGTCGCCGGCCCATAGGCCTGAGGCTTATCCTTCGGTTCAAGAGCGTGGGATGGCCGCACCCTACGCTCCACGGATAGGGGAGGTCAGCCTCGCCCGCGATAGGCTGGGACGCCCTGATCGGGTACCCAAACCTCGGCAGGCGGCGCGCCGGTCTGCCAGAACACGTCGATTGGGATGCCGCCGCGCGGGTACCAGTAGGCGCCCAGCCGCAGCCAGCGCGGGGCCAGCAGATCCACCAGCCGCTCGGCGATGTGCATCGAGCACGCCTCATGGAACGCGCCGTGGTTGCGAAAGCTGGCCATAAACAGCTTGAGCGACTTCGACTCCACGATCCACTCATCAGCCACGTAGTCGATCACGATATGCGCGAAATCCGGCTGGCCCGTCAGCGGGCAGAGCGACGTGAACTCCGGGCAGGTGAAGCGGATCAGGTAATCGGCCTTCGGATGCGGGTTCTTCACGCGCTCCATCAGCGCCTCGTCTGGCGAGCTCGGCACGCTCGTGGGCGCGCCAAGCTGGCTCAGTTGGCTGTAGTCGGTTTTCATCCGTCGTCTCCATTCGCCCAGGCGGCCCGGACCGCATGTACATGGGCGTGGGCGCGCTGTTGCACGATGGCGGCGCGCATGGCCTGCATGAGCGCCTGGTAATAGGTTAAATTGTGTTGCGTGAGCAGCATCGGCCCCAGCATCTCATCGGCCCGGAACAGGTGGTGCACATAGGCCCGGCTGTGCCGCGTGCAGGCAAGGCAAGTGCAGGCCGGGTCAATCGGGCCTGGATCGTCAATATGGCGGGCGTTGCGGATGTTGAGGATGCCGCGCGACGTAAAGGCTCGCCCTGTGCGCCCGGCGCGCGTCGGCATCACGCAGTCGAACATGTCGATGCCGCGCAGCACGCTGGCCAGCAAATCGTCCGGCGTGCCGACGCCCATGAGGTAGCAGGGTGCATCGGCTGGCAAATGCGGTACCGTCGCCTCCAGCACCTCCAGCATCAGCGCCTGGCCCTCGCCCACCGCCAGGCCGCCCACGGCGTAACCTTCGAAGCCGATCGCTTGCAGGTCCGCAACGGACTGGGCGCGTAGGTCCGGGTACACGCCGCCCTGGACGATGCCGTACTGGGCGTAGCCGGGCCGGCTGACGAACGCGTCGCGGCTGCGGCGGGCCCAGCGCATGGATAATTCCATGCTGATTGTTGCCTGCTCATGCGTGGCCGGGAACGGCGTACACTCGTCCAGCACCATCGTGATGGTGGCGTCGAGCTGGTGCTGGATGTGCGTGGCACTTTCCGGCGTCAGACGATATTGGGTGCCGTCCAGATGGCTGCGGAACGTGACGCCACCCTCGTCCATGGTGCGCAAGCCGGAAAGCGACATGACCTGGTAGCCGCCGCTATCCGTCAGGATGGGGCCCGGCCAGTCCATGAAACGATGCAGGCCACCCAGCCGCTCCACCCGGTCCGCACCGGGCCGCAGCATAAGGTGGTAGGTGTTGCCCAGCACGATGCCGGCACCGGTGGCCCGCACCTGGTCCATGGTCATGCCCTTGACCGTGCCTGCCGTGCCGACTGGCATGAACGTCGGCGTCGCGACCGGCCCGTGCGCCGTGTGCAACGTGCCGGCTCGCGCCGCGCCGTCGGTCGCCAGCACGTCAAGCCGGAATATCATGCGCGTTCCAGCAGCGAGCTATCGCCATACGAGTAGAACCGGTAGCCGGCGGCGATGGCATGGGCATAGGCGGCCCGCATGCGCGCCGTGCCGGCAAAGGCGCAGACCAGCATGAACAATGTGCTGCGCGGCAAATGGAAGTTGGTCATGAGCGCGCCCACGACCTGGAACGGGTGCCCGGGTTTGATGAACAGCGCCGTGTCGCCGTCGAACGCCGTCACACCATTGGGCCCTGCGGCGCTCTCCAGCAGGCGCAGCGTGGTTGTACCCACCGCCACCACCCGGCGCGCGGCGTTGATGGCGGCGGCGGCTTCGGGCGTAATCACCCCTCGCTCGCGGTGGATGACGTGGTCGGCCGGGTCGTCCCGCATGGGAAGAAAGGTGCCCGCGCCCACGTGCAAGGTCACGGTCACGGGGGTTGGTAACCTGGCCAGCAGGGCGGGCGTGAAGTGCAGCGCCGCGGTGGGGGCGGCAACCGCGCCGTCATGGGTGGCAAAGATGGTCTGGTAGTCCGTTGCGTCGTCCGCGGTAGGGCCGCTTGGGCGCGGGATGTAGGGCGGCAGAGCGAGCGCCCCGGCCTGGTGCAGCGCCGCCTGAAACGCTTCGCCGTCCAGGTTGAACCGCACTGTCGCGGCCCCGTCCGCGCAGGCCAGCACTGTCGCCTGCAGGCCCGCCGCACGATCGAAATCCAGCGTGTCGCCCGGTCGCAGCCGCCGCGCGTTGCGGGCCAGCGCGTGCCAGGTGCCGTCCGGCCGGGGCTGATCGAGCGTGAGGCCGATGCGCGCCGCGCCCCGCCGCGCTTCGAGCTGCGCCGGGATAACGCGCGTGTCGTTCACGACCAGCACGTCGTTGGGGGCGAGCAGGCCGGGCAGATCGGTCACGTGATGGTCGGCGAGCCGCTCGGACACATGCAACAGCCGGGCACTGTCGCGCGGGCGGGCCGGATGCGCCGCGATCCGGTCCGGTGGTAGCGCGAAATCGTAAGCGTTCATCGTCCCAGGTAGGTCGCAATCTCGATCAGATTACCATCCGGGTCGCGGCAATAGACGGACTTGATCGGGCCCAGCGCGCCGGTTTTGCTGACCGGCCCGTTTTCCACTGTGACGCCGCAATCCTTCAAATGGTCCACCACATCATCCGACCCCATCGCCGCGACAAAACAGAGGTCGGCCGCGCCCGGTGAGCTGATAACCCCAGTCGGCCAGAGCTGCCGAGGCGCGTCATGGGGGCGCAGGTTGATCTTCTGGCCACCGAATTTCAATGCGACCCGGTCTTCCAGAAACTCCTCCCGCTCCATGCCCAGCACACGCTGATACCAAGAGGCTGCAACCTCGATATTGCGGACGTTCAGCACGATGTGGTCCAGCCGGTCGACTGTGAATCTCATGGCTATTCCAATCCGTCATAGAAATCGTGGCCTTTATCGTCGATCACGATAAAGGCTGGGAAGTCCTCAACCTCGATCCGCCAGACGGCTTCCATACCGAGCTCGGCCATCTCCAGCACCTCGACCTTGCGGATACAGTCCTGCGCCAGGCGGGCGGCTGGGCCGCCGACGCTGCCGAGGTAGAAGCCGCCATACGCCTGACATGCGTCGCGCACGGCGCGGGACCGGTTGCCCTTGGCCAGCATGACGAGCGATCCGCCGGCGCGCTGGAACTCTGCCACGTAGCTATCCATCCGCCCGGCCGTGGTGGGGCCAAAGCTGCCCGTCGCCATGCCGGCGGGAGTCTTGGCGGGACCCGCGTAATACACGGGATGGTCCTTCAGGTACTGCGGCAGCCCCTCACCCCGGTCTAGCCGCTCTTTTAGCTTGGCGTGCGCGATGTCCCGCGCCACTACCACGGTGCCGTTCAGCGACAGCCGGGTCTTGACCGGATGGGCGCTCAGCTGGCGGCGGATGTCGGCCATGGGGCGGTTCAGGTCCACGCGCACCACGTCGTCACCCAACACCTCGTTCGTCGCTTCGGGCAGGAAGCGCGCCGGGTCATGCTCCAGCGTTTCCAGGAACACGCCGTCGGGGGTGATCTTGGCAAGTATCTGGCGGTCTGCGCTACAGCTCACGCCGATGCCAACCGGTAGGCTGGCCCCGTGGCGCGGCAGGCGGATCACCCGCACGTCGTGGCAGAAATACTTGCCGCCGAACTGTGCGCCGATGCCGAGCGTGCGCGTCAGCCCAAGCACCTGCTGCTCCAGCTCCAAATCCCGGAATGCGTGCCCGGCCATCGAGCCCTCGGTCGGCAGGGTGTCGAGGTACTTGGTGGAGGCGAGCTTCACCGTCTTCAGGCACAGCTCGGCCGACGTACCGCCGATCACGATTGCCAAATGATACGGCGGGCAGGCGGAGGTGCCGAGCGTGCGGATGCGCATGCCCAAATACTCCAGCAGCTTGGCCGGGTTCAGGATTGCGCGGGTTTCCTGGAACAGGAAGCTTTTGTTGGCTGAGCCGCCGCCCTTGGCGACAAACATCAAGTGCATCTCGTCCGCATGATGCTCGCCAGGTGCGGCCATGATGTCGAACTGGACGGGCAGGTTGTTACCGGTGTTGCGCTCCTCGAACATGCTGAGGGGGGCCATTTGCGAGTAGCGCAGGTTGGTTTCGGTAAACGTGCGGTGGACGCCATAGCTCAGCGCTTCCTCCTCGTCGCCATCCACCCAGACGCGCTGGCCTTTCTTGCCGAATACCAGCGCCGTGCCGGTGTCCTGGCACATCGGCAACACGCCGCCGGCCGCGATGCTGGCGTTCTTCAACAGATCGAGCGCTACGAAGCGGTCATTGGCCGATGCCTCCGGATCGTCCAGGATCGCGCGCAGTTGCGCCAAATGCGACGGGCGCAACAGGTGGGATACGTTGCGGAAGGCGTGGAACGCCAGCTCGCTCAGCACCTCCGGCCGGACACGCAGGACGGTCTGGCCATCGCAGATGCTGGTGCGCACCCCAAGGATATCGAGCTTCGTCCACGGCGTGTCCCGGTCGGCTAGCGGAAACATCGGGCTGTACAGGAAGTTAGCGGGCCGGGGCGGTAGGCTGTCCATGGGTCAGTCCTTCGGCACAGGCTTGCGGCGGAATGCATCCAGGCTCACGACCTGCGGCGTCTCGGACGGCTCGGGCACCGGTTCGGGCTCCGCGGCGTCGTTCGCCGCTTCCTCACCCGGCGGGCGGAAGCGCAAGCCGAATTGCACGTGCGGGTCGGCAAAGGCGGTGACGGCCTGAAACGGAACATGCAGCGTGGTGGGGATCCCGCCGAAACTAAGGCCCACGCTGAACCAGCCGCCGGGCTCGTCGACCGTCAGGTCCCAAAACTGGTGCTGCAATACGATCGTCATCTCATGCGGGTATTGCGCCATCAATCGAGCAGGGATGCTGACGCCGGGGCGATCGGTGCGGAAGCTAACGTAGAAATGGTGCTCGCCAGGCATGCCCTCCGCCCCGACGTGCGCCAGGGCGCGGACCACGACCTGGCGCAGCGCTTCCTCCGTCCACGCATCGTACGGGAGGAGGCTTTCGGGCTTGGGCTGGCCGTCGCGGCCGTCTGGGGGATCTTCCATGAGCCACCTTTAGCCGGTGCCGGGCTGTAATTGAAAGAGTGGGGGGCTTCTGTTGCCCGGTGCCCCCCGAACCGCGCGGGACTGTTTTTTAGGCAGCCTTCGCGAGTGCTAGACCATTGTCATTTGCACTTGAGATTTGACCCGATAACGGCGGTATCATGCCGGGCAAAAGATAAACCTTTACTACGCGTGTCGAGCCTGTGTCGCCCCCATGTGTTAGGCCAGTTAGGAGTGGTGGAGGCGCCGGGCACTGCCCCCGGGTCCACAACGCTTATTCCGATTACCGTTTATCACCATAGCTATCGCTAGCCACACAGATATAGTCCGATCGCGCGCCGGATGCTAGGGGTGGCGGCATGCGCATGACTCCAGACCAGATCGCCGAAATCGCCGCCCAGCAGGGCACCACCACCCCTACCCGGCGCGCGACCGTGCCCGCGCTTGAGGCCATGCTGTACGAGGCGGTGCCGGTGCTGGATCACGGCTTCGTCCGCGTCGTGGACTACATGGGCGACGACGCGGCCGTGGTGCAAGCCGCCCGGGTCAGCTATGGCCGTGGCACACGGCGCGTCAGTGAAGACTCGGGCCTGATCCGCTACCTCATGCGCCACCGCCACAGCACGCCGTTCGAGATGTGCGAGATCAAGTACCACGTAAAGCTGCCGATCTTCGTAGCCCGCCAGTGGATCCGCCACCGCACTGCCAACGTGAACGAGATCAGCGCCCGCTACAGCATTCTGGACCGCGAGTTTTACCTGCCGGCACCCGAGCATCTGGCCGTGCAGAGCAGCGACAACCGCCAGGGCCGCGGCGCAGTGCTGGAGCCGGAGCAGTCCGCCCACGTGCTGGACCTACTGCGCGCCGATGCCGAGCAGACCTATGCCACCTATACGCATTTGCTCAACGACGAGGCCGACCCGGCCCGCCCGGCCCTGGCGCGGGAGCTGGCGCGCATCAACCTGACGCTCAACACCTATACGCAATGGTATTGGAAGGCCGATTTGCACAATCTGCTGGGCTTCCTGGCATTGCGGGCAGACAGCCATGCGCAGTACGAGATCCGGGCCTACGCGGACGCCATGCTGCAGACGGTCGCCGCCTGGGTGCCGCAGACCTACGCGGCTTTTCAGGAGTACCGGGTGGGGGCGGTCACGTTGTCCGCATCGATGCTTGCCGTCGTCCGGCGGCGCCTGGCCGGGGAGGCGGTGATGCAGGAGACGAGCGGGTTGTCGAAGCGGGAGTGGACGGAGCTAGAGGCGGCACTCGCCGGTCATTGAGCCCCCTCGCCTGAGGGGAAGTTGGGTGCGGCCTTGGCAGCATTCACAGACCCCGCCAGGGAAGACCCCCACCCCAGCGGGAGAGGGAGTAAAAGCGGTTGCCATCCTCAAGTTGACCCTCTTGGCAAAACCCCTCACAACCCACCGGCCAGACGGCCGGGCGGTCGCTGCGAAGGAGCAGAGGAAAGTCCGGGCTCCACGAGAACACGGTGCCGGCTAACGGCCGGCGGGGGCGACCCTAGGGAAAGTGCCACAGAAAACAAACCGCCCAATTTCGGTTGGGTAAGGGTGAAACGGTGCGGTAAGAGCGCACCGCGCCCCTGGCAACAGGGGCGGCAGGGTAAACCCCACCGGGAGCAAGACCGAATAGGGGTGGCCGGCGAGCGCAACCTGGTGACCCCGGGAGGCGTGGCGCAGGGGCGTTCCCGCCCCGTCACCCGGGTTGGTCGCACCAGGCGCGCCGCAACGCGCGTCGCAGAGGAATGGCCGTCCCGTGCCCTTGCGTTCGAAAGGATGGGGGTGCGGACAGAACCCGGCTTACAGGCCGTCTGGCAACTTTTTTTGACACAATAGGAACGGAAGGCGAATACTGCGTATTACTGCTGAACAGTTTCTTAGGACTACCGATCAGCATTATTTCGCCTCTGAGCGGGCAACATTCCCTTGTCGGCCCATGATTTCCCATGTTATCCCATGGGTGTCCAAAACGAGGGCTGGCCATGCAAAAGGGAGGTGCGTAGTTCATGAGCCACTTCCTGGGCACCCACCTCAACCGCCTCGACGCCAAAGGCCGCACCTCTGTCCCGGCACCATTCCGCTCGGCGCTACGGACAGGCACCGACCCGGCCGCCCTCGTGCTGCGCCCGTCGCACATGCATCCCTGCATCGAAGCCTGGCCCGCAGCCGAGTTCGATCGCCTCGCCGCACCGCTCGACCGGCTAGAAATCTTCAGCCCGGCGCAGGACGACCTGCAAACTGCACTTTACGCCGACGCCCACCGCGTAGAACCAGACAAGGAGGGCCGGATTTCCCTGCCCGATTCGCTGGTGCGGCACGCGGGTTTGACTGACGCCGTTTCCTTCATGGGCCTGGGCCGCACCTTCCAGATTTGGGAACCTTCGGCGGCTGCCGCACGCCTGGCCACCGCGCGCGACCGGGCCCGCGCCCTCACTCTCGGCCCGCCAGCTTGAGCGGCCACATCCCCGTTCTGCTGGCCGAAGTGCTGCAGCACCTGGCCCCGGCACCGGGCGAAGCGTACCTGGACGGCACGTTTGGCGGAGGCGGCTACGCGGCTGCGGTCCTGGGAGCCGCCCCATGCACACTTTACGCCATCGACCGTGACCCGGCCGCCATCGCCCGCGGTGCCGCCCTCGCCGCCCGCTACCCAGGGTTGCATCTGATCGAAGGCCGGTTTGGGGCCATGGTCGACCTGCTCGCCGCACGGGGCGTGACTGCACTCGACGGCATCGTGCTCGACCTCGGCGTGTCCAGCTTCCAGATCGACGAGCCGGATCGCGGCTTCAGCTTCCGCAGTGATGGCCCGCTCGACATGCGCATGGGCGCCAGCGGCCCCACGGCGGCGGACCTCGTGAACCAACTACCAGAGGCCGAGCTGGCGGACACGCTGTACCAGTTTGGCGAAGAGCGCCTGTCCCGCCGCATCGCGCGCGCAATCGTGCAGGCCCGCGCTGTTGCACCCCTCACGACCACGCAGGCGCTAGCAGACGTGATCCGCGGTGTGGTCCCGCGCGACAAATCCGGCATCGACCCGGCCACCCGCAGTTTTCAGGCCCTTCGCATCCGGGTGAATAATGAACTGGATGAAATCGAGCAGGCGCTGTCCCAGGCCGCGGCCCTGCTGCGCGGCGGTGGGCGGCTGGTGGTCGTGACGTTTCACTCGCTCGAGGACCGGTTGGTGAAACGCTTCATGGCCGGCGCGGCCGGGCGGTCGCCAGGCGTGTCACGCTATGACCCGAGCCGGCTGCTACCCGATGCGCGCGCCACCGCACCGTTCACGCTGCTAACGCCGCGCGCCGTCCGTCCCGGGCCGGACGAGGCTGCCGCCAACCCCCGCGCCCGCAGCGCCAAGCTGCGCGCCATCGCCCGCTTGCCCGATCAGGACACCGCGCCATGATCCGACCTTTCACCTGCGTGTGCATGTTGCTGGCTGGCGGCTCTGGCCTCTATTTGTACCAAACGAAGCATCGCGCCCTGCTGCTGGATCGCGAGATCGCGCACACCGTCAAGCAGACCGAGGCGACGCGGGAGCGAATCACGGCCTTGCGGGCCGAATGGGCGTTGCTGAACGAGCCGGAGCGGCTGGCAGAGTTGCAGGCACAGCATCTGGGGCTCAAGCCGCTGGCGCCGACGCAGTTCGTGACCCTGGCCGACCTGCCTGCCCGCTTGCCCGCGCCGCTGCCGGCCGGGTCGGTCGTACTACCAGAGCTGGAAGAGGTTGCGGCCGTGCCGGCACCGGAGCCGGTGCGCACCGCCGCGATCGTCCGGCCTGGGCCCGTGGCCGCGCCAATCGCCGCTCCGGCCGCCTCTCCGGCCGCCGTTCCGGTTGCCACGCCCACGCCGTTTGCGCCGCCCACGCCACGCCCCTTGCGCAGGGCTAAGCCGGCCGAGCCGGCAACCAAGCCGGTGGCGGTTGCTGCTGCGTCCCCCGCCCCAACGCCGGCCCAAGCGCCCGCTCCAACGCCGGCGCCGGTCGTCGCTGCCGTCCTTTCCGTCCGCGCGGTCGCGCTCGCCCCGCCGCGCTTTGCTTCTAAGTCACCCGCTGCCCCCGCCGCCTACGCCACACTCTTGGCCGTCGCACCCGGCACGGTGGGGGAGAGCGTGCTGCGCGCCTCCTCGCTCGGCACCGCGCACGCCAACGCCCTGCCCCCTCCCACCCCTTACACCGGGCGGTAACGGACCGTGGCAGAAGCGCACGACACGCCCAACCCTCCGTCAAGCGCGAGCCAGACGGTTCGCGTCACCGGCGGGGACCTTGCTCGCCGGGCGACGCTGGAGACGACGCGCATACGCCTCGTCGTCGCAGCGGGCGGGTTTGGCGTGTTGTTCCTGGCGTTGGCCGTCAAGCTTGCGGCCGCTACCGTCCTGTTCCCGATCCAGACCCGTCATTTGGACCGCATCGCCCGAATCGAGCCGCGGCCCGACGCGCCCGCGCCCCCGGCCGACCTGTCCGTCGGCGCCCATACCCGCGCCATGATCGTGGACCGCAACGGCGAGATCCTCGCGATTTCGTTGCCGACCGCCGGGCTGTACGCCAACCCGCGGGAGATGATCGACACTGCCGACGCCGCCCGCAAGCTGAAGGCCGCCCTGCCCCGGCTGGAACTGGACACCGTCCGCACCCGGCTCGCGAGTGACAAGGGGTTCGTTTATTTGGCCCGCAACATCACGCCTATGGAGCAGATGGCGGTCAACAACCTCGGTATCCCCGGCGTTTATTTCGAGCAGACGGAGCGCCGCCGCTATCCGCAAGGCCGGGTGGGGGCGCACATCGTGGGCGGCGTGGACGTCGACGCGCACGGCACATCAGGGGCAGAGCGGGCGTTTGACGAACGGCTGCGGACGGACCCCACGCCGCTGCGCCTGTCTGTCGATGTGCGCGTGCAGGCCGTGGTGCGGGATGAGCTGATCAAGTCGATGACGGAGTTCCAGGCGATCGGGGCCTGCGGCATCGTCATGGACGTGCGCACCGGCGAAGTGGTCGCGATGGTCAGCCTGCCGGATTTCGACGCTAACAAACCGAACGAGGCCAAGCAGGAAGAGCGGTTTAACCGGGCGCTGACAGGCATGTACGAACCCGGCAGCACATTCAAGCTACAGACGGCCGCCATGGCGCTCGACACGGGCGCAGCCCAGCTGTCGAGCAGCTTTGATGCGTCGCACGACATTAAGATTGGCCGCTTCACCATCAGCGATTTCGAGGGCAAGCACCGGGTGCTGACGCTGCCCGAAGTTATCGCGTATTCGAGCAACCTGGGTGCCGCCCACATGGCCGTGCAGGTCGGCACGGAGCGGCAGCGCAACTGGCTGCACGCGATGGGGATGTTCCAGCGTGTGGGCATCGAACTGCCGGAGCAGGGCCAGCCGATCGTGCAGCCGGCGTCCAATTGGAAAGAGATTGCGACGATGACCGTGGGCTTTGGCCACGGGATCGCTGTCTCCCCCTTGCACGTCGTACGGGGCACCGCGGCGCTGGCCAATGGCGGGCTGGTGCTGGCGCCGACCATCCTGGCGGTGGACACAGCCGCCGTTCCGGGCACGCGGGTGATGAAGCAGTCAACCAGCGATACGCTACGCAAGCTGATGCGCCTGGTGGTGACGGACGGGTACGGTAAGCCGGCCGACGTGCCCGGCTATTTCGTGGGCGGCAAGACCGGCACGGCGGAAAAGACCACATCGGGTGGGTACAAAAAGCACGCCAATATCAGCGCCTTTATGTCGGTCTTCCCGATGAACGCGCCCCGCTATGCCGTTTACTTCATGCTCGATGAGCCAAAGGGCAACGCGAGCACCGGCGGCTACTCGACCGCTGGCGCCGTGAGCGCCCCAGGCGCAGGACGGGTCATTGCGCGCATCGGACCCATGCTGGGCTTGATGCCGGAGACGCTGACGGCGGCTGCCACGCAGGCCTCG
>JANONC010000400.1:0-1591 GCA_031420655.1 Rhodospirillales bacterium | reverse complement strand
CTACGGGCGCTGGAGACCGACGATCAACGCCAGCTTCAGGCCACCAGCCGCGCCGCGCTGACCGCCGTCGGCCCCCGGCTCATCGACCCGCGGGACCCGGTGCGCGGCAATCCGCTGGGCGACGTCACGATCGTCAATTTCTATGACACGCGCTGCCCCTATTGCCGGCAAATGGCCCCGATCGAGGCGGAGCTGATCCGGCTCGACCCGCGCGTGCGCATCATCGACAAGGACTTGCCCGTGCTCGGCGCCACCAGTGAGCTCGAGGCGCGCGCCCTGCTGGCCGCCCAGCGCCAGGGCGGATATTACAAGTTGCAGGCCAGCATACTGAAGCAGGCCTCGCCCTCCAACCGTGACAGCCTGCGGGCCGAGGCTGAACGGCTGGGCCTCGATGGCGGGCGGCTGCTGCATGACATCGACGATCCGGATATCAAAAAGCGGCTCAACACGGCGATCGCGCTCGCCGACGAACTTGCGATCCAGGGCACGCCGGCACTGGTGGTGGGCGATCGGCTACTGGCCGGCGCGGTGACGTTGGCCGAGCTGCAAAGCGCCGTCGCCAGCGCACGGCACCGCTAGCAACCACGGTCCACATTGGTTTAGAGTTCCAGCCATGAGTGGAACCCGGATCTGGCGCGGCACCCGCATGCGTGACACTGCCGCCGGGACCGATCCGGATGCGGATCCGCGGCCCGTCACCCTACCGGCCAGCTGGGACGATCGTGCCGCGCAGGCGCTGGCCGCTCTGACGCCTGGCCCGGCCCATCTCCCCCGTGCCGCCGACGCCTGGATCCGCCCCGTTGCCGCCCGCGCCCGCGCCCAGGGCTACCCCGCCTTGGCCGATGCCTTGCACACGCTGTTGCTGCGCCGCCAAGCTGCACCCACGGCGCCCGTCTGGTGCGGGGCCGTGGCAGCTGGGCCCGGCGGCTTCGTGTTGAACTTGCCTGCGTTCCATGACGGCACGCAGGGCTTCGACACGGACGCATTTACCCATGCCGTCACCGTTGCCGCGACGGCTTTGCGCCTGGGCGATACTGGGGCGGCACAGGCCAAGCTCGGCATCACGGACCTCGATGGCCTGCTGGCCCTGCTGGGCCTGGATTACGACAGCGACGGGGCGCGGAACGTGGCCGCCTCCGTGGCCGGGTTGCTGCGCGCCTCGGCCGACATGGCGTTAGCAGGCGACCAGCCAGACCTGCTGTCCCGCTTGCCCAGCTGGCCCGCGCCGCCGCCCGGTCCGCTGCCTGCGCTGCACGCCGCGGCGCTGGCTGCCCGCACGCGCGCGCTGCAGGGGGCTGCGCAGTGGCCCAGCACCGGCGTGCTGCCGCCCGGCCCGGCCGACGCGCTTCTGGGTGCCGAGTCGGGTGGTATCGCCCCCGCCTTTTCACCGGTCGGGCCCGATGGCGCGCTGACCCGCGCCGCTCTCGCCCGCCTTGCCGCCCGGGGCTTATCGCCGGAGCATGCGCTGGCGCAGGCGCTTCTGGGCGATCCAGTCCTGCCCCCAACCACGCTCGCCGCGCATCAGGCCATGCACGACGCCGTCGCCCCGTACTTGCACACTTTGCCAGCCCGCCCTGTCGCCGGGGCCGTC
>JANONC010000399.1:0-4699 GCA_031420655.1 Rhodospirillales bacterium | reverse complement strand
GGCCGGATCGAGCCGCTCATGCCCAAACCGCCGAAACGGGGTCGCAAGCCCAGCGTGGACCTGCGGGAGATGCTGAACGCGATCCGCTACATGGCCCGCAGCGGCGGCGGCTGGCGGATGCTGCCGACTAATGTTGGTCCTTGGCAGTCGGTGTACGGGGGGTTCCGCCGGTTCGTCCGCCGCATGCTGTTCCAGACGATCCACGACGTGTCGCTCATGCTCGACCGCGAGTGGGCTGGGCGAAAGGCGAGCCCGACCGCCGGGGTGTTGGATAGCCAGACCGTCAAGGCGCCGCACGGCACAGCACGGGGCTACGACGCTGCCAAAAAGACGGTCGGACGCAAGCGGCACATCGTCGTCGACACGGATGGACGGTTGCTGATGCTGAACCTCACGACAGCCGACGTATCGGACAGTGCGGGCGCGCAGCTCATCCTCGACGGCGTGCGAAAGCAATGGCCGTGGCTTGAGCACCTGTTTGCCGATGGCGCGTATGCCCGCACCAAGCTGCTCGACAAGGCCGTGTTCAGGGATTTCATCCTCGAGATCGTGCGCCGGACCGATACTGAGCCGGGCTTCAAGGTGCTGCCCCGGCGCTGGGTGGTGGAGTGTACGCTCGGCTGGATGACGCGCTGGCGCAGACTGGTGCGCGACTACGAAGCTCGGCTCGACGTCTCGCACGCGATGATCCATGTCGCGATGGGAAGCTTGCTGCTACGACGGTTACCCCACCAATGAACAATTCTCAATCGGACTCTTAGATGGCCCGGCTGCGAGGTCGCACGCTGAAAGGAGAGCGCTGCCGCACGGGCACTGGAAAACAACCACCTTCACAGGCGCGCTCCGGGTCGTTGGCATGACCGCGCCCATGGTGCTCGACGGGCCGATGAACCGTGTCGCGTTCCAGGCCTACATCGAGCAGGTGCTGGTGCCCACACTCCACCGTGGCGACACGATCATCATGGATAACCTACCCGCCCATCAGGGCTTGGAGGTGCGCCGGGCGATCGAAGCTGCCGGCGCGACGCTGCGGCCCTACTCGCCCGACTTCAACCCGATCGAGAACGCCTTCTCCAAGCTCAAGGCATTCTTGAGGAAGGCTGCCGCGCGGACCATCGACGACCTGTGGGAGGTGATCCGCGATGCCCTGCCAACGTTCGCGCCGCAGGACTGCGCAAACTACTTCACCGCTGCCGGTGATGAGCCAGACTGATCGGGTTGCGCTTTAGTAACATTCCCGTGAACGAGCAGACAGTCATTGTTCCGACGGATCGTTTACGTTACAGGATGATTCGCGTTAGGCGGTGATGAACGGGAGACCTGATCGGTTTTCCACGCTCCTGCTGCAGCGCGGCCTGGTCAGGACGCAGGTTCGACCGCCTGTGTTCTGGACGCTGGTTGCTGGTCGGTGCCACCGGAGTTGTCCCATGCCCAACAAAGCAGGATCGGTCTTTGCCTCGCTCGCTGCCGTCGTGGGGCTGTCCTTCATAGCAATCCCGCTGCCCGGGCAGGCCGAAGCGCCACCCGTGCTCAACGCCCGCATCGTCGCGGTCGGCATCCCGGGCGCGGGAGCGGTGAGCGCGGTGGGGGTGTTTCACCCTGGAGGACCGATCCGAGACAAGCCGGAATTCGCGGCATTCACCCAGGCGGGCCGAATCCTCGACCCGGTGCGCGTGCTGGTCGCAAGCAGCTCAAACTTCGGTGCCCCGGTCGCGCGGCAAGGCGAGGCGCAAGGCAGCGTGATCTCGATTGACCCTAGAGCCGGCTTCGGAGGCGGGCCGATGGTTCTGCCCCCTAGCTTTGCCAGCACTGGCGCTCAGGCGGTGGCACTTGACGGCCGCGTACAGTTGTTGACCGCCCAGAGCGCCGCGTTCTTGAATGGCGTAAATACGCCAGGGGCGGTTACGGCCGACCTGCCTCCCGTCAGCAACCCACTAGGGATATCCATCAACAATGGTTTTGGGCGGCTATGGTTTGCTAATGCGCCGGGAGGCGCCGGCCGGCCGGGAACGCTGTCCATCGTTGACCCTGGCGGTCAGCCGCTCGCCGGAGCACCTAGCCGCCTCAGCGGAGGCGTCTTCACCGGCGATCGTACGGGACGCCAACCCAGTCCGCTCGTGCCCGGCGGGCTTGGCGCGGGAGCTGTGGCGACTGCGCTGCTCGGCATGTCGCCCGATGGCAGCAAGCGTGCGGTGTTTGCCGTGCTCACGGCGGATGGCGCCCTGGCGCAAGCCCATACCGAGCAGTCGGTTGACGGCCTGGCTCCGCCCGGCACGGTTGCGGGGCTGCCGGGCATGGCTGGACAAGGCGCGACGGCGGAGCAGCCGATGACGCTGCGCGCCGGCATGACGTTCAACTGGGTGCCCGACCGTATTCTGTACGTCACCGACCCCGCCAGGAACCAACTCGTCGCAATCAAGCTCGTCGACGACGGCAAGGTGTTCCGCCTGGCCAATACCTGGACCCTTGCGATTCCGGGGCTGGACATGCCGGTTGATCTGGCTCCGGCGATATCCGAGACAGCGAATCCGACCCTGGCGAGCAACTCCACTCTGGCAGCCGGGTCAGATCTTTATGTCGCGAACCGCGGTAACGGCACAATTATGCGCGTGCGCCAGGACGGAACGGTGCTGGCCGTGCGGCAGGTTATGATGGAAGGCCAAGTGCTCGGGGCCGGACAGCTCAATGGCATTGGTGTTTCGCCCGACGCACAGCGGCTGTGGATCACGGTGAGCGGGGCGTCGCCGGGCCACGGCGACGCCCCCGGCGGGGCGCTGCTGGAGGTCGCGGCGTTTGGACCAGGCCGGGCCGCATCCATCGAACCGACCGACGGACCACAACCCGCCCAGGCACTGGCCGAGCGAGGCAGGGTGCTGTTCCAGACCGCTTTCAGCACCGCGGACGGGCTGGGTCCGCTATTCAACGGGCGCTCTTGTGTTGAGTGCCACGCCGTTCCGATGGCGGGGGGTGTGGCGCCTGAAGGAGCCGGCTTCGTGCTGCGGGTCGGGCGGCTGCAGAACGGTGTGTTCGACGCGCTTCCTGGCCAGGGCGGGCCGGTTGCCCGAGCGTTCTCGGCCACTGGGGGCGGCACCGCTTGCGGCGCTATACCTGGCGTCCCGGCGGCGGCCAACGTGACCTCCGTCCGCAGCGCTGCCGCCTTGTTTGGCCTGGGCTTGATTGAGGCAGTGCCGGACGAAACCATCCTGGAGTTGGCAGCTCGCCCGGGCCAGCGCGGACGGGTGAATATGGTCCGCGGCCCCGATGGGCGCGAACGGCCAGGGCGGTTCGGTTGGAAGGCGGACACCGCGACACTGGATCAGTTCGTCGCTGACGCCTTCCGCAACGAGATGGGTATCACCAGCCCGCTGGCCCCCGTTGACCTCGTTGCGGTCGGGCCGGATTGCGGCTGGGATGCGCCGTTGAAGGACGATGGTAGGGCGATACGGGGCGTCACGGCCTATCTGCGCTCCCTACTGCCGCTTGCGCCTGCCGGTCCGGCCACGCTGACGGGCCAGGCCCTGTTCATCGAAGCCGGATGCGACGTCTGTCATCGGCCCGTTCTGTCCGGGAGGAACGGAGAAGCGGCACCGCTTTATTCGGACCTGCTGTTGCATGACCTGGGATCGAGCCTGAATGACGGCGTGGTGCAGGCGAATGCGGGCGGGGCGGAGTGGCGCACGACGCCGCTCTGGGGTTTGCATGCCCGGTCGCGCCTCCTGCATGACGGCCGCGCGACCAGCGTTACTGAAGCGATCCTCGCGCATGATGGCGAAGGGGCGCAGGCCGCGCAGAACTTCCGGGCCTTACTGCCCACGGAACGGCAGAGCCTACTGTCGTTCCTCGACGCGATCTGAGCCCGCATGTGAGCGGGGACTTCCTACCTGCCGTCGAGCGCCTGATGAACGTTTGAGATTTATACCGACGTGGCAGCAGCCGTTGCGGGGCGCGGGTGGTGGAGGGACCGTGCACGGACGTCATGGAGATCGGCCGCTCCGGTTGACCAGCCCCTACCAAGTGGTCCGGGTAAAATATTAGTGCCGCATTGGTGGGAGGCGCTTGGGCTTGGTGGTCCAAATCTAGCCATAGCCTTCGACGGCTGCGGGCGCTGTCCCCGGCGGTGAAGCGCCCGATAGCAAACGATATTCCTGCGGCATGCGATGGCCAAGGGCCATGCTTCGATGTTGACCCCTAGGTTTCTTAAGGTGTTGCGGATGTCAGTCCATATGCTCCGGGACAGCATTGGTTGCGATCATGCGGACGGAGTTGGACAGCGCGGGGGTGCGTGCGGCGGCGGCAGGATCATATAATGCCAAACAGGCATGGCGGCTGCTTGCGGCGTAGGCCGCCGGAATGGACCGGCAGACCGTGCGGGACTAGGTCCACTGCTACAACGCGCGCAGCATCGACGGCTTGCGGGACACCCGCAACAAGGGCCGCGCCCCGGCGCTGACTGACGGGTAGATGCAAGCGTTGGAGGCTCTAGGTGTTTGGTCCCGGGATGAGGTGACGCGCGTCGAGTTTGAAGATGTCGGGCGTTTTGGTCCAGGCCTGGCAGATCGCCTCGAACGGCGTTTTCCAGCGGATGGCTTTCAGGTGTTTGGCGAAATTGTCGGCTGACACGAAAGTAAGAATTTGGGCCTTCAGGCTTTCCAAGTCCTGGTAGTGGAACGTCTTGACGGTGGCTTCCTTGACGGTTCGG
>JANONC010000398.1:0-5911 GCA_031420655.1 Rhodospirillales bacterium | reverse complement strand
CGATGTCGTTGGTCCACGCGGCTGTGCGCATCTGAAAGTTCTCCTCCCGATAGCGGGCCGTCAGCGTCGGGTTATCCACCTGGTCGATCCGCAGTTTGACGCCGATCTGGCCAAACATTTGCTGTACGATCGCTAGAATGCTGGCCTGGTCCGCATTGCCCGACAGCGAATAGACCGCTGTCTCAAACCCATTCGGAAACCCAGCCTCCGTCAGCATCGCGCGCGCCTTGGCCGGGTCGTATTTATACAAATCCTGCCCGGCGAATAGCGGCGTGGTGCTCGACATGAACGACCGCATCGGTTTGCCCAAGCCGAGCGTCACGATCTGGATCACCGCATCCTTGTTCACGGCGTAGTTGAGCGCTTGGCGGACTTTGGGATTGGAGAGCGGGTTGGATTTCCCGTCCTTCAATGTGGTGCCGCAAAATAGTGTGAGGTACGCGACGCGCGTGCTAGGCCACAGCTCCATCCGCAGATTACTATCGGCCTGCAACTCCTTCACGCGGGCATAGGGGATCAGCTCCGCGCCATCCACCTCTCCCGCCTTCAACTTGAGCAAGCGCGTCGCATCGTCTGGCAGGATTTGGAACTCGAGTTCGTCCAAATAGGGCAACGGCTTGCCGTCCGACGCCATCTTCCAGTGGTACGGATTGCGCTTCAGCATCATCGTGACGCCGCGTTGCCAGGCGGTCATGATGAAGGGGCCGGTTCCGATCGGTTTTTCACCAAACGCCTTGGCCTTCTCGTCCGGCGTGGTGCCGGGCATCGCCTCGAATAGCTTCTGCGGCAGGATAGCGGCGTTGAATGTCGCCAGCGCTGGCAGGATCGTGGGGTCCGCGTTCTTGAGCGTGAGCGTCACGGTCTCACCCGACCCGGCGACGCTTCCAATCGACGCCAGCAAGCCATTCCACGCGCCCGCCTTCGGATCGCGCGCGCGGTCGAGCGACCAAACCACGTCGCTGGCCATCATCGGCGAGCCATCGGCAAACTTCACGCCGGGCCGCAGCGTGAGCGTCACGGTTCTGCCGTCCGCCGACACCTCCCAATTGGTCGCGAGGCCGGGCTGTAACCCGAGGCCGTCATCGGTGGGCGCGATCAGCGTGTCGTAGATGTTGGTCAGCACCCAAATATCGACGTTCGCATCCGTCAGTACCGGGTCTAGAAACAGCGAGTCGGCGTAACGGGCGTAGGTCATCTTACCACCCCGCGTGGCCGCCACCGCCGGCGCGGGGGTCGCGAGCATTGCGCCAAACGGAAGCGTGTGCAGCGCAAGTGCGGCGAGGCTGCCCTTGAGGAAGTAACGACGCATGGCGGAACCTTTGCTGACGCAGTGTGGGCAAAGCCTATGGACAATTCGTGGGCGTGGCTACGGGGTCACTTTCCACCGTCGACGCTCAGTATTTGGCCGGTGATCCAGCCCGCGTGTTCGCTCACCAAAAACAGAACGGCGTTGGCAATGTCCTCCGGCGTGCCGGTGCGGCGCATGGCGATCCGTTCGATCATGCGGCGCTGCCCGTCTACCCCATAGGATTGCCATTGACGCTCCGAACTGGGGTTGGAGCGGACGAAGCCCGGCGCCACGCTGTTCACCGTAATGCCGTGCGGACCCAATTCATGTGCAAGCTGCCGGGTTAGGCCGATCTCGCCAGCCTTTGCGGCGGCATAGGCTTGGATGCCGGTCAGGCTGACGCCGAGGCCGGCTCCGCTGGAGATTGTGACAATGCGTCCGGCGCCAGCCCGTTTCATGCCGGGAATGACGGCTTGGGCCATCAGGAACGCGCCGGTCAGGTTTACCCCGAGGATGGCATGCCAATCCGCGGCACTTACCGCCTCGGCAGCCTGGCCGACCTGGCCGCAGACGCCGCCGGCGCTGTGTACGAGGATGTCGGCCGGGCCGAAGCTACCCAGGGCGTCCCCGATGGCGGCAGCGTCGGTCACATCCACCGCCGCCGTGTCAACGGCTCCGGCCAGTGCCTGCAACCCCGCCGCATCGCGATCGATGGCCAGCACACGCGCGCCCGACGCCGCCAAACCCTGCGCGATGGCCCGGCCGATGCCCTGCGCCGCACCAGTGACGACCGCGCGCCGGCCAGCCAGCGGCACCTGCATCATGCGTCACCCAATGCACGGCCGAGTTCGATCAGGTTGTCACGACCCAGCGGATGGCCCGCTTCGATCGTGTGGATCAGCGTGATCAGCCGGCTGATGACGGGCGTCGGCACCCCGGCATCCCGCCCGAACGCAATGACGGGTCCAAGCTGGGCATCAGCCTCCGTCGGCCGTTTGCGAATCGCGAGGTCGCGCCAGATGCCGCTATGCGTTTTGGCCGATCGCCGGTTGAACCTGACCATCGCATCCATCGACGATGCGATCGCCGCTGGATCACCGCCGGGCGCAAAAGCCGCCGGGTCGAAACCGTTGAAGCCGCGTGGGGTGACACCGCGGCCCATCGCGACCGCAATCGCCTCCCGCGCGATCGCAATCAGGACGGGGCGGTGCGCGGGGTCGTTGAGCACATCGGCGATCGACTCATTCGTCACCGCCGTCGCAAAGAGCAGCGCGCCATAGCCGAGCTTACCCCACAAAAACCCCATGATGTCATCGGTCGCGATCGCGTCCGGCTCATAGACGGTCATCACGTCACGCAGGGCGGTCACGCGCGGGGTGACGGGCCCATCGACCTCACCAATCACGCAGGCACCCCGCCCGCCATACAGGATGCGGCCCGGCGCGAGGTAGTCCGCGCCGAAATTGATGAACGCACCGACCACGTTGGCTGGGCCGATGATATCGCCGATGACCAACTCACAAAGGCCATTCTGAAACGAGGCGACGTAACCGCCCGGCGCCACATGCCGATGCAGTGCCCGCGTCGCTGCCTGCGTATGGTGCGCCTTCACACACAGCAGGATGCGGTCGAACTGCCCCTCAACCTGGTCGGGCGTCGCGGCGCGGACGCGTACAGTGAACGTTTCGATCGGTCCCTCGATATGGAGCCCGCCGGTCTGCATGGCTTCCACATGCGCAACGTCGGTATCGACCAACACGACGTCCACACCCGCACGGGCCAGGTAGGCGCCGATGGTGCCGCCGATCGCGCCGGCGCCCCAAATCAGCAGTGTCATTGCCAAGGCCCTTCGATCAACGCCCGGGTCTCCAGGACGGCGGTGTCCCAGATCGCCTGCATGTCCGCATCCGGCCGCCGGTACAGCCCGCCGAAATTACCATCGCCCAGCATGGCACGCACGCCGGCCGGGTCATGCAGTCGCAGCCGATCGAGGTCGGTCATCGGCTTGGCCACGGCCGGGCTTTCCCGATTGGGCAGCCGCGTCCAGGGGAAGTTTTCCATCCAGGACGCATGCGATGCGACCGGGTCGATCCGGTGCACGTGTGCCGCCGTTTCGGGCGCGTTCCACCAATTATGGAAACGTACAGTGCAGCCGGGGTGGGTGCCCATCCACTCGACCGCAAACGCACCGGCCGGACTATTTCCGCCATGGCCGTTGCACAGCAGGATACGGCGGAACCCGGCCTGGGCCAGGCTGTCCAGCATGTCCCCGATCAGCGCGAAATAGGTCGATAGCCGCACCGAGACGGTGCCGGGATAGGCCCTGAAGCTCGGGGTCACTCCATACGCCAGTACAGGGAACACCGGGACACCGAGTGGCTCGGCTGCCTCGATGGCCACCCGTTCGCTGAGGATGCTGTCGACCGCCAGGCTGAGTTGCGCATGCTGTTCGGTGCTGCCGAGTGGCAGTACGCAGCGGTCGTCGTGCTGGAGAGCGGCCTTCACCTCCATCCAATTCATGTCCGCGATACGCATGTTTACTTCCTCAGTAGCAATGATCCCGACGGGTCGACCGCGACCCGCCAGCCGGGCGGTACCAGCGTCGTCGCGTCGAGCTGCGTGATGATGGCCGGCCCGTCGAAGCAGCAGCCGGCACCCAGGGTATCCCGTAGGAACACGGGCGTCAGGCGTGAGCCGGTGGCGAAATGCACCATCCGCATCTCGTTTGGAACCGGCATCGGCCCGGCGTCCAGGGTCGGCACGGCTGGCTCCGGCATGCGGCCGACCGCCTCCACCCGCACCGTTACAAGCTCGATGGGTGAATCGAGGGTGAAGCCATACAGCGCCTGGTGCGCCGCCTGAAATGCGGCAGCGGCGGCCGTGATCGTCCCGGTCCAGGCGACGGCAAGCTCGCACCCTGACCCTCGTACCGCATCAGCGCCATGGTGTGGTGCTCCCGGTCTGCGTCGGCTACCTGCTCCGCCGCCAGCCACGCCGTCGCCTCGTGCTGTAATTCCGCCGCGACCGCATTGACCGCCGCTTCGTCCGGCGTGCCCGCCCGCTTCATCGTACGATGAAATTCGCCCTTCAGGTCGGCCGCCAGCAACCCCTCTGCGCACAGCACACCCGGCGCTGGCGGGATCAGGACGGTGACAATGCCCAGCAACTCCGCCAGCGCCGTCCCATGCAGCGGCCCAGCGCCCCCGAACGGCACAAGCACGAATGCGCGCGGATCATGCCCCCGCTCCACCGACACCACGCGGATCGCACCCACCATGTTGCTGTCGGCAATGGCCAGGATACCGCGCGCCGCATCATGCAGGCCGAGCCTGAGCGGCCCGGCTAGCTCCCGCTGAATGGCAGCCTCCGCCAGTTCCGGGTCGAGCCGCATGCGCCCGCCCAGCAGTGACGGCGGCAGGTGGCCGAGCACGACGTGCGCGTCCGTGACCGTCACGGCGGTGCCGCCCCGCCCGTAGCAGGCCGGGCCCGGATCCGCCCCCGCGCTGGCCGGGCCGACCGTCAGCACACCGTCCGTGATGCGCGCGATCGATCCGCCGCCGGCACCGACGGTCACCATGTCCACCATGGGCAGCGGCAACGGCCATTCGCCCACCCGCCCCTGCTGCGTGAGCCCGATCCGGCCCTGATGAATTAGGCAGATATCCGCGCTGGTACCACCGATATCGACGGTGATCAGGTCGTCAATGCCTGCCGCCCGGGCCGCCACGCGCGCGCCAACCACGCCCGCCGCGGGGCCGGACAGCGCGGTCACGGCCGGCGCGCGGCGGATCGTCTCCACACCGGCCACCCCACCATTGCTTTGCATCAGCAGTAATGGCGCGGTGATCCCAGCCTCCGTCAGGCGATCCGCCAGCCGTCCGACATAGGTGGCGACCGCCGGCATGACCGACGCATTGAGGATCGTGGCCAGGCTACGCTCGTACTCCCGCACAACGGGTAACACGTCGATGGACGCCGTGACCGCCACGCCCGGCAGTGCGGCCTGCAGCATCGCCGCCACCCGGCGCTCATGGGTGGCATTGGCAAAGCTGTGCAGCAGACAGACGGCAACGGCGCGCACACCCAGTCGCCGGCACGCCTCGGCGGCCACCATCACACTGGCCTCATCGAGGGGGATCAGCACGTCGCCGCCGGCGATGATCCGCTCGGTCACCTCGAACACGCGTGACGCCGGCACCGGGCGGCGGGGTTTCCGCCAGGCGTATAGATTGGCCCGGCGCGGAATGTCTTGCCGCCCGATATCCAGCACGTGCCGGAACCCCGCCGTCGTCACTAGCGCGGTCGTGGCCCCTTTATCCTCCAGGATCAGGTTGGTCGCGACCGTCGTGCCATGCAGCACCCGCCCCACGGCGTTCGGCTCAACCCCGGCAAGCGCCAACACTTGGTGCAGGCCGGCGATGAACGCCACGCTCGGGTCGGGCGGATGGCTCGGCGTCTTGGCGCGCCAGGCCTGGCCGGTGCGCGCGTCCTGCAGCATCACATCGGTAAACGTGCCACCGATGTCGATTGCGACGGCGTAGGGACGATCGTCAGGCGAAGCCATCGACATACTCCCGCCGATGGAATGCGCGGGTGGCCGGACGGTCGGCGCGGATGGCGGCG
>JANONC010000397.1:0-5103 GCA_031420655.1 Rhodospirillales bacterium | reverse complement strand
CAAAAGCATGTCTTGACGTACAAGGTCGTGCACCGCGCCACTCGGTTTACGGGGTTTCATGTGGAAGAAGTAGCCGCCGGTCACGTCCGTCACTGAATTATCGTCGGTGGCCAGCCATGCCTGGGTTCGAAATGCTGCATCCAAATCCCCTGTCGCACGCGGACCGCCCATTTTCGTGGCGACCCAACCGGGCTCCATCGCGGTGCTGCTCACCTCTGGCCAGCGCCGGGCAATGGCATAGGCGAGTATCGCATCATGCAGCTTGGTATCGGAATACGCCTGATTACCGCGCCATGGCCGGGTGTCCCAATTCAGGTCAACAAGGCTCTGATCGCCGCGCCGGTGCAACTCGGAACTGACGTAGACCAACCGCCGGGGCCGCTTGATCAGCGCCGTCAACAGATACGGTGCCAACGTGTTCACGGCGAACACATGCGCCAATCCGTCCTCGGTCTCGATGCGGCGACGCTCCCGGAAGCCCACGGCTGCATTGTGGATGACGGCGTCAAACGTGCCGAGGGCGTTTACCTGGTCGGCGACGCCGCGGATTTGAGCAATACTCGCAAAATCACCCACGACGACTGCCTCTGCGCGGGGCACGGCGGTAATGGCATCCCGTTTGCGGGCGTCGTTACGCGCGTGCAGCACCACACTATGGCCTTGCTCAATCAGAAAACGGGCCGCCATCTGGCCCAAGCCATCCGACGACCCGGTGATGAAAATACGCGCCATGACCGTGTCTCCTGCCATGTTGTAGCGGCACTTGAAGTCTAAGCTTACCGGCCACGTTTCGGACTACTCGTTATCGGTGTTCCACGGTGCATATCTCCTCATCCACCGTGGGCCAGCTCAGCTACCAGAGCGCTGACCCGATTGGGTCCATAACGCACCAGCGGCCAGCCCAACAGCCAGCCCGGTGTAGGCGATGGCCATACCCTTTTTTGACAGCACGAGTTCCCATCCTGGGCGAAACCGCCTGGGCGTCGGACCGTAATCTACGACGACCGCGATGGCCGACATGACCACGGCGTCCCGCAGCATCGGCCACGGCCCAACTGGACGGCGCCGGGCACACCACGCTTCGAAGATTATCGCCCAGAAAATGCTTGCGGCGTGGTTGGTCGCATACCCAACGGCGGTGTGGGACGCGTCGACGCTTTCGTGCGACGCGGCACGGTCTCCATGGAGCCAACGGCTTACTGCGTTGATCGGCCGGATCGCCGCCTTACCCTCCATCCGCGCCGCCAGCACTAGTCCGGCCGTGGACGCAAGACTGGCGCAGGTTCCGGTAAGGCAACCGGCACGTAGGACCCTTGCCCAATTAGTCGGAGTGGATGAGAGCGACGAACTCATGCGCTCAAGACCCGGCGCAACGATGCTTCGATCTTGCCGCCGCAATACGCATCGCCGTAATCCACCCGCGCCTTGGCGGCCAGCTTGGCCAGCGGCGGCAGCGCTGACACCCGCTGTGAGAGGGCGGCAGTCATCGGCGCCACTTGCTCAAGTATCGCCTGTATGGTCGGAAAACGGTCACCCATCGTCGTCCACAACGTGGCTGTCACGACGTCGGCAATACCCGGCGCGTTACCGCCAAGTAGGAACCCCGTGTCCAGCTTCAGGCCGTGACGTCTGCCGGTCTCCTCCCAAATCGTCATCCATTTCGTCAGGCGCGGACTGAACTCCTGCCAGCCCTTTGCCGTCCACATCTGACGGCCGCCATCGAGCGTCAATTCATCGATCACATCGTTTGCGTCATTGATCGTCTTCATGGCTGTCGCGCGCAGGGCGGGACTGGACGGCATCAGGTCGAGCGTCTTCCCCAAGTACAGTAAGATGGCTGGCATTTCGGCGATGGCGAAGTCCGCCTTTTTGTCGCGCAGCACGGGTGGCCCCATGAACGGGGCCGGCATTTGCCCGACCGGGCCGCTCATCCACGTCGCGATAACGGCGCTGTTACCCTCGGTCCAGGTCTTTGCCGCATAAGCCAAAACGGCGCGCACGAACTGACCGCGGAACGGCACCGGCCAGTAGTAAAAATCGTAGTCGGGCATCGCAGTAGCCTCTCTTGTATCGGTGCTGCCTGCCGATAACGCCGCCGACGCCGTTTGCGTTCAGGCGATCAGTGCCGCCTGCTCGATTTAAGTAGATGATGGTACAACGCCGGCCGATCGAAGGCGTCGGATATCGCGCCCAACTTCCTGCCAAAGCGGATTGTCTTTTCGAAGCAGGGCGTTGAAAGGCTTGGGCCTGCCCCTGGCCTCGATAATCGAATGCAGCCGTCGGTAGCGCATGCGCAGCCTCGCCCGCACTGGCCAGGCCCGCGCCCAGGTGCGGGTTTGCCGGAGCTGCGGCAAACGGTCCACGGCCGAAGTCAGTAACTGCAGTACGCGCTAGCCCAAGGCGTGCATACGCCAGATTAGGAGCACGGCGATCGCGGTGAGGGGGAGCACCTGCCAGATCGGCAGTGTTATGCCGGCTGGTCCATTAAACCGCGGAGTAATGCGGGAACCGCAACTATCCTACCTAACGGCGTGCAGTTGGACGACGGCACCCTGGTTCAGCCGGGCTACTTCATCCCGCCATCGTTCATCCGATACCAGGCGATGATGGCCGATACGTAAAGCCGCCGCATCGCATGCATCGGGATCGGCACCACCGGGAACGGCAGCGTCCGCCGGTCTCCTGTTTCCACATAGCGCGCCATTGCCTGACCCATCAGCGATTGCAGTCCGATACCCCGGCCCATGCAGCCAATATTCACCAGCAGCCCCGGCTCCGGCTCATGCAGGTGGGGCAGGAAGTCACGGGTCAGCGCCACGCGCCCGCCCCAGCGATAAGCGATCGGCGTGCCCCCGACCTGTGGGAACACCTTGCCCACCACGCGCTCCAAATGCGCCCAATCGGACGCAGGTTGCGGTTCGCTCAGCCGGCCCCGCCCACCCATAATCAGGCGCCCGTCGGGGTCCAGCCGAAAATAAAGCAGTGGCTTACGCGTGTCGGAGCAGACGTGGCCAAACGGCAGGATCGTGGCGCGCACGTTGTCCGATAGCGGTGCCGTCGCGACCTGAAAGCTGTTCATCGCCACCACGGTCCGCGCCATCTTCGGGATGAGCGGGCCAGAATAGCCGTTGGTGCAGACCAGCACCCGCTCGGCCACCACTCGCCGCCCGGCCTCACAGTCTGCACGTGCCATTTACCGCTCTGCCGGTGCATCGCACTGACAGGGGATTGCCCATGCAGCGCCGCCCCGGCCGCCCGCGCCATCCCGCACGCATGGGCCAGCGGCTGCACAGCACCGCCCCGCCGGTCGACCCAGCCGCCGAGATAGGCATTGCAACCGAGATGCTCGGCCGTCTCCGCCCGGTCCAGCACCGCGACGTCGGCGCCCTGGCGGGCCCACTGCTCTGCACGGGATGACACCTCGTTCAGCCCCGCCTCGGTATGTGCGCCCTGCACCCAGCCGGCCCGGCGGTGCGGCACGTCCATGCGTTGCCGGGCGATGAGGTCGAACACCGTATCCGCGGTACGGCCGGCGAAGGTTCTCCCGCACTTGCCGTGCTGTCGTTGCAGTCTCGAAGGAGCACGTAGAGGAGCCCTCCTTGGTGAAGGTCTTCCTTGCCCACGCGCATGTTGCCCCTGATCCCTGCCGGCCTCGCAGTCGTGGGGGTCGTGTCCACCGCCGATCACGTCGTCATCACATCCAGTCCGGATCAGCCGTCGGCCGCTTGTCCCACCTGCGCCCGGATGTCTCAGCGGCTCCATAGCCGCTAACAGCGCATCCTTGCCGACCTGCCCTGGCAAGGCCGTCCAGTGGCGTTGCAGGTCGTTGCTCGCGCTTGATTGCGGATTCCGACGTAAGCCGCCCACCTATTCCAATCTGATGGCGCCCAGCGTTCTGACGTGATGGCGCCCACCCCAGCGGGGTAGAGGGCATCTAGGGAACGGATTATCTCGCGGGTCAGCAATGACCTGGCTTCCAGTGCCGCCGTCGCAATCGATTCAGGGGTGGGATGCCGACACAGAGGCTGTCCATGCGGCGGATCAAGCAGTTGTTGACGATGCGCTTTGGGGCCGGGGCGAGCACCCGGGAAATCGCGCGCGAGTTGGGCGTGGCGCCCAGCACGGTGCGCGAGTACCTGGGCCGGGCGGCCGCGGCGGGGATTGGCTGGCCGCTGGCGGCTGACGTCACCGACGAGAGCCTGATTGCGCGACTGTTCGTCAATGCCGGTGTTCGGGCCGGAGCGCGGTATCATGCACAGCCCGACTGGGCTGCCGAGGTACGCGAGCTCAAGCGGCCCGGCGTCAACCTGATGGTGCTGTGGAAGGAATACCGCGCGGTTCATCCGGAGGGGTATGCCTACAGCCGGTTCTGCCAGCTTTTCCGCGCGTTCGAGCGGCGGTTGTCGCCGACTATGCGCCAGCAGCACGCGGCCGGGCACAAGGCGTTCGTCGACTACTCCGGCAAGCTGGTGCCGATCACCGACCCGGCCACGGGCGCGGTGAGCACGGCGGAGATCTTCGCCGCCGTGCTGGGTGCGTCCAGCCTGACCTATGCCGAAGCGACCTGGACGCAGACGCTGCCGGACTGGATTGGCGCGCACGCGCGCATGTTCCGGTTCTGGGGCGCAGCACCGCGGCTGCTGGTGCCGGACAACCTCAAGAGCGCGATCCACAAGGCGTCGTTCTACGACCCGGAGGTGAACCGCAGCTACGGCGCTGGCGTCGCACTACGGCGTCGGCATTCTCCCAGCCCGGCCAAGGCGCCCACGCGACAAGGCCGCCGTGGAGGCGGGCGTACGTGTCGCGCAGTCCTACATCCTTGGCCGCCTGCGCAATGTGACGTTCTTCTCCCTGGCCGAGTGCAACGCCGCCATCGCCGCTGCGGTGGAGCGGATGAACAGCCGCGAGATGCGCCGCCTGGGGATGAGCCATCTGGGGATGAGCCGCCGCCAGCTGTTCGAAGCGATTGAGCGCCCTGTGATGCACGCCCTGCCGCAGGATGACTTCGAATACGCCGAGTGGCACCTGGCCCGCGTCGGCATCGACTACCACGTCGAGGTGCAGGGCTTTTTCTACTCCGTGCCGCACAGCCTAATCCGCGAG
>JANONC010000396.1:0-8052 GCA_031420655.1 Rhodospirillales bacterium | reverse complement strand
GCGGGCCGCAGCGTGGGCATCACGCAATATGGCAGCAGTTTCCATTATATCGTGGGCCGGCTGGCGGAGCGTGAGGGCTTCGATATGAGCCGGGTCACGCTGCGACCGCTGCAATCCATCGGCAACATGCTGGCCGCGTTGCGCACGGGCCAGGTGGATGCGACCCTGAATGTTGCCAGCCAAATTCGCCCGCTGGTCGAAAGTGGGGAAGCGCACCTGCTCGGCTGGATCGGCGATCTGGTTCCGTACCAGATCACGGCGCTGTTTGCGCCCACAGCCACGGTGCAGGAGCAGCCGGACACGGTGCACCGCTTCGCCCGCGCCTACCGCCGGGCTGTCGACGAATACCGGGCCGCGTTCTTCCAAGGCGGCGACCCGGCCCCGCTGATCCCGCTCATCCAGAAATACGTCTTTACGAGCGATCCAGACGCCGCGCGCAAGATTGGCGCCGACGCCGGGTGGTACGACCCGGGTGCCCGGCTGGACGCTGCGGATGTGGCAGCACAATTGCGCTGGTTCACGGCACAGGGCCTGGTCAAAACCCAGGCCAACCCGGCCGAGCTGATCGACGACCGCTTCCTCGGCACCGAATGACCCCCAACCCATGACCCCCCACCCATGACAGTTGGCGTTTCCATCGAGGGGGTAGGCCACCGTTATGGCGGGCTAACGGTGCTGCAAGATGTGACGCTGGTGGCGGCACCGGGCCAGGTGCTGGTGCTGGTGGGGCCGAGCGGGTGTGGCAAGAGCACGTTGCTGGGGATCGCCGCCGGGCTGATCGCGCCCAGCACCGGGCAGGTGCAACTGTCCGGCACGCCGCCGCCCGGCTGCCTGAATGCACTGACACCGGTGTTCCAGGATTTTGCGCTGCTACCGTGGCGGACGGTGGCCGGGAACGTGGACCTGGTGCTGCGCCCGCACATGGGCGCGGCGGCTCGGGCCGTGCGCGTTGCGGCCGTACTGGCGCAGATGGGCCTGACCGAGTTCGCGGGCGCCTGGCCGCGGCAGCTTTCGGGCGGCATGAAGCAGCGGGCCGGCATTGCCCGGGCGCTGGCTGTGCATCCGGCCGTGCTGTTGATGGACGAGCCCTTGTCCGCGTTGGACGCCCAAACCCGCGCCCTGCTGATGGATGAGTTTTCCACATTGATCGACCAGTCCGGTGTCACGACCCTCTATGTCACGCATAATTTGAGTGAGGCCGTGCGGCTGGGGCACAGCATCGCCGTGCTATCCCGCCGCCCGGGCCGGGTACGCGCCGTCATCAGCATCGACCGGCCGATCGCGGGCCGCCGGGCGACGGACCCGGACCTGCTGGCGACCGAGGCGCAGTTATGGGACCTGATACGCGACGACGCGGCGGCGGCCGAACGGGAACGGGTCGATGCCTGACGCCAGCCCTGTGCCGTTCCGCGCCGGGGGTTTTGCGCCACGGTCCGTGCCGTTCGTGGGGGCGGCGACGCTGGTGGGGCTCGTGTTGCTGTGGCAGGCGGCGGCGTCGGCCGGGCTGATTTCTTCGTTATTCTTGCCGCCACCGCTCGCGATCGTGCAGGCGCTGGGCAAGCTGGCAGCCTCGGGCGAGCTGTGGCGTCACCTGTCGGCGTCGGGCGGGCGGCTGGCCGTCGGGTGGGTCACCGGCACGGTGTGCGGGCTGTTGCTGGGTGTGGCGATCGGCGTGTTCACCATCGCTCGCAGCCCTGGCATGGCCGTGGTGTCGGCGCTGTTCCCGATTCCCAAGATCGCTTTGGTGCCGCTGTTTATTTTGTGGTTCGGCATTGGCGAGGGCTCGAAAATCATGACGCTCGCATTCGGCGTGTTCTTCCCGACCGTGCTGACGACGGCCGCGGGGGTGGATGCGGTGCCGCGGTCGCTGGTGCGGATGGGCCAGGCGTTCGGGCTGTCGCGCTGGGCCATCCTGCGCCACATTGTCCTGCCCGGCGCGCTGCCCGCCGTGCTGACGGGCTTTCGCGTCACCTCGTCCATCGCCATCATCCTCCTGGTGGCGGCCGAGATGATCGGGGCCGAGCGTGGCATCGGCGCTTTCGTGCTGCAGGCCGGTAATTTGTATGATGTGGAGGATTTGATGGCCGGGATCGTCGTGCTGTCGCTGCTGGGCCTGACGGTGGCCTGGGTGCTGGGCCGGATCGAACGTGCCGTGCTGGTGTGGCGATGACCTGGTCCATTCTGGCCCGGGATGGCGACGTGCTGGGCGGCGCGGTTGCGACCAAGTTCTTTGCCGTGGGCGCGTTATGTTTGCATGTCGAGGGCGGGGTCGGCGCGCTGGCGACCCAGGCGCTCATTAACCCCATGCTGGCCTGGCACGGCATGCCGCGGCTGCGCGACAATGAGGACCCGGCGCTGCTGGTACCCGCGCTGCTTGCGGGCGATGACGGGCGGGCGGTGCGGCAACTGCACATGATCGACGCGGCCGGGCGCATGGGCCAGCACACGGGTGCGGAGTGCGTCGGCTGGTGCGGGCACATTGCCGGGGCGGAGGTGACGGTGGCCGGCAACATGCTGGCCGGGGCCGCCGTTTTGGACAGTACGCTGGACGCCTATGCCCGCACGCCAGGCCCAATGGCAGAGCGCCTGCTGGCGGCGCTCGACGCCGGTGAGGCGGCGGGCGGCGACAAACGCGGCCGGCAATCGGCGGCGCTGAAAGTCGCGTCGCGCGATCCCTACCCGGACCTCGATCTGCGGGTGGACGACCACACGGACCCGCTGGCCGAACTGCGGCGGCTATACGCGGTGTCACAGGAGTATTTCGCCGTGTTCCGGCAGTTTTTGGCCGGGCGGGATAGTGCGTGTGGGGTGTACGATCGCGCGGTTATTATGGCGGCGGTGGAGGCGCGGAACTGACTGAGCCGCTGATACGGACAAACTTTTCTTGCTGCCTGCCCTTCGACAAACGGCGGCGCGGCCTTGCGCGCGCTGCCCGTCCCGTCCAGCATTGTGCACCGCTACCAAGGACCACCGCATGCGCTTCCTGCTCGCCGCCGCCCTCGTGCTGACCGCCGCGACTGCGCAGGCCCAGGCGCAGACGATGCGGATTGCGTTGCGGGAGGACCCGGACATCCTCGACCCCACGTTGGCCCGCACCTATGTCGGCCGGTTCGTGTTCATGGCGCTGTGCGACAAGCTGTTCGACATCAACGAAAAGCTCGAGATCGTGCCGCAACTGGCGACCGGGTACACGTACGAGACACCCACATCGCTTGTGCTCACGCTCCGCCCCGGCGTTGTGTTCCATGATGGCGAGCCGTTCGACGCGGCGGCGGTGAAGGCCACGCTGGAGCGGCACCTCACGCTGTCCGGCAGCTTCCGGCGTAGCGAAATCGACAAGATCGACAGCATCGAAATCGTGGACCCGCTGACGGTCCGGCTGAAACTAAAGGAGCCGAACGCGCCGCTGCTGGCGCAATTCGCCGACCGGGCGGGCATGATCCTGTCGCCCAAAGCCATTGCCGCCAGTGGTCGCGATTTCGGCCTAAAACCCGTCTGCACCGGGCCGTTCCGCTTTGTGGAGCGGGTGGCGCAGGACCGCATCGTGCTGGAGCGTAACCCGACCTATTGGAACAAGGACGCCATCAAGCTCGATCGCGTCGTCTACTTGCCCATCCCCGATACCTCTGTGCGGCTGGCCAATCTGCAGGCGGGCGCCATCGAAATGGCCGAGCAGATCCTGCCGAGTGACGCGGCTGCGGTGCGGTCAAACCCGAAGCTGCGGTTGGTGGTGTCGGACTACCTCGGCTACCAGGGCATCACCATCAACCTCGGCAACGGCCCGCGGGCGCAAAAGCCGCTTGGCCAGGACAGCCGTGTCCGCCGCGCGTTCGAGGCGGCGCTGGACCGGCAGGCGATGGTCGATGTCGTCTATGCCGGGCTGTTTACGCCCAGCGTGCAGGCCGTGCCGCAAACCAGTCCGTTCTATGTGCCGGACGTGAAGCCGCCGGGCCGGGACCTGGCGAAGGCCAAGGCGCTGCTGAAAGAAGCGGGGGTCACGCTGCCGGTCCAGGTCACGCTGACCGTCCCCAACAACCCGGACATTCGCCAGATGGCGGAGGTGATCCAGGCCATGACCGGTGAGGCCGGGTTCGACGTGAAGCTGAACGTGATGGAGTTCGCCAGCTCGCTCGATGCCGAAACCCGCGGTGATTTTGAGGCGTACATGCTGCAATGGTCCGGGCGCGTGGACGCGGATGGCAACATGACGCAGTTTTTCCGCACGGGTGCGAGCAACAACCACCAGAAATATTCCAACCCGGCCGTGGACGCGCTGCTCGATCGCGCGCGGGCGACGTCGGAGGTGGCGGAGCGGCGGTCGATCTATGCGCAGATGTGGCCATTGCTGCGGCAGGATCTGCCAATCATCTATCTGTATTCGCAAAAGAACTTGGCTGGCATGAGCACCCGCGTCGGCGGCTTTCGCCCGGTGCCGGACGGCATGATCCGGCTGCAAGGACTGACGCTGGCACCTTGAAGTCCCGCCTGCTCCAGGTCTTGCCCACCCTGCTGCTGGTCAGCATCCTCGTCTTTAGCCTCCAGCAGCTCATGCCCGGTGACCCGGCCACCATCCTGGCCGGGGAGGAGCGGGGTGACCCGGTGGTCTTGCAACAAATCCGCAACGAGTTGTGGCTCGACCGGTCTATTCCGGTGCAGTACCTGCACTGGATCGGCAACGTGCTGCGGGGCGATTTCGGGACGTCCTGGCGCATCCGGCAGCCGGTGCTGCAACTGATCCTGACCAAGCTTCCGGTCACGTTGCAGCTGGGCGGCATGGCGTTCGTGTTTGCGATGCTGATCGGCGTGCCGGCGGGCATCTTGGCGGCGGTGAAGCGCGATACGGTGTGGGATCATATCGCTAACGGCGTCGGCCTGGCCGGGCTGAGCACGCCCAATTTCTGGCTGGGCATCATGCTCATCCTGCTGGTGTCGGTGAACCTTGGCTGGCTGCCGCCGTCCGGTTACGTGCCGTTGGGCGAGGACTGGCGCATGTCGCTGGCCACCACCATCATGCCGGCCTTCGTGCTGGGCAACGCCATCGCCGCCATCCTGATGCGCCATACCCGTAGCGCCATGCTGACCGCCATGAGCGAAGACTACGTCCGCACCGCCCGCGCCAAAGGTCTGCCGGAACGCCGGGTGGTGCTGGTGCATGCGCTGCGCAACGCGCTGGTGCCCGTCATCACCTTGGGCGCGCTGGAGCTGGGCACGCTGCTGTCGGGTGCGGTGTTGACCGAGCAGGTGTTCAGCGTGCCGGGCTTTGGCAAGCTGGTGGTGGACGCGGTGTTCAACCGTGACTACCCGGTCGTGCAGGGCGTCGTGCTGGTGACGGCCACGCTGTATGTGGGGCTGAATGTGCTGGCCGATCTGCTTTACCGGGCCGTGAACCCGCGGTTGCGCGGCGCATGACCGTGCTGCGCCGGCTGGTGCGTCGCCCGGCCGCGGCCGTGGGGCTGGTGGTGGTCGTGGGCTTCGTGCTGGTGGCACTCACCGCCCCGTGGCTGGCGCCCTACGACCCGCTCGCGACCAGCTGGTCAGCCGTCCGGAAAGCGCCGGACGCCGCGCACTGGATGGGTACGGATGAGAACGGGCGGGACGTGCTGTCGCGCATCGTATGGGGCGCGCGGGCGTCGCTGCTGGCGGGAGTGGTGTCGGTCGCGATCGCCGGCGGCGTGGGCGTGCCGGCCGGCGTGCTGGCCGGGTTCGCGGGCGGCTGGATCGACACCATCATCGGCCGGGTGGTCGATGCGATGCTGGCCTGCCCGTTCCTGATCCTGGCCATCGCACTTGCCGCCTTCCTGGGTCCGGCGCTTACCAACGCCATGGTCGCGATCGGCATTACCGCGGCGCCCGTCTTCGCCCGGGTGGCGCGCGGGGCCACGCTGAATGTCGCGGCGCTCGAGTATGTGGAGGCGGCGCGGAGTATCGGCGCCGCACCCTGGCGCGTGGCGCTGCGCCATATCGTGCCCAATATTCTGCCGCCGGTGCTGGTGCAGGGCACGCTCGCCATCGCCGCCGCGATCATTGCCGAAGCGAGCCTGAGCTTCCTCGGCTTGGGGCAGCAGCCACCCGCGCCGAGCTGGGGCAGCATGCTGAACGCGGCGCAGCGATTTTTGAGCACGGCGCCCTGGCTCGCCATCTTCCCCGGCGCCGCCATTGCGCTCACGGTGCTCTCGTTCAACCTGGTCGGCGACGGGTTGCGCGACGCCTTGGACCCACGCCGGAGGAGCTGATCATGACTGCCTGGGCTGTTGTGGAAAATGGGGCCGACCTGCAACCGATCGAGCCGGAGGTGCCGGTGCCGGCCGGGACGGAGGTGCTGATCGAGGTGACGCATTGCGGCGTCTGCCATAGCGATCTGCATATCTGGGACGGGTATTACGACCTGGGCGGCGGTGCCCGCATGTCGCTGAAGGACCGCGGCGTCAAACTGCCGCTGGTCATGGGGCATGAGGTGGTGGGCCGGGTCGCGGCGCTGGGTCCGGACGCGGTGGGCGTGGCCGTGGGCGACGTGCGGATCGTGTTCCCGTGGCTGGGCTGCGGCCAGTGTGCGGAATGCCGGGCGGAGCGGGACAACATGTGCGTGACCGCCTCGCGCAGCATCGGCATCTTTCAGCCGGGCGGCTACGGCACGCATGTCGTGGCGCCGCACCCGCGCCATCTGGTCGATCCCGGCACGCTCGACCTGGCCGTTGCGGCCACCTACGCCTGCTCCGGCGTCACGGTTTACTCTGCCATACGCAAGATCCTGCCACTGCCGCCTGCCGAGCCTGTGGTGATCGTGGGTGCCGGCGGGCTGGGCCTGAACGCCATCCACGTGTTGCGGGCGCTGGGCCATCAGGCCATCGTGGTGGTGGATATCGATGCGGCCAAGCGTGAGGCCGCCCTGGCCGCCGGGGCGACGGCGGTGGTGGATGCGAGTGGTGAGGGCGTAACGGACCGCATCCTATCGGCGGCTGGCGGCCCGGTGCTGGCGGTGATCGACCTGGTGAACGGCACCGCGACCGCCACCTTTGCGCTGGCCGCGTTGCGAAAGGGTGGCACGCTGGTCCAGGTCGGCCTGTTTGGCGGCGACCTCCGGCTGTCGCTGCCGCCCATGGTCATGAAGGCGCTGACGATCCGCGGCAGCTATGTCGGCAATCCGGTCGAGCTGCGGGAGCTGGTAGCCCTGGCCCAAAACGGACGCGTGCCGCCGCTACCGGTCACGACGATGCCGAAGTCCCAGGCCAACACGGCGCTGCACCGGCTGCGCGACGGGCAGGTGACTGGGCGGGTGGTGCTGGTGGCGGAGTAAGGGTGACGGGCTATCGCCGGACCGGGTAGGCCCCGTATGCATCCGCAGACGAACGAACGCCCGAACCCAGCCGGAACTAGGGCCGGGAGTTTGCCACGGCATCCGTAGCTCCGCCACGCTGCGGTGTGCCTGGTACGGGTGCAGGCTCGAAGTGGGGCGACGCGGAGACGCCCGGCACCGTTTCAACCTGGCCCTGCACGGTATCTTTCTGGCTTACACAGCTGGTTAGACACAGCAGGAGGGGCACAAGGGCTTTATGCCAGAACTTGCCTAGGATCACTCGTTCTTTTATCAAATCGAGAACTCTCCGAGGCGTGGCGATTCATCCCGATCAATTGGGCTACAGCACTTTCCGACCAGGCTTCTTCGCCTAGGCGAAAGTGCTGCTCGCTAAGTCTCAAAACCTAGAGCCCTAGCCGACCCACTGTGGTCGGGTTCCGCTCTAGGTTTCCGTACATCGCGCTCACCCTATACGTCCGTCCTTCGAAGGGCCATGTCGTTTTGACGTCAGACGAGAATAGAGACAAGCCGCCGACGTTACGGGTCTCGTACGGGCTACATCAAGGGAAAACATGCCGCCGCGGAGAGTGGTACGGTATAGTTATCAAACCCGGTTATTAATGAAAAAGACAAGGACGCGGTGACCAAGTTGCCGCAACTCGCCGTTGTGGGCGTGAAGACGGGAGTCCCTAATCCCGAGTATCTCGTTGCCGTATAAGTCTTGATTGAGGCGATGCTGGTACATAAACTTGCTTGTA
>JANONC010000395.1:0-1528 GCA_031420655.1 Rhodospirillales bacterium | reverse complement strand
TGGAAGCCTTCCTTTACGCCGCCTCCAGCGTCATCCTGCTCCGCAGGCTTGCTCGTTGACAGGCCGATTCGAAACGGACTCTTAGACCGCCGCCGCGTCGGGGAAGCCCTGCGGGTCACGTCGGACGAGCCACGCTACGTGTGCAGGGGCGGAAGATCGCCCGTGCAGCACAGCGCTAGCCCAGGCAGGTAATTAAGTAATTTCCGATCCTGCAACAGCCCGGCGAACCGGTCTTACAGTCGGTAAGTATTCCACCGCTGTCCGCCAGCATCGACCCGCACCGGCCACTTCGCGGGCTGGAGCTACTACCGGAGGATCGAACGTGCAGCCTATTCAACGCGCGGCCTACCCAGACCTTTCATCTTCCCCGGCCGCCAATTTGGCCGCGCTGATCCACGAGCAGGCCTGTAACAGCCCCATGTCTCCGACGCAGGAACAGGAGTGCGGCGCGGCCACGGACACTACGAAGGCAAGCGGCCCGGCCACGCTGATCTGGGTCGAGAGCGCGGCCGCCCCCGCCAGCCCGAGCAGCGGGGCGGTCCGGGGTGTGATCGTCGCCGCGCACGGACCTCCGGAGTCCTTGGCCACACATTCGTTCATCATCTCCTACCCAGTCGAGTCCGGCAGCCCGGTCCCGCGGCTTCCGGCCGTTCTCCGCCGACTGCGAGCGATGGGCTGGTCTCTTCTGGCGCGGCAGCGCAGGGCCGCGGCCGGTGCCTGTGCGCACACAGCTTTCCTGGTCAACACAGCCCGCCCAGGTCCTGAGCAGCGCCTTTGGCTGTCCGAGCCAATGTCGCCTGTGCAGCCTGGCGCGTTGCGCGATGGGAAGGCTGCCGCCGTGCCACCTAGGGCGTCCGACAATCCCGCAGTTCTGCACGAAACTCCCCTTAAGCTGCGACGCCGTACCAAGGCCATGGCTACCGAGCAGAGGGCGAGCTTTGTTGCCGGGGATTGACGGCTACGGGTCCTGGTCGTCGAGGACGATGCAATGATCGGTCCGTTGCTGGCCGAAACATTGGTCGGACTGGGCTACGAGGTGTGCGGCGTCGAGGTCATCGAAGCTGGCGCAGCCTCGGCGGCGGCGCGGCACAGGCCGGATATGATGATCGTGGACTTCAATCTGGCGGGTGGCAGTGGGCTAGCGGCAATGGCATGTATCGCCCGCGTCGTCCCTGTTCCGTATTTGTTCAGAAGTGGACACACCCGGCGGGCTGACATGCCCGGCAGAGTGCTGTTGACCAAGCCGTTTCCGGTTGCCGATCTCGTCAAGGCAATCGAGCGTGCCGTCGCCACAACGGCTCTGTCGGCGTAGGACAAGGATGAAGATGCCATCTGCGCCGGAACGGCACTTCGTTACCCGCATCGGCTGGCTACGTGCGGCAGTGCTCGGCGCGAACGACGGAATTCTTTCGACCGCCAGCCTTATGCTCGGGGTGGCTGCTGCGGCTGGGACGCACCGGGGTGTCCTGGTGGCCGGTGGGGCGGGCCTGGTCGCCGGTGCGATGTCCATGGCGGCCGGCGAATACGT
>JANONC010000394.1:0-6770 GCA_031420655.1 Rhodospirillales bacterium | reverse complement strand
CATCGGATCCTGGCTCACGATCGTCGCCAGCACGCCGCTGCTGGGACTTACCACATTGCCCTCCGTCACCGCCGTCCGGCTGATACGGCCGTCGATCGGGGCCTTGATCTCGGTATAATCCAGGTTGATTTGCGACAGCCGCAACTGGGCCTGTGCGCCAGCAAGCTGCGCGGCCTGGCTTCGTTGCTGGCTTTGTGCGTCATCGACCTTGCTGCGCTGCCCGGCGGCCGTGTTCAGCAGCGCCTCTGCCCGGCCCAGGGTCAGGCTATTGTTCTGCAACACGGCATTGGCCTGTGCCACGGTCGCGGCCTGGGCGGAAACCTGCGCTTCGAACGGGCCGCGCTCCAAGGTGTACAGCACGTCGCCGGCCTTTACCTCGCCGCCCTCGTCGAACTTGCGCTGGACTAAAAAGGCCGTGACGCGCGCCACGACATCGACCCGGCTGATGGCCTGCACGCGGCCGACATACTCGTTGCTTTCGATCACGGGGCGCATCTGCACCTCCACGACGCCCACGGCCGGAGGTGGTCCAGGTGGACCAGGCTGCGCCCAACCGGTGCCGGTTACGGCCAGGCTGCATAGAACCAGGCTGCATAGACCCAGTCTGCATAGACCCAGTCTACATAGAACAGGGTACGCGAGGGCGAGGCGGCGCATCGGACCAAATTCCCGTTTCCAGGCACCGGTCATACGGCTTCGCCTGATGTTGCATGGCAGCACGTTTTCGCGAGAACGTTCAGCGTTTCGTCCACCCGGTGGTTCCCTGTTGCCAGTAGGTCAGGACGTGCCCGGCCGCCTTTGCCCCGGTCCAGCGCAGGCGGGCGGCGGCGGTTGCAGCCTCGTCTTGGCCATCGAACAGGTCGAACACGCGCGTCCATGCGCCGGGCGGCAGGGCGGTGCCGTCGAGCAGGAATAGGTAGCGGGCCCCGTTCGGGTTCTCGTCCGCAACCGTGATCCAGATCGGCTGCAGGGTCGGGTGGCCAGTCCGTTCGGTGCCGTGCGGTAGCCAATCCGGTGCCGGCGCGGCCCAGAGCGCTGCATCGAGCGCCGTCACCCGCGCGGGTGTGCCCATACGGACCAGCGCCCGCTCGCCAGCCGCCAGTGTCCGGCCGAGCAGGGCCGGGAGCGCTGCGTCGGCGGCGGTGCGGGTCAGGTGGTAGAAGCCGATCTCCATCTACACCAGGCTCGCGAGCCAGCGATCCAGCAGGCGGACGCCAAAGCCGGTGGCCCCAAGGGCATGGCGGTCCGGATCGTACCAGGGCCCACGCTCCCGCTGCTCGACGCCAGCAATGTCCAAATGCGCCCATGGCACGTCCTGCACGAAGTGCCGCAGGAAGGTGGCGGCGAGCTGCGCGTCCGGCTGGCGCGGGCCGCTCGTGCATTGCAGCAGGTCGGCAACGTCGGACAGAAGAGCATTCTTCGGCGCAATCGGCATGGGCCACAGCGGCTCCTGCACCGCGTCGCCGGCCGCAAGCAGGGCGTCGCGCAGGCCGTCATCGGTACCGAACAGCCCGGCGCGGTCGTGGCCTAGCGTGGTCACGATAGCACCGGTGAGCGTCGCGAGGTCCACCAGCGCGCGCGGCCGCAGGTTGCGGACGGACCAGGCCAGCGCATCGGCCAGCACCAGCCGGCCTTCGGCGTCGGTATCCACCACCTCGACCGTGGTGCTGTTATAGGTGTGCAGCACATCGCCGGGCCGGTAGCTGGTGGCGCCCGTGGCGTTCTCAGCCAGCGCCAGCACGGCCACGGCGCTGACCGGTGAGCGGCGGAGTGCGAGCGCCAGCATCGCGCCCACGCACGCCGCCGCTCCGGCCATGTCGGCACGCATGTCCCACATGCCCGGCCCGGGCTTGATGCTGATGCCGCCCGTGTCGAACGTGATGCCCTTACCGACCAGCACTGCCGGGTCGGCCCGGTCGTTTAGGGTTCCGGCGCCCGGCCAGCGCAGCACGGCCAGGCAGGGCGGATGCACGGAGCCGCCCCCCACCGCGAGCAACGCGCCCAGCCCCTCGGTCGCCAGTTGCGCCCGATCCAGGATCTCGACCTGCACGCCCTCCCGCTCCAGCCGGGCGAGCCGGGCGGCGAAGCCCTGCGGGGTCAGGATGTTGCCAGGTTCGGACACCAGGTCGCGCGCAAACAGCGCTCCGTCGATCGCCGGGCGGAGCGCATTCCAAGCCGCCTGCATGGCGTCCGCGTTGGCCGTCAGCACGTCCAGCCGTTCCAGGGCCACGCCGCCCAGTGGATCCGGCCGGGTGCGCAGCCGGTCGAAGCGCCAGGCGCGCAACACCATGCCTGCGATCACCGATGCCGCGGCGGTGGGCGAGAGCGCCCGGGCGTCGAGTGCGACGTGGCTGTCTGCGGGCAGGCGGGCGATGGCCAGGGCACCCGCCGCCTCCGGCTCATGCAGGGCCACCAGCAAGCGGCGGCGCTTGTGGCCAACCAGCACGGCGGCGGTTCCCGGGGCCGCCGTAAACCCGGCCACACGCGCCCGGTGCGGCAATGTGTCGCCGGGCCCCCGCGGCAGGACGCGAACGGGGGCCTTGCTCCGTGCGCCGAAGCGGACCCTCACTCTTCGAAATGCTCCGCCACAAGCTGGTTCAGCAAGCGCACACCGAATGCTGTGGCCCCCTTGGGTGCCAGCGAAGAGTCCTTTGTCGCCCAGGCCATGCCGGCAATGTCCAGATGCGCCCATGGGCCACGCACGAAGCGCTGCACGAATTGTGCGCCGATGATGGAGCCGCCAGGCCGCCCGCCAATGTTCTTCATGTCGGCAATGTCGGAGCGGATGAGCTTGTCATAGGCCTCGCCCAACGGCATGCGCCACAGCCCCTCGCCAGACGCAATGCCGGCTGCAAGCAACTGTGTGGCGAGCGCGTCGTCATTGCTGAACAGCCCCGCGTGCTCGTGCCCGAGGGCCACGATGATCGCACCCGTGAGCGTCGCAAGGTCGATACTGGCGCGCGGCTGGAAGCGGTCCTGCGCGTACCAGAGCAGGTCGGCCAGCACGAGCCGGCCCTCTGCGTCAGTGTTTTGTACCTCGATCGTTTGGCCACTCAGGCTGCGGATCACGTCACCGGGGCGCATGGCGGTGCCGGAGGGCATGTTTTCCACCAGGCCCACGATGCCGACCACGTGCACGCGCGCTTTGCGGGCTGCCAGCGTGTGCATGGTGCCGATCACGGCCGCGGCACCCGCCATGTCCCACTTCATGTCTTCCATGTTGGGTGCGGGCTTGATGCTGATGCCGCCCGTGTCGAACGTGACGCCCTTGCCGATCAGGGCCAGCGGTGCACCCTCCGCCCCGCGCCACTGCATGACCACCACACGGGCCTCGCGCGCGCTGCCCTGCGCCACGGCCAGGATGGCGCCGAACCCCGCCTCGGCCAACGCGGCCGGCTCCAGCACCTCCACCTCGACACCCAGCGCCGACAGTGCCCGGCAGCGGTCGGCAAGCTCGGCCGGGTAGAGCACGTTGGGCGGCTCGCTCGCCAGGTCCCGCGTGAGGAACACGCCGTCGCGTGTGGCGGCGAGCGGGGCGTAGGCGGCGCGGGCTGCCTCCGGGTCGCTGGTCAGGATATGCAGCGTGGCGAGACGCGGCTTGTCGTCCGCGGTCTCTTTCGTGCGGTAGCGGTCGAAGCGGTAGCTGCGCAGCGCGGCCCCCAGCGCGGCGTGGGCGGCGTGGGCCGGGTCTGCCACGATCAGTGACGCGGCAGGTTCGCGGGAGAGCGCCAGTGCGGCGGCCGCCCCAGCCTCTTCATAGGCGCGGGCCGTGGAGTCGCGGCCCAACCCGGCCAATACGATGCTGGGGTGGGCCGCGGTGGCGCCGAGCACGATGCAGGTCTGGCCCTTTTTGCCGGTGAACCCGGCCGCGGCCATCGCGCGCCCGATCGCGCCGTTGGTTTGCGTGTCGGCCGCGTTGAAATGGTCGGTCGCGGGCTGGTCTTGGGCGATCAGCAGGGCGAACGCGCCGTCGGCCGGGATGCGGTCGGGGGCGAAGGCGATATCGGGCATGAGGTCTCCAGCAAAAACGTGACTTTATCATGAGCCGGGCGCAGGGCTAGATTTAGTGCCGGCCTGGGCGCTCGATCCAAGCCAGCGGATCACCACTTACCTGTTTTGGAGAACGCCCGCCATGAACGCTTTCACTCGCCCTGACTTCGCAACGCGGCTCGATCGGCTGGCCGAGATCGCGGTGCATGTCGGGCTGGGGCTGGCGCCGGGTCAGGAGGTGTTGCTGACCGCTCCGCTCGATAGCCTGCCACTGGTGCGGCGCATTACGGAGCACGCCTACAAGGCCGGCGCGTCGCTGGTCACGACGTTCCTGAACGACGACGCGTCCACGCTCGCCCGCTACCGCCACGCGCCCGATGCGGCATTCGATGTGGCGCCGGGCTGGCTATTCGACGGCATGGCGGCGGCGTTCCGGGGCGGTGCCGCGCGGCTGGCCATTGCTGGCGACAACCCACAGCTGCTGGCCAACGAGGCGCCCGACCGCGTCAGCCGGGCCAACCGGTCCCGCAGCGCCGCCTATCGCCCGGCGATGGAGCTGATCACCAACTTTGCCACCAACTGGAGCATCGTGAGCTACGCGACCCCCGCCTGGGCACGGACGATGTTCCCGGATGCGGAGCAGGACGAGGCCGTAACCCGGTTGTGGGATGCTATCTTTGCCGCTACCCGCGTCGATGCGCCGGACCCGGTCGCGGCCTGGCGCGCGCACAATGCGGCGCTGGCCTCGCGCACCGCCCTGCTGAACGCCCGGCAATACGCGGCGCTGCGCTATCGCGGCCCCGGCACCGATCTGCGCATTGGACTGGCAGACGGGCATCTGTGGCTGGGCGGAGCGGAGCGGGCGCAGAACGGTATTTTGTGCAACCCGAACATGCCGACCGAGGAGGTGTTTACGACACCCCACCGCCTGCGTGTGGACGGCACCGTCCGCAGCACGAAGCCACTCAGCTATCAGGGCACGCTAATCCAGGACATCGCCGTGCGGTTCGACGCCGGGCGCATAACGGAGGCCACGGCCCGCACCGGGCAGGACGTGCTGACGAAGGTGCTGGCGACCGATGAGGGGGCGAGCCGGCTGGGCGAAGTGGCGTTGGTGCCGCACTCCAGCGCCATTTCCGCCAGCGGGCTGCTGTTCTTCAATACGCTGTTCGATGAAAACGCGGCCAGCCACGTGGCACTCGGCCAAGCCTACCGGACGTGCCTGTCGGGCGGCACGACCGCCAGCCCGGCCGAACTGGAGGCGCGCGGCGCCAATACGAGCCTGATCCACATCGACTGGATGATCGGCTCCGGCGCCATCGACGTGGATGGTGAGGCGGCGGATGGCAGCGTGTCCCCGCTGATGCGGGCGGGGGAGTGGGTGTAGCGCGCCACTCTTTCGGTGCATGGCGACGATGGCTCATATCAGAACGGGCTTGTGCTGATGACGAGCCTTTCTTCGTTTCACGACAGGGTATCTGGCTTACATCAGAGTAGCCGAATACTTTTTGGCAGGATCATGTAGCCATAAAACTGCGTGTAGCGGCCGCGGTCGCAGTGCTTTGGGTCGATCAGGAGCTTGCCGCTGCAGTCCAGGTTCGTCACCTCGTACTGTGCCGGTTTGTGACCCCAGAAGCCCTCTTTGCTGTGCCGGTACCAATGGAAGTCGATGCCGGGGCAGATCACGAGGGCGACGAGCCAGCGTGGCGACTCACTTTGGTCAAAGCAAACGTCAACATCGTGCCCGCCATCGCGCTTTGTCGCAGCCGCGACGTCTTGGGGGGTGTAGCGCGTGACGGGGTGCCCGCTGCCCGCTCCTGGGATCTGCGCCCAGTGACCGGTCGGCTTGTTGGCGGCGTAGGCGTAGCAATTGTTGGTGCGCTGCCGGGGACCACTCCAGAAAGCGGGGTTATACGGGCCGGACTCCACCGTGCAGCCCCGCACGGGCGGCTCCATCGCAGCCAGCTCCGGCCCGGACGCGCTGGCGTCGGCGGACAGCAGCGCGATCGAGGGTGGGGCCCTGACCGCGGCAAGCTCGGTCGCGATATGCGTCCGGGCCAGGTCGTCATAGTGCTCACCCAACCGGTCCGTGGCGGCTGCGATCAGCTGCTGGGTAAGTGCGATACCGGCTGACAGATCGGCTGCCCCGGCCGACGCGATGGTGAAGTGGTCCGGTAGGCCGTAAAGGCTGGAAAGTTCGTCACTCAGCAGTTCGATTTGCGTGCCGCGGTAGCCGGTACAGTACACCGGTTTTACGGTGCTGATCATACCGCGATTGAGCGCTATGGCACGTAACGCTTCCTGCGCCGGGAGGCCGGTTACGATCCAGCTAGGGTTGGCCCGGCCGAAGAACACGTCCAACGTTACCCTGAACATGCTGATGTCCCTCCATTATTGTTGCATTATGCAAACATTAATGGAGGGCGCAAGCAGGCGTGGAAAGGGTGGCTTAGTACCGGTACAAATCGTGCTTGAACGGCCCAGAGACGGGCGCGCCAATGTACTCGGCCTGCTTTGGCGTGAGCTTCGTGAGCGCCGCACCGACCTTGGCGAGGTGCAACGCAGCCACCTTTTCGTCCAGGTGCTTCGGCAGGGTGTAGACCTGGTTCTGATACTGGCCGGGCTTGGCGGTCCACAGTTCCAGCTGCGCCAGCACCTGGTTGGTGAACGACGCCGACATCACGAAGCTCGGGTGGCCGGTCGCGTTGCCGAGGTTCACCAGCCGGCCTTCGCTCAATACGATCAAGCGCTTGCCGTCCGGGAACACGACTTCGTCGACT
>JANONC010000393.1:0-5403 GCA_031420655.1 Rhodospirillales bacterium | reverse complement strand
GCCCGCTCCCCGCTGGCCGCGCGCTACCAGGATTTGGCCGCCCGCATCGACGAGACGCTCGCCTTCATGGCCGCCTGCGGCATGAGTAGCCTGAACACGCCGCAGATCCGCGAAACGGATTTCTACACCAGCCACGAGGCGCTGCTGCTGCCCTATGAGCAGGCACTCACCCGGATCGACAGCACATCCGGTGACCACTACGCCTGCAGCGCGCATTTTCTGTGGATCGGCGACCGTACCCGGCAGCTGGATGGCGCGCATGTCGAGTTCCTGCGTGGCGTACGCAACCCGATCGGGCTGAAGGTAGGCCCTACGATGCAGGCGGACGACTTGCTGCGCCTGATTGACCGGCTCAACCCGGCCGATGAGCCCGGGCGGCTCACGCTCATCACCCGCATGGGCGCGTCCAACGTGGCGCAGAAGCTGCCGCCGCTGTTGCGCGCCGTGCAGCGGGCCGGGCGGCAGGTGGTGTGGTTGTGCGACCCGATGCACGGCAACACGATCACCACCACCGCGCACCGCAACCAGCCCGCGGTCAAGACGCGCAGCTTCGACGCGATCCTGTCCGAAGTGCGCTGCTTTTTTGACGCCCATGCGGCGGAGGGCAGCTGGGCCGGCGGTGTGCATGTCGAGATGACGGGCCAGGAGGTGACGGAGTGCGTCGGCGGCGCGCATCAGCTGACGGAACGCGACCTGGGCGGGCGGTACGAAACCTCGTGCGACCCGCGGCTCAATGCCGAACAATCGTTGGAGCTGGCATTCCTGGTCTCGGAAGAACTGAAGGCACGACGGACACCACGTACGATGCTGGCCGCGCAATGACGAGCATCGAAGACGACATAGCCCTCCGGACGGACGCGTATTTTAACCGCACGCGGGACGTGGTGGGCCGGTTCGGCGACAAGCGCGTCACCTACGCCGTCTTCCTGCGCCGGCCGGTTATCTCCGCGCCGCGCCTGATGCTGGATTGGTTGCAGGCGGTGGCGGACGCGCGGCAGACACAGTTCAGCTTCCACGTGGCGCATCCGGAAGGCACCTGGGTCGGCGCCGGTGAGCCAATCGTCCACATCACCGGCAGTTTTCACGCGTTGGCCGATTGCGAGACGCTGTTTTTGCAAAAGCTCGGTGCCGCGTGCGTTGCGGCGCATAACGTCTTCCAGATGTGCAGCGTCCTACCCGGCGTGAAATTTCTGGCGATGGAGGCGCGGCACTGCGCAGGGGCGGAAATGCAAGCCATGATGGGCTATGCCGCCGCTGTCGGCAGCCAGGCCGCCAAGCGGGAAGGGGCGGTGGGCTTTGCCGGCTCGTCGACCGATCTGGCCGCGCCGTTCTTTGGCACGCCGCACGGGCTGGGCACCATGCCGCACGCCCTCATCGGCTATGCCGGCAGCACAGTTCGGGCGGCGGAGATGTTCCATGAAACCTTCCCCGGCGAGGAGTTGACCGTGCTGACCGACTATTTCGGGCGGGAGCTGACGGACGGGCTGGAGGTGTGCCGCCGCTTTGCCGACCTGGCCGGGGCCGGGCGGCTATCGGTGCGGCTGGACACCCATGGCGGGCGCTATCTGGAGGGGCTGGACCCGCAAGAAAGCTATGCCGTGCTGGAACGCCGTGCGCCGGGCGCCATCCGCCGGTATCGCAGCGATAGTGAGCTGCGATACCTGGTCGGTACCGGCGTGTCGGCCGCGGCCATTTGGCGCATGCGGGAGACCTTGGATGAAGCCGGGTTCGACCGGGTCAAGATCGTGGTCAGCTCCGGCTTCGGTGTCGAGAAATGCCGGGTGATGGCGGACACGAAGGCGCCGATCGACGTGGTGGGCACGGGCAGCTTCATTCCGTCCGACTGGCACGAGACGTACGCGACGGCTGACATTGTTGCCTATGACGGCGTGGCGCACGTGAAGGCCGGGCGCGAGTTTCTGCTCAATACGCTGCCGCCTTCCGTGGAGCGCGCTGCATGAAAATAGCATTAGCCCAAATTCAGTCTGTCGTCGGTGACGTGGCGGCCAACGTCGTCCGCATTCGCGCCGCCCGGGCCGAAGCTGCCGCGGCCGGTGCGGACCTGGTGGTGACGCCGGAATTCTCGGTCGGCGGCTACCCGCCCGAGGATCTGGTACGCAAACCGGCCTTTGTGGCGCTATGCGAGGCGGCGATTGCGGACCTGGCGGCGGACACGGCCGATGGCGGCCCGGCGTTGATCGTGGGTGGCCCGTGGCAGGACGGGGCGCTGCTATACAACGCGGCTTATGTGCTGGATGGCGGCGCCGTACTGGCCCGGCGCGCCAAGCACGAGTTGCCGAACTATGGCGTGTTCGACGAAAAGCGCGTGTTCGACCCCGGCCCGTGCCCCGGCCCGGTCGTGGTGCGCGGTGTGCGCCTGGGGCTGATGGTGTGCGAGGATTTCTGGCTGCCGGCCGTCAGTGAAACGCTGGCTGAAACCGGGGCGGAGCTGCTGCTGAGCATCAACGGCTCGCCGTTTGAGGATAACAAGCACCAGAACCGCGTGGCGCTGGGCGTGGCGCGCGTGGTGGAAACGGGGCTGCCGTTCGTGTTCGTGGGCCTGGTGGGCGGGCAGGATGAGTTGGTGTTCGATGGCGCAAGCTTTGCACTCAATGCCGACCGGACGCTTGCGTTGCAGATGCCGTCGTTCGAGGAGCGGGTGACGCTCCTGGATTGGCAGGACGGGCGGTTCGTGGCCCAGCCCCTGCCGCCGGCGCAGGACCGGCTGGAGTTAATCTATCGCTGCCTCATGACCGGGTTGCGGGATTATGTCGGCAAGAATGGCTTTCCGGGCGTGTTGCTCGGCCTGTCGGGCGGCATCGACAGCGCGTTGTCCGCGGCTGTGGCCGTTGATGCGTTAGGGTCGTCGCGCGTGCGCACGGTCATGCTACCCAGCCCATACACGGGTTCAGATAGCCTGGCGGATGCGGCGGAGTGCGCCCGGCTGCTGGGCATACGCTGCGACATGGTGGCCATCACCCCGGCCATGGATGCGGTGGACGAGGTGCTGGCCCCTCTGTTCCAGGGCCGCGTGCCGGACGTGACGGAGGAGAACATCCAATCCCGCACCCGCGGATTACTGCTGATGGCCATGAGTAACAAATTCGGCGACATGGTGCTGACGACAGGCAATAAAAGTGAAATGTCGGTCGGCTACGCAACACTCTATGGCGACATGTGCGGCGGCTACTCGGTGCTGAAGGATTTGTATAAAACGACCGTGTTTGCACTCTGCCGCTGGCGCAATGCGCACGTGCCGCCGGGTGCGCTGGGCCCGGCGGGGCCAGTGATGCCGGAGCGGGTGATCACGAAGCCGCCGAGTGCCGAGCTGAAGCCAGGCCAGACCGACCAGGACAGCCTGCCGCCGTACGATGAGCTGGACGCGATCCTGCTGGGGCTGGTGGAGGGCGAGCAGTCCGTTGACACGCTGGTGGCGGGTGGACATGACCGGGCAACGGTGCTGCGCGTGTGGAAGATGCTGGACCGCGCCGAGTACAAACGCCGGCAGGCCCCGCCCGGCGTAAAAATCAGCCGTCGCGCGTTCGGCCGCGACCGGCGCTACCCAATCACCAACGGTTTCACGGGGCTGGTTGCATGACGGACCCTGTGACGCCAAACGACGGCTGGCGCGTCCGCATCGCCGATCTGTCCGGCGCCGCCGAGGATGGGGTGGTGGAGGACGTTAAGGGGTTCGTGAACCTCGATCACGCCAACCTGTTCGCCCGGCGTTACGTGCGGGACAGCATTGAACGATGCCGCGCGACCGGCATGGGCGCGGCCGAAATCCTGACCGCCTGGCATTCGTTTGGCGAGGATGCGGAGGTGCTGGAAGCCGGCACCCATGCCTGGCGCAGTACCGCAGACGCACAGGCCTTTGCCGAGACACGCGCGCCGATGGCCGAGCGGGACTGGCGCGCGATCGACCCACGACTGGTGTCGTTTGCGGACGGGCCGGATACCGAAGAGCCGGCAACGTGAAGCTCCGCTTTGCCCCGAGCCCCACCGGGCTGCTGCATGTCGGCAACGCCCGGGTGGCGCTGGCCAATTACTTGCTGGCCCGCCGCCACGGCGGCCACTTCCTGCTGCGGATCGACGATACGGACACCGAACGCGGGCGCCCCGAATACGAAGACGCGATCCGCCACGACCTGCGCTGGCTCGGCCTGGGCTGGGATGAGGAGTTCCGCCAGTCCGACCGCATGGAGCGTTACGCGGCGGCAGCCGAGATCCTCAAGGCGTCGGGCCGGCTGTATCCGTGTTTCGAAACCGAGGAGGAGCTGGCCGTCAAGCGCGAGTTGCGTGTGAAGCGCCATCAGCCGCCGCTGTATGACCGCGCAATGCTGAAGCTGACGCCCGAGCAGCGGGCCACGGCGGAGGCAAACGGCAAGCGGCCGCATTGGCGCTTCCTGCTGTCTGGCTACCCGGCGGAGTGGGGGGACATGGTGCTCGGCCCCCGCACGGTTAAGCTCACCGCCGTGTCGGACCCGGTGCTGATCCGCGCCGACGGCACGCCGCTTTATACTTTCACCTCGGTGGTGGACGACCTTGCCTGCGGCATCACCCATGTGGTGCGCGGCGAGGACCACGTGACTAACACCGGCATCCAGATCGATATCTATGCCGCGCTGGGTGGCCGGCCCAAAAACCTGCGCTTCGCCCATCTGCCTTTGCTGGTGGATCAGGAGGGCGGCAAGCTCAGCAAGCGCATCGGCGGACTATCGTTGCGCAGCCTGCGCGGCGATGGGATCGAGCCGGCGGCGCTGACCGGCTATTTGGCGCGCCTCGGCTCGTCCGACGACCCGGTGGCCGCGCCGCCGGACGCGCTGGCACCCACGTACGATTTGAGCCACGTGAGCCATAGCAGTGCCCGCTTCGACGGGCGGCAACTGCTGGCGTTGAACCGCCGGGCGTTGCAGGAGCTGCCGTTCGAGGCGGTGCGGGACCGCTTGCCGCCAGGTGCGACGGCGGCGTTTTGGCTGGCGATCCGCGGCAACCTCGACTTGTTAAACGAGGCACGGGGCTGGTGGGACGTGGTCGCTGGCAGCATCGTGCCCCCGGTGATCGAGGGCGAGGGTGAATTCCTGCATCAGGCGCTGGAGACGCTGCCGCCGGAGCCATGGGATAGTACGGTGATCACAACCTGGTCCACGGCGCTGAAGTCCGCGTCGGGCCGCAAGGGAAAGGCATTGTTCATGCCGCTCCGATTGGCGCTGACGGGTGAGGATCATGGCCCGGAACTGCGCGACCTGCTGCCGCTGATGGGCCGCGACCGTGCGGCCGCCCGGTTGGCGCTGGCGGCGGCATAGTCGGGGAGCTGGGCATGCTGCGCGCCCGTATCGGCAGCTTTGGGTCTTTGGCCTTGGCGACCATTACGCCTGCCCAGGCGAAGTAGCCTGGCCTGAA
>JANONC010000392.1:0-2738 GCA_031420655.1 Rhodospirillales bacterium | reverse complement strand
CGCCCAGTTTTCGCGGGCGTTCCGTTTGAGACTACCCAAACGGCGCGCGATTGCATGTCAGCGGTCCAAGGAGAGCCCTCATACGGCCTCGCTGCTGGCGCCTGATCTCCTTTAATCAGCTGAACTGCAATTTCGGTTCCGTTGCTACCAGACTCCTTACTACGGGAGCACGAAGCGCGTCGCTTACATGAGCAAGCGTGAGGCGGTGTCCGCGGGCAACCGGCCGGACCATGGCAAGTCCTGCTCCTGACGCGAAGTTAGATTGACTGAATAGGACAAGAATCCTAGTACTGTCTTTTTTAGGGAGGAGTCGAGCTGATGGTTCGTTCGAGACAGAGGACCGTCGCCCAGGGTATCGGCGCATCGGCGCCGGGCAGTGCCGACCGCCAAACCCGGCGGCGGGCCGAGACCGGGTCACGTGGCCAACGTATCATCGCGGGAGTGTCGATCCTCGCCACGACGCTACTGGGACTGAACGCGTTGGTGCAGGCGATCAACGTCGTCCTGAGATGGTTGTAGCGCGGGGAAGTTCGGCCTCCTGGCAGGCCGGGTGCGGCCCAAGGTCTAGATGATCCGCGTTATTGCTGACGCGCCCAGCCAGGCGCCATGCTGCCGACATTGGGGAAATCCGATGATCGGCGTCGCATACAGCTACCTGCGTTTCAGTACGCCTGAACAGGCCTTCGGCGACAGTCGCCGCCGTCAAACAGCGTTGGCCGAGGATTATGCGCGGCGACATAACCTGATGCTCGACAAGGGGTTAAACTTCCGCGACCTCGGCATCTCGGCGTTCCGCGGTAAGAACGCCAAGGAGGGAGGGCTGCGGTCGTTCCTGGATGCGGTCGAGCACGGCCTTGTCCCCGCCAACAGCTATCTTCTCGTGGAGAGCCTGGATCGACTCAGCCGCGACCAGATCCTCGAGGCGCAGTCGCTGTTCTTACAAATTGTCACCGCTGGCGTGACGATCGTCACGTTGCTCGACCAACGCTCCTACTCCGTTGCGAGTCTGAACATGAATCCGACCGACCTCATCATTTCGCTGGTCTACATGATGCGGGCCAACGAGGAGAGCGAGACGAAGTCGGTCAGGCTCAAGGCAGCGTGGGCGGCGCGGCGGGACAGGCCGGGGAACACCTACCACGGCGGTCAATGTCCAGGTTGGATCAAGCCTAACGCGGCCAAGACCGGTTACGAACTCATCCCCGACCGGGTGGAAATCCTGCAACGGATCTTCAGGCAGACGCTCGACGGCGTCGGACTACAGACCATCGCACGTCAGTTAAACGAGGAGGCCGTGCCGCTGTTTGGCCGTGGCAATCAGCGTGGCAAGCTGTGGCAACGCGCGCTGCTTCGACACATGCTCCAAACCGATCTCGTGATCGGGACCTACACGCCCTGCAAGGTCGAAATCGTGTGCGGCAAGACCCGGTACGTCCCGATCGGCCCAAAGCCCGGGTATTACCCCGCTGCGATTAGCCTTGGGGATTGGCAAGCCGTAAGGGACCGCCGACTGGCCTGGAGTGCGTACTACGGCTGCCAGCGACGGAACGCGAAGGTGGCGAATGTCATTTCGCGCCTGGGCCGTTGCCCGCAATGTGATAGGCCCATGGTCCTCCAGCGCACGGAGCATCCCAACCAGCGCTACCTGGTCTGCATGGCCTGGCGGGAGGCCCGAACCTGCTCGAATGAGTGGGTACGGTTTCCTGAAATCGAGGATGCCCTGATTGGAGATGTTGGCTTCGTGATCAAAGATTGCCCGCAGCCGGCACTGCACGTCGAGGCCCGCCGGGCCATGCTGAAGGCGTTCGCGTCGAAACTATCGCACCTGCGCGTTAGGGCGGCGCGGGAGGTTGCTGCCAGGGAGATGCTAGACGCGATAGATCGACCCGGTAGGGACTGGGAAGTCGGCACGAAGGTCGAAATGGATGGGCTCCTTGCGGAGCGATATCGGCTCCGAGCCGATCGCTCATACTGGGAAGACGCGACCTTGAAGCTCAAGCTGGAAAAGCTGCGTGCGGCAGTCGCCGCGGTTCCGCGCGACCTCGCCGGGATCAATGCGGCGTATCGTTCGGTGCTCCTCAAGGTGGTCGTGGATTGGCCATCGGCCCGGCTCGTGCTGCACTGGCGGCACGGTGGACAGAGCACCGTGCAGTTCTGGCGGCGGCGCCAAAAAGGGACCGAGCGCAATTTCTCCGGCCCGGGGATCACCCGGCGACAGCCGCTCATGCTGCCCCCTCCGGTGAGAGACCAGGATCTCACGACGCCCTGGAACGGTCCCGGGAACGTTTTGTGGGAATACCAGGCTCACGGCGGGCTGACGGGCACCGTCCTCGCAACCCTGCAAGCATGCGGCCGGCCAATGGGTGCCAGGGACCTGACGGCTGCGGTCGCCTCGGCTAACGGAGTCCCGGTCAGCCAGAGCCATGAATTCGACAACCTGATCGCAAGGGTCCGCAAGGCGCTGTCCCGCTCAAAGGTAGGACTGGTCCGCGAGGGAAGATGCGGGAACTACAAATGGACGTTCGGACCCATCAACGCGGGATCATAGTTTCCAGATCTCGTCGAAGTTCGGTCACCAAATTATTGCTCTATCTTCTGGGCTCTGTCACAATTTTCTGGCTGCGGGCGCGCGAAGCGGCCCATCGGGTCAGGCGGCCTGTTACGCCGCCACGAGCTCGAGCCGTTCGCGGACATACTGAACTGCCTCGGCCAGAGCTAACGCGCCGAGACCAAACGCT
>JANONC010000391.1:0-2295 GCA_031420655.1 Rhodospirillales bacterium | reverse complement strand
GGTCACCGGGTGGCCCAGCAGCCCAGGCCGGGGTGGCAAGACCCAGCACGGCCAGCATCGCGTAAGCCGGCCCATACGGTTTCATCGCCATCCCTTGTCAAACACAGCACCACGCGGCTCGGAGCAACTGCGGTAAGGCTGCTCGTAGCGATGGTGGCACGATTCGCCAACGACGCTCTCAGGGTTTATCCGGCGCCCGCGCAACGATTTCAGCGCTGCCGGGACCCAGATCGTACGGACGCATGGCCCGGTCACGCCGCACGGCATAACCGCCACCCCCCAATTGCGCAGAAAGCTGTGGGTAACTGCCGCGGCCCCGCTGCCTGGTTCCGCTGCCTGGTTCCGCTGTCCAGCCGCGTGCAGGATCGTGTCGCGCAGGTCAGCTGCTTGCTGTCCACCGCCTCATGCCGGCTGTGGAAGTCGTTGAAATGAATAAGGCTGATCCGGTGCGCAACCTGCCCGTGCGCTACCCGGATCCAGGGTGCCGCCAACACGCCTGCCAAGATCGCCCGGCCCCTGACCATGCCGCCACCTTGCATCGCAGGCCGAACTTGGCCAAGTGAGGCGCACGTATTCAAGCTCGATCCAAGGCCGGAGCCGCACAATGTTCATCGAAACCGAAGGTACCCCAAACCCAGCCACGCTGAAGTTCCTGCCGGGACGGGACGTGATGGGTGCTGGCACGGCCGATTTCGCCGGCCCGGACCTAACCGCGCGCAGCCCCCTCGCCACCGCGCTGTTTGCCCTGCCCGGCGTCGCCCGTGTCTTTCTAGGCGGTGATTTCGTGACCGTCACCAAAAACGACCTGGCCGACTGGCAGGCGCTGCGCCCACAAATCCTGGGCGTGTTGATGGAACACTTCATGAGCGGCCGCCCGGTGGTCGAAAGCGAGGGCGTGGCTGCCGATGAAGACACGGATCCGGCCGATCAGGAGATTGTCGATCAGATCAAGGACCTGCTTGATACCCGGGTGCGTCCGGCTGTCGCGGGCGATGGCGGCGATATCGTGTTTCGCGGCTACCGCGACGGCGTCGTCCGCCTACACATGCAGGGTGCCTGCTCCGGCTGCCCGAGTTCGTCGGCCACGCTTAAGCACGGCATCGAGAACATGCTGCGCCATTATGTGCCGGAAGTGACATCGGTGGAGCAGGTCGAGGCCTAACATGCTCGACATGGCGGGCCTGAACACCCTGTTCGAAGGGGCCCGCACCCCTGCGGCCTGGAGCGACGTACCGGTCGCCGACGAGATGCTGCGCCGCCTGTACGAGGTGCTGCGCGATGGCCCGACTTCGGCCAACTGCTCACCCGCGCGGTTCATGTTTCTGCGCACGTCGGACGCCAAGGAGCGGCTGCGTCCGCTGCTGTCCGCCGGTAACGTCGAGCGCACGATGGCAGCTCCCGTGACGTGCATCGTGGCTCACGATCCCTCGTTCTACGAGCTATTGCCGCGCCTCTGGCCGCATGGCGACGCGCGCGCCTGGTTTGCGGACAACCCGGCCCTGGCGACCGAAACCGCGTTCCGTAACGGGACACTGCAAGGGGCCTACCTGATCCTGGCGGCACGGGCGCTTGGGCTGGATGCGGGGCCGATGTCCGGCTTCGACAACAACCGGGCCGACTCCGAGTTCCTGTATGCGACCGGCTGGAAGAGTAACTTCCTGGTTTGCCTCGGCCATGCCGAGGGCGCGCCGCCGCACCCGCGCGACCCGCGGCTGGAGTTCGACGAAGCCTGCCGCCTGCTCTGACCACCATACTGACCCTGGATGCGGCCCTGGCTGGGGCTGGGGCGGCGCTGGTTCATCCGGAGGGGGTGCTTGAGCAGTATATGCCCGACCACCGCGGCACGCTCGCCCAGTTGCCGGTGCTGGCCGCCAGGGTGCTGGGAGGCCTGTTGCCGGACGCCATTGCGGTCACGACCGGGCCCGGCAGCTTCACAGGCATCCGCGCCGCACTGGCACTGGGCCATGGGTTGGCGTTAGCCTTCGCCCGTCCCGTGTGGGGCATCACGGTCGGCGCAGCGATGCGGAGCGTGGCGGTGCCGGGCCGGGCGCTGTGGATCGCGACCGATACGCGCCGGGGCCGGATCTATCTGGAGCGGTTCGGGCCGGACATGCCGGGGCTGTCCGTCATGCTGGCGGCGCTGCCCGCCCCTGATGGCCCGATTGCAGTAGCAGGCGATGCGGCCGAGGCGGTGTGTGCCCAGTTGGCTGCCCATGACGTGCTGTTGCTGCCCCAGCGCCGCCCGCTGCCCGCCGGCATCGCCCACGCGTCCGGCCCGGCGCTGCCCTTATACAG
>JANONC010000390.1:0-6568 GCA_031420655.1 Rhodospirillales bacterium | reverse complement strand
GGGCCCAGCAGGCCCTCGCGCGCCTGGCGACGCCACGTGAACAACAGGCTCTCGCAGACGCCATGGCGGGCGGCTACGGCACGGATCATCGAACCCGGCTCGTTGGTCTCAGCAACGATCCGCACCTTGTCCTGCAAGCTCCAGCGCCGCCGACGCTCCCGCCCGGTGATAATCTCCACCACGCCATCCATCCGCACACCTCAACGGCCGCCTTAAGGAGCTACTTACGGCGGCAGGAGGATCAAACCTAGACGGCCCTCGGCGGAGGGATACGCCCTGGCCCGGAAATGCCTGCTCCGGATGAGCGCCGAGTTCCCTGATCCATCGTCGCAGGACGCCCTCGCCCACCTCCAGATCCCGACTGGCCTGCACCACCGAAACTCCGCGCTCCTTAACCAGCCGGACTGCCTCCAGCTTGAACTCCCGGCTGAACTGTCGCCGCACCATCTGCACCCTCCAATTTCAGAAAACACCCTAAACTCGGTGTCCACCAAACCGGCAGCAGGCCAACGAGGTCTATAACAACAAGCGCCTACCTTCGGCGTTAGGCTATCTCAGCCCCGCGCAGTTCGAAGACCAATACGCCCGGCAGACGGTCAAAACAGCCGCTTAATTCTGTCCACCGCCAGGGGCGCACTCCAGAATCTGGAAACTTTTGCACGCTGTTTTACAGACAAGGCGCGGCTGCGGAATCTGCGGGCGGGCGCCGACCCGGTCCGGCTGCTTGCGGCGATGCGTGCAGCGCAGGCTGATCTAGGCAAGCGCGTGGATGAACGCGGGATGGGAGCTGGGCGTGACGCCCCGGCGCCGATTGACCTGGCCCGGTTTACGGCGAGCCTAAAGGTGGCGTGGTCGGCGGGAGAGCAGCAGCCGACGCACCGGCGCCGCTATATACGGCGCGAGCCGGTGGTGCGGACGTCGATGTTGGACGCGGTGCGGGATCAGTTACTGGCGTGGCTGGAGGCGCAGCCTGCATTGTCGGCGGTGGACGCGCTGGAGCGGCTGCGCGGCCTGCACCCTGACCGGTTCGGCGCTGACCACCTGCGGACGGTGCAGCGGTTCATGAAGGTGCGTCGGGCCACGATGGCGCGCGAGGTGCTGCCGAGGCCGCTGGTGCCCGTGGCAGGGGCTGCGCCGGTATCGTGCCCGCCCCTAGCGGAATGACCTCGAGTGGCGACACGGAAGTGCTCGGTAACAATGCGACTTGAGGCAACACGCTGGATGGGTTCCCGATGTCGTTTGACAGGAGCTTCGCATCAGGCCGATGCCGGCCGGCTTGCGATAGCGACAATGTTGGGGGTGAGCGGTAGACGAGCCGCGTCGCTGTGGCCGATTTCGAGGCTGTAGCAGTAGCGGACGACACGGCGAACCGCGAGGCGAATGAGCCAGGGCAGCAAGCGGCGTGGGCGCCGAAGCCATGGCCGGCGCGGCGGGTCGGCCTCCAGCACGGAAATGCCATCGAACCCGGCGCGATACAGCTCGAAGTCGAGGCTGTCCTCGGTGAACGAGGTTTCGTGCGTGGGGTCGTTATAGCGATAGCGGCCTGCTACGATAGCGTTGGCGTTGGGGGTTTGGCAGACGAGGCGGCCACCCAGGCGCAGCATGAGCATAATGCGGCGTAGAAACATCAGCCGCTCGGTGCCCGGAACGTGCTCGAGCACATCGAACAGCACGATGGCGTCGAAGGCCTCCGCGTGCCTGCACGAAAAGTCAGCGAACCCCTCGATCGGAACGAGGTGGGCGGGCATGCCACGGGCGACGGCTTTCTCGATCTGGCTCGAATCGGAGTCGATGCCAACGACGCTGCGGGCGCCCAAAGCCTGTAGCGCGCTCAGGCAGAACCCCATACCGCATCCTATCTCGAGCACTGAGCGGCCTTCAAGCGGGCCGGTGAGGCTGGGCAGCCGGTCCTGCCAGTAGCGGGACACGGACGCGAAATGCGCGTCGGTGTCGTCGTGCCAGTGGCTATAATAGCGCTGATAGTCGTTGCGTACGGGCGGCAGGCAGTCGGCAGGGCCGCCGGCGGGTTCACGTTCCGAGAGTGCGGTCACAATGTGCTCATTGCGGTGTGGGGGCTGGCTGTCGGATTTCATCGAGGGCTGCGCTCATCAGTTTTGATGCCTGGCGCGCTGCCATTCCGCAAGTCCAAGTTTCAGGCGGTCGGACCAGGTAAGGGAGGCTCGGAAAGCGATGGGCCAATCGGCCTGGTTGTAGTGGTTATACAGTTTCCAACGCGTGGATGGCACCGGCGGGAGCGGCACGATGCGATGATAGCTGGCCTTGCCGAACCCCTCGGCGTGGGTGACAGAAGCGAACGCGGTAATGTCGGCCCGGCCGGGTGTGGTGAGCAGTTCAGCCAAGTTGGCGCGCGCGATGTCGTGGAACACACTCGCGGGCACGTGCGCGATCAGTGGGCGAAGCGCAGCGGCCGCGGCCTCGACCGCGGCGTGAATGGTGGCGGCGATACGCAGGCGGGGCGCTTCCTCCAAGTCTTCGTTGCGGACAGGGATAAGTGCGCCGCCGCGATCGTCGAGGTGCCGGATGCCGCTCTCGGGCGCAGAGAACAGCAGCTCCACGACGTTGATGGAGCGGCGGAGGATCGCGCTGGCCGCGGTGGGCCTGTCGTTGTCGAGCAGCCATCCGGCGGTATCGATCGGGCAACGTGCAGGTTGGCCTTGGGTGGGCGCAAAGGTACCGAGGTAACAGCCAGCAAAATGCGGCACCCGGCCGCCTCGAGCTTGGGCCCATATGTGCGCAAGGCTGAGCAACGAGCGTTGAAGCGATCCATGCCAGCCGAGATCGACCACCAGGCCCGGACCTGCGAACAGGCCGCATGCCTCAAGGTGAGCGAGCAGAGGCACACGCTCCTTGGTCGCGCGGGCAACGATCTCCGGTTCCAGATCGCGCAGCACGGCCCGCATGGCGTCAAGACCGCCGGCAGAGTTGATAGAGCTGGCTTCTGTCAGCCCGTGCTGGCGCAGCACGACGGCCGCTCGGGAGGCGGCAGGGTCGAGATCAATGCGCGCGAGGTAGTCGCCGGCAGCGAGTGCTGTGGTTCCCGAGAGTAGGAAGTCGAGAGCGGGCGCGTCCAGGTGCTGGATGGCCGGCAGGTTGAGGCAGCGGCGGGAGGCCCAGATATAGCTCGACGGCGGGACCTCCGGGCGGCGCCAGGCGGCTTCGTAGGCCTTGCGGAAAATTAGACCATCGCGGGCCAGGAAGTGTATGCGCTCGACGCCGATGGCCTCCGCCCGGTCACGGACGAAGCGGGCCATGCCGAGGGCGGCAGGCAATACAATGCGATGTGCAAGACCGAGCCAGTAGGGATCGACCGCCGGATCGTCCCGATGGTGGGCGAGGCTTTGCTGGGCGAGGGCGGCTAATGAGCCTTCGATCCAATGGCGATGGCGATCCGGGCCAGCAGCTCTGTGCCGGGCGTGGGGCGGAATGAGCAGAACCGGGTGGACCCCCGCCTTGGCTGTCTGCGTGCCGTCAGCTTCGGGGTTATCGCCGAGATGGACAATCAGGTCGGTTGCGGCGAGGCCGAAGGCCTGGCGGATGTGCGGCCAGATGGTGCCATTGGCTTTGGCGGCGTTGATCTCGCCCGAAAGGAAGAGGTGCCGGTGGCCCGCGATGCCGGTGCGGGCGAGCATGGCCTCAATGCAGGACCGCGGAAGGTATATGTCGGAGACGAGGGCAACGGGCACGCCGCTGGCGACGATGATGTCGAAGGCGCATTTGACCTGGGGATCGGCGCGGATAGATAGAGCTTCGGTTTCGGCCTCGAGCGCCGCGATGTCCTGGAGCGCGCCTGGCGAGGCTGGGTCAAATGCAGCGTAGATATCATCAAGGGTGACGTCATTGTCGCCACGGGCGGCGCCGCGCTCCCGGGCGCGGCGCTCGGCAGCAATGCGCGCCTGCGCGAACCCGGCGGCGATGGGGTGGCGGCGATCGGCCAGAGACTCTGCCATCACCTCGAACACGTCGTGCGGGGTCCCGACAACGCGGACCAGAAGCGTATCGAACAAGTCGAACGATACGAGGCGGGCCGTGGCGGCTTGGGCGGTGAAGTGGTGAAGCGCTTTTGCGTGTGCGGCGAGTACGGAGACGTCGGCAAGACGGGTCATTGGGCAACAGCGTTCATGGGGCAAGATCCGAATGCGGCAATGGGACAATGCGATGCAGAAGGGGGCGAAGCTGGCGCCATGCCGTAGCCTCCGGGCCATCAGGGCGGCCTGACGCGAGCCAGATGGCAGCATGGACCGAAAAGAACACGGCGAAGCCGAGCAGCCCAATGAACCCGCCGCCGATCAGCGCAGCCGTTCGGCCGAAGGGGACGGACGCCCAGGTATAAGGCAAGCAGGCGAGCACCCCGGCGGTGAGAAGCGCGGTGGGGACGGCACGCAACAGGGCATACAGGAGCGGGCGGGCTCCGTGGTTGCCGGCCAGGCGGGCTTGCCAGAGGAAGAGTGCAGATTCAAGAATGACAACGGTTGCGTTGCTGGCGGCAATGGTGGCGACATCGTGGGTGTACGCCACAGTAACGAGAAGAACGGCAACCTTGGCCGCCGCGGCGACCGTGTTGCAGAAAAAAGCGCGCCTGATGTGCCCTTGGGCGGCGAGGACGCTGCCGCAGACGTAGCTGAAAGATGAAAATACGCAGATCCAGGTGACGACCGCAATGATGGGCTGGGCGCCAGCCCAGGTCGGACCGAGCAGACCGGTCGTGAGATAGCCTGAGCAGGCTGAGATGCCGATAGCGAAGGGCAGGGCGAAGAGGGCTAGGACACCGGCGACGTTGAATGCGGCGGTGGCCGGCACGCCGCTCGAGCGGTGGGCAAAGGCGAAACCTGGGTAGATGGCACCGCTAATTGGCTCAATCAGCTCGGTAACCGGAAGGCAAGCGATTTCGTTGCTAATGACGTAAAGGCCGAGCAGGGAAGGGCCGAGTACAGGACCGAGGATGAACGGGTCCGAGCGGGACCAGATAAAGACGGCGATGCTTGAGGCCCAACTCCAGAACGAGAAGTAGACGATGTAGCGGCAGCCACGCAGGCTGAGCCGGGGTCGGTGCGGGACGGCGGCATAGCTAAACCCTACCGAGAATAGGCGGGTGATGACGAGACCGGCGAGCAGGGACCAGTAGCTACGCAGGAGCAGTGCCACGGCGACAGTGGCAAAAAAGCCGAGCAGGCGGGGTATGGCTTGCAGGAGCACCTGTGTTCGGAAATTGAGCGTGCGGGCGAGCTGGACGATACCGATATTCTCGAATCCTGAGATCACACTGAGCGACGCCAACAAAAAGAGGATAGGCCGCAGTCTGGGGTCACCCAAAGCAGCGTCGGACACGAAGGCGGAGGCAGCGATGACGAGACCGGTGATGAGACCGCGAGCGACTTGGAGTGTGAAGGCGGTGTCATAAAAGTCGGTCGAATCGTCGCGCAGCCGGACCAATGCGTCTTTAACGCCGATCTGCGAGACGGCTTCGATTCCGGCAGCGATGGCGGAGGCCATGGCGATCAGGCCAAAGTCGGCCGGGACTAGAATCTGCGCGAGCACGAGGAGGCTGATAAAGCCGAGCAGACGACTTATCATGCGCCAGCCAGTGAGCCACCCGGTTCCGATCAGGACACGGCTCGAAATCGCGGATCTCATCTAGGGTGTGACTGACTAATGGGGCGCGTGCCGGGACGGAATCGTCATGTAGCGTCGTGGCTCAGCGCGTTTTGACATAACCTTGGGCATAGTGAGTCGTTCACTCCGGTTTGCGAGGCGGGCGCCGCGTTGCGCCGTCATATCCGAACGGGGGCGGATTGCACCTTGTTTTCGCCTCTCCGAGATGATCGCCTCGAACTTGATGGACGCGATAGGAAGGCATGCCGCGATGGGCAGGCAGGTTGCCGAGATGAGCCGGGACGGCGCGACGTTGTTTGCGGGTGAGGCCTGGTTTGACCCGATTGAGGCGGGCATCCGGGATCTGGGGCGCGGGTTCATCGAGGAGCTGATCGGGTAGGAGCTGGAAGCGGCGCTGGGACGGGGGCGCTACGAGCGGGATGCGGAAACGCCGAAGGGCCACCGGAACGGGACGGGCGAACGCCACTTGCTGGGTTTGTTCGGCCCATTGGAGATCAGCGTGCCCCGGGCGCGGATGGCGGTCGAGGGCCGGGGCACGCAGGAGTGACGCGTTGCCACGCTGCCCCGCTACGCCCACATGATGGAGCAGGTCGAGACGCTGATTGTCGGTGCCTACCTGCCTGGCACCAAGACGGGCTGGGCTAAGTGCGCGCTGGCTGCCTTGTTCAGCGGTGTATGGTAAGGACATCTCCAGCCGTACGTGGCGCAAAATCAAGACGGACTGGGACGCTTGGAACGGGTGCGGCTTGGCCGGGGAGGACGTGGTCAGGTGCAGCCGACGCAATAGCTTGCCCACGGTCCGCTCGTGCACCTCGACCTCGAACTGCTCTTGGATGACGCCGCGCAGGTCTGCGCAACGCCAGCGCACCACGCCGTGCTTGGACGGGTCTGGCCCTGCTATGACCAGGACTTTGAGCTGCGCCATCTGCTCGGTCGA
>JANONC010000389.1:0-1826 GCA_031420655.1 Rhodospirillales bacterium | reverse complement strand
TCGCGATCTGGCGGAGGCGCTGGGCCGTCCGGTGCGGATCGAAAACGATGCGAATTGCTTTGCACTCAGCGAGGCGGTGGACGGGGCCGGGGCCGGGGCGCGCTGCGTGTTCGGCGTGATTATCGGCACCGGCTGCGGCGGTGGCATCGTGGTGGATGGCCGGGTGCTGCAGGGCCGCAACCACATCGCGGGGGAATGGGGCCACACCCCCCTGCCCTGGCCACGCGGTAACGAGTATCCCGCGCCCGCCTGCTGGTGCGGGCAGACGGGCTGCCTGGAACTGTATGTGTCCGGCCCCGGCCTGGCCCGGCACGCCGGGCGGGATGCGCCGTCGCTACTGGCAGCCGATGACCCGGCGGCGGCAGCGGCGCTGCACACCCATGCCGACCGGCTGGCCCGCGGACTTGCGGTCGTGATGAACATACTGGACCCGGACGTGATCGTGCTGGGGGGCGGGCTGTCCAACATGGACGATCTGTATGTGGAGGTGCCAGCGCTGATGGCGCGCTACGTGTTTAGCGACGTGACGATCACTCCCGTGCTGCCGCCCGTGCATGGCGACAGCAGCGGCGTGCGCGGGGCGGCGTGGCTTTGGCCGGCCCAACCCTTCCAGTGATCCCCAGCCTGTGCCGTGATTGCGGGGCGTCGCCAGCCGGGGCGGCTTGCACCTGCGGATCGCGCCGGATCGTGCGCCATCCGGAGTTGTTCACGCTCGGCATCGCGCATGTCGATTGCGACGCGTTCTTCGCCAGCGTGGAAAAGCGCGACCGGCCAGAGCTGGCGGGGCGGCCGGTGCTGGTAGGCGGTGGCACGCGCGGGGTGGTGACGGCCGCGTGCTACATTGCGCGCCTGTCCGGCGTGCGCAGCGCGTGGCCGATGTTCAAGGCGCTGAAGGCCTGCCCGGACGCGGTGGTGATCCGGCCCGACTTTACCAAATACGCCGCCGCCGCCCGGCAGATACGCGCCCTGATGGGTACGCTGACGCCGCTGGTCATGCCGCTGTCGATCGACGAAGCCGTGCTGGATTTGCGCGGGACGGAGGCGCTGCACGGCATGCCACCCGCGGCCGCCCTGGCGCGGTTCGCGCGGCTGGTGGAGTCGGAGGTCGGTATTACCATCAGCATCGGCCTGGCGCCCAACCGGCTGCTGGCGAAGCTGGCGGCCGGGCGGGACAAGCCGCGCGGCTTTGCAGTGCTGGGGTCCGACGCTGCCGCGGTGCTTGCGCCCGAACCGGTCCGGGTCCTGCCCGGCATCGGTCCTGCGCTGGAACGGCGGCTGGTGGCGCGCGGCATCACGCACCTCATGCATTTGCAGGCGCTGGACAACCGCGCGGCGCTGGCGCTGGGTAAGGACGGCCCAAGCCTGGTGCGCCGGGCCCGTGGCCAGGACGACCGCCCCGTGGAGCTGGGTGGCGACACCAAAAGCGTGAGCGCCGAAACCACCTTCGACACGGACGTGACGGACGTGCCGACGCTGGAGCGGCATCTGTGGCGCATGGCCGAAAAGCTCGCCCGGCGCTTGCGTGAGAAAGACCTGGCCGCAGGCGGCGTCGTGCTGAAGCTAAAAACCGCCCGCTTCACCAGCCGCACCCGGGCGCAACGCCTGCCGGGTGCGACGGCCCTACCCGACCGCCTGTTCGACGCGGCGCGCGCGCTACTGGCCCGCGAGGCCGACGGCACCGCTTTTCGGCTGGTGGGCCTGGGTGCCAGCCCGCTGGCCGACGCGCAGGACGCCGACCGGCCTGACCTGGCAGACCCCAGCGTCGCCCGGCGCGTCGCGGCGCAACGCGCGGTGGACGCCCTGCGCGGACGGTTTGGCGAGGGCGT
>JANONC010000388.1:0-3140 GCA_031420655.1 Rhodospirillales bacterium | reverse complement strand
GTCACCCCAATCGCCCGGACCCCTTCGGCTACCGGCTTGCCCTGTCCCACCAGCACCTCAACCTGACGCAGCTTGGCGACGATCTCCTCCGGCTTATGATGCTTGCGCGCCATTCCAATTCCTTCCGTGTTCACACCGAAGGCTCACCTCCGGCGGACCACTTCTAGGGGGGCACGTCAGAGAACCAGGTTCCGGCCAGCAAGCAGGTCCACGTCGTGCTCGACAACTACGCCACCCACAAGCACCCCAAGGTTATCGAATGGCTTGGGCGGCACGAGCGATTCACCTTTCACTTCACGCCGACCTCGGCATCTTGTATCGATGCCGTCGAAGCTTTCTTCGCTAAGCTAACCAACCGAAGGCTCAAGCGGGGCGTGTTCCACCCCATCGTCGCCCTACAGGCCGCTATCAACCGCTTCGTCAAAGAGGCCAATCAGAACCCGAAGCCATTCCGCTGGACCAAGGACCCCGACGAGATCATCGCAGCCGTCAGCCGAGGGCACCAAGCGTTAGATTCGCATCAATAGCCTATTAAACACGAAGGACATCTGATGCATCTGTCAAAACGGCTCGGCGCTGAATTTCTGGGTACGTTCACCCTGGTGTTCGGCGGATGCGGCAGCGCCGTGCTGGCGGCGGCGTTTCCGGGCGGCCTCGGGATCGGCTTCGCCGGCGTGGCACTTGCGTTCGGACTTACGGTTCTGTGTATGGCCTATGCGGTCGGCCACATCTCGGGCGGCCATTTCAATCCTGCAGTCACCGTTGGATTATGGGTCGGTGGCCGGGTCGAGACCAAGTTTGTCATCCCCTATATCGTGACCCAGGTGATAGCGGCTATCGTCGCTGCCGCGGTCCTGTACTTGATCGCCACCGGCAAACCCGACTTCGCCGTGGGTGGGTTCGCGTCCAACGGCTATGACACGCTCAGCCCCGGCAAATACGGTCTGGTGTCGGCGTTCTTGTGCGAGGCTGTGCTGACCTTCCTGTTTCTGATGGTCATCCTGGGCAGCACGTCCGCCCGGGCGCCCGCCGGGTTCGCGCCGATCGCGATCGGATTGGCGCTAGCGCTGATCCACCTGATCTCCATCCCGGTCACCAATACCTCCGTCAACCCGGCGCGCAGCACGGGTCCGGCTTTGTTCGCGGGCGGCGTCTATATCGGCCAGCTGTGGCTGTTCTGGCTGGCGCCGATGGTGGGCGCGGCGCTGGCCGGTTTGGCCGGGCGAGAGCTGTTCAAGGAAGCCGATCAGACACTGCCCCGCGCCCTGTCGGCCGTGCCGGAAAAGGAAGGTCCGGTCGACTAAACGCCTGGCGCCACCAGCGCGCCCAGGCCGAGCCGGTCATTCACCATGGCCAGTCCGCCTGGGTGTCACGCGGCTACAGACGGCTTCCGGTTTATACCCGTACAGCTTAATTCCGTTTCGGTCGGACGTCGCGGGTACGCTGCTTGGCTTACAATTTTCGACCGCAACCAGGGATGGCCGTGCGATTGCGGGACGGTCTGATACCGGCACCGGGCGGGCGTAGCGGATCGTGCCGTAACAAATAGGGAATGGCGATGACGAAGTTTCTGCGGCTCCTAGCACTCTTGGCGGCATCCGTCCCCGGGGTCGCCGCGGCGGAGGGGCTCGACGCGGTCATCGCCTCTGGCACGCTGCGGGTCGGGCTGACCGGCGACTACAAACCATTCTCGTATCGCGACCCCCAGACCGGAACGTTCAGCGGCATCGACGTCGACATGGCACAGGCGTTGGCGGGTACGATGGGGGTGAAACTCGAAATCGTGCCAACAGCCTGGCCGAAGCTGATGGCCGATCTGCAAGGCAACAAGTTCGACGTGGCGATGGGCGGCATCACCATCACCCTACCGCGGCTACGGACGGCCTGGTTCTCGGCCCCCGTGATGACGGCGGGCAAGACTCCCATCGCGCTATGCACGAACAAGGAGCGGTTCCAGACGATCGCACAGATCGACCGGCCGGACGTGACGGTGATCGTCAACCCGGGTGGCACGAACGAAAGTTTCGACCGTGCCACGTTCAAGCAGGCTAAAATCGAGGTGTTCCCCGATAACGCGACGATCTTCGACGAACTCGTGCGCGGCCATGGCGATGTTATGATCACCGATGGGGTCGAGACACGGTTACAGCAAAAGCTGCATCCGGAGCTCTGCGCGATCCACCCGGACGAGCCGTTTACGCGGTCGGAGCTGGGCTACATGCTGCCGCGCGATCTGCCGCTGAAGATGTTCATCGACGAGTTCCTGCGTGAGACGGATCGCTCTGGCGCGCATGCGGCGATCGTGGCGAAGTGGCTGAATTGAGCCCGGCCAGCTCGCCGATCTAAAATGCCAGCAGCGCGTCCAGGTCGAGCCGGTCATTCACCAAGGCCAGCCCGCCCTCAGCGCCATGCGGCCACAGCGCCTCCGGTTTGTCCCAGCACAACTCTATCCCGTTCTGATCGGGATCGCGCAGGTACAACGCCTCGCTCACGCCATGGTCGGCGGCACCATCGAGCGGAATGCCAGCCGCCAGCAGCGCGCGGTAGGCGGCCGCCAGGTCGGCGCGCGTCGGGTACAGGATGGGGTGACGCCATAGAACAGGCAGAATAGCACGCATCGCAGCACGAACCGGGAACATCAGGCAGAGCTGGATCAGCAGCGGCGCTGATGCCCTGGCCGCGCAATGCGAGACCGTGTCCGCCTGGCATCGCGACAACGACCTGCCCCTGCTCCGGCCGATCCACGCGCGTCACCGCGCCCTGCTATTCCGTCTGATTGACCTGCTCGACATCCGGTCGGCGACGCAGAATCGCAGCCTGCTGAACATGTGGACCATTGTGAGCATACACACGTGCACACGCGGCGGCCCGACGTGCAAGCCGACATCGACCTCGGCTTTGCGTCGCAGCGCTGGCGGAACTTCGTGGTCAGGCGCTGGCCCGAGATCGTCGTCGACCGGCGCGCGCTGGAGGTCTGTGTCTTCATCTACTTGGTAGACGCGCTGCAAATCGGCGACCTTTACGTTGTGGGCGCAGTTCCTGCCCTGGTTCGAGTGCAAACTCCGGTCACCGGCCTACTGCGCGATCCTCGGCATTCCCGAACGGGGCAAGGATTTTCGCGGCGATGCTGAAAGCCGAGC
>JANONC010000387.1:0-15856 GCA_031420655.1 Rhodospirillales bacterium | reverse complement strand
GACCTCGCTGAAGTTGATGCTGGCCGGGCTCGCGCCCAATGCGCTGAACATACTGGTCCATAGCGGGCTCACGGGTACACGTAGCTTCGTGCCGCGGAAGTCGGCCGGCGTCACGATTGGCTTCGTGCTGGTAGTGGTTTGCCGAAAGCCGTTATCCCAAATCTTATCCATCGCCAGTAGGCCGCGCTTGCCGATCTCGGCCCGCACGTAATTGCCGAGCTTGCCATCCATCGCACGCCACACCTGCTCGTAATCGGCGAACGCGAATCCCACGCCGTTGATGCTGGCGGGCGGCACTAGCGTCGATAGGATGAGGCCCGACAGCGTGAAGAACTCGACCGCGCCGGACCGCAGCTGGCTGAGCGTATCCGTGTCCGACCCCAGCTGGTTGTTCGGGAACACCTGGATGTCCACCCGGCCATCCGTCGCCGTCTTGATCCGCGCCATCGCCTCCAGCGCGCGCAGGTTGAGAGGATGCGCGGCGGGCAAGTTGTTAGCGTACTTGTAATTGAACTCCGCCGCGTGGGCACCGCGGCTGCAGATCGCAATCAGTGGCAAGGCAGCAACGACGGCCCGGCGGCTTAGGTTAGACATAGTATCTCCGGTCAAATCAGCGGCTACCAAGGATAACAGCCAGCGTGCCCACGTACAGAACCATTGCACCAATCAACACATAGAGCTGAACGCTGCCAGAGATCGAACGAACGGTTGATTCTTTTAGATCCTGAAATAACTGCGGCCACGTATACGAAACAAAGTCACCCTGCGACATGATGTTGACCAACACACCATTGTCGTCAACAACCGGAAGGTGCCGGAAACGCTCGTTCGACATCATGCGCAACCAGCCGGCTATTTCATCATTGGCACGAGCCATCTTCAGGTCGGTCGTCATGATGTCCGACATGCGCGTCATGGCCGGGTCCAACCCTTTATCCAAAAGGCGACGCATGAAGTCACGTTCGGTCACGATACCGACCGGCCGGCCCGTTGGGTCCACGATTACGCTGGCACCGTAATTTTTAGCCGACATGGCGTGTACCGCGTCGATCACCCGGTCTGATGGGGTGAAGGTCATAGCGGGCGCTTTGTTCTGAAATTCCATCCGTTCGATAATCTTCACCAGCCGGCCTCCTGTAATTGGTTGTAGCCCTTATCGCATCGGCTGGAATATGTCCCAGTTTGTGAATACTGCTTCGAGGAGCACCCCATGTCACCCTGCATCGTCGGTTGGGCCCACACCCCGTTCGGCAAGCTAGACGCGCCCGATGTCGAGGCGTTGATTGACCAAGTAGCCGGCACCGCCATCGCCGATGCCGGGATCGAGCCGGAACAAATCGATGGCGTGTTCGTCGGCCTGTTCAACAACGGATTTTCCCGCCAGGACTTCCCGAGTTCGTTGGCCATGCAGGGAATCGGAGCGCTGCGCTTCAAGCCCGCGACCCGGTATGAGAATGCCTGCGCCTCCGGCTCGGCCGCCATCCACGGCGCGCGGGACTTTCTGGCTGCCGGGCGAGGCCGCTTCGCGCTGGTGCTTGGCGCCGAAAAGATGACCGCGACACCCGGGCCCCAGGTGGGAGATAATCTGCTGGGTGCCAGCTACCGGCGCGAGGAAGGCGACATTCCGGCCGGGTTTGCCGGAGTGTTCGGGCGTATTGCGGAGCGTTATTTCCAGCGCTACGGCGACCAGGCCGACGCGCTCGCCGCCATCGCCGCCAAAAACCACAAAAACGGTGTCGACAACCCCTACGCGCAGATGCGCAAAGACCTGGGCTATGAGTTCTGCCGCACCGTCAGTGAGCGGAATCCGTACGTCGCCCCGCCGCTAAAGCGCACAGATTGCTCGCTGGTTAGTGACGGCGCGGCCGCGCTGATCCTCACGGACGGGGATACGGCGGCCGGCATGGGCAAGGCTGTGCGCTTTCGGGCCGCCGCGCATGTGAACGACTTTCTACCGCTCAGCCGCCGTGACCCAACCCGGTTTGACGGGGCCGCCCGCGCCTGGGATCAGGCGTTTGCCGAGGCGGGCGTGACGTTGCAGGACCTAAGCTTCGCCGAAGTGCATGACTGCTTCACCATTGCCGAGCTACTGGCTTACGAAGCGATGGGCCTGGCGGAACCGGGCCAGGGCGCGCGGGCGGTGCTGGACGGCACGACCGGGCCTGGCGGGCGGCTGCCCATCAACCGTAGCGGCGGGCTGAAGGCCAAGGGCCATCCGGTCGGGGCCACGGGCGTGTCGATGCACGTGATCGCGGCCATGCAGCTAATGGGTGAGGCGGGCGCGATGCAGCTGCCGCGTGCGGACCTTGCGGGTGTTTTCAATATGGGCGGGGCGGGCGTGGCTAACTACGTCAGCATTCTCGACCGGCTGCCACGCTGATCAAAGGAAGTTTGCGAGCGACAAGTTCTTTGTACTGGCGATGATCTGGTATGACGCTTGCAGCGCCGTCTGCAGGCTCGTGACCCTGGTCAATGTCGCGGCCACGTCGACGTCCTCTGCGTCTGAGACCTGGGTGGTGAGAGCGATAACCCGCTGGGCTGAACGGTCACGGCTGGTCTGCAGCTGATTTTGCGCGTTGCCGAGCGCACCCGCTTCTTGCGCAATGCTACTGATGGCGTTGGTCAGCGGCGTGCGGGCGGCCGCCACGTCGGACTGCAGGGTTGCCCCGTTGGTGATGGTCGTGAGCCTGGCCAGGCTGGTGAGAATGTCGCGCATGTACGACCCGGTTGTGGGCGCGACGGAAGTGACGCTGGTGTTGCGGTTGGCGATGATCCCCACCGGGACCCGCTGCCCCTCCGCCACTTCGGCCGTGGGGACGGTCGTGCCGAGTGTGGCGCTGAACGGCGCGCCGGTTGGACCAGCAAGCAGAGCCGGCACCAGTGCGGCCGCACCCGGATTTGCGATAGGCGGCGTGCCGGTGTCCTCCCCCGCGAAGACATAGACGTTGCCAATTTTGCTGTTGAGCAAGTTTGCCACCTGTTCAAGCCCGCTGCGCGCCAGGGCCGCGACGCTGGCCGGGTCACTCTGGTTGATGCCGTTCAGGATGCCGAGCTGCGCATAGACGTTGGCCGCGATATCGGTGATGGATTTCAGCGCCGTTTGCACCGTATCGAGCCGCCCGGATGCAGCGCCGATATTGCGCTGGTACGCTTCTTCGTGCGCAACCTGTGGCCGCAGGTCGAGCGACACCCGCGCTCCGGCGCCGAGCCCGGCGTAGCTCGTATCGCGCAGCCCCGTCGCCACTTGCTGCTGCGCCGTGGTCAGCTGGCTGCGAATCGTTGCACTTTGGCTTACTAACGTCGCGAGCGTTCCGTAATCGCCGGCGCCGGTGATGTTCATCGGCCGGTCACCGCGGCGAACAGATCGGTCCAGAGCTGCGACGTGGCTGCCAGCACCCGGGCATTCGCCGTATAGGCCGATTGCAATTTCACCAGATCGGCCAGCTCCGCGTCGACCGATACGCCCGTGGTGCTCGCCAACCGGGCCGAGAGCGATGTCGCGACGGCCTGGCCAGTTTTGGAGCGTGCTGCGGCCTGGCTGGCCTGTGCCGCAATATTCGCCGTCAGCTCCGTCGCCTGCCCGGCCAGCGTGCCCGGCTCGGTCGCGAACACCCCCCCGAGCACCGCCGTGATCACCGCGTCATTACCCGCCGGGCCAGCCGGGCCGTTGCCATCCCGCACAAGGGTGGGCACCGCGCGGACAGCCGGTGACACCTCAATCGCCGATGAAAAGCCGGTCGGCGTGCCCGGCACCGCGCCCGCACCGTCGGTAAACAGTGTCAGCCCCTGCGCCTGAAACGATGTTGCAAGGTTGAGCGCGAACTGATCGAGGCTGGATTGGAGGCCCGGCAGGATCGTGTCGCGCAGCGCCAGATTGGCACCCAATTGGCCGGTGTACTGCGTGGCGAATTGCCCGGTTACATCGATGCCGCTCAGCAACAGCTTGGGCCCTGCCACGCCCGCCGCCAGGCCGGCCGTGGCCGGAGCCAACGCGAACGGCCCCGTGGCGGCGTCCTGGGGCAGCTCTAGCCCGCCAGCCAAGGCCAGCACGCTGCCATCGGCCTGATGGAACACCCGCGCGCCGGTCAGGTTCGCGATGGTCTGCAACGCCCCGTCCCGCGCATCCTCCAACTGCGCCGTACCCTCGCCCCGGCTGGCCGCACCGCGGATTTGAACGGACAGTGCGCCCACGGTTTTTAGCGCCGCATTGGCCTGCGCGACCGTGGCCACCGCGTTGTCCTGCGCCGCCTGCCGCGCCGTGCCGATCACCCCGGCCAGCGCGGTTACGCCACCCGCCAGCGCACCGGCCTGGCCGACCACCGCACCCTGCTGGGTCTGGCTAGACGGATCACCCGACAGAATCGAAAATCCGTCCCGCACCGTTCCAAGCAAAGCGGACAGATCGCGGCCCGAACCCGGCGCGCCGGACGCTGCGTCGATCGCGCCCAACGCATCGGCCGTCACCTGCTGCCCCGTCGCCGCCGCGCTGGCCGCAAAACCCTCAGTCTGCAAGGCCACGTCCATCGACCGCACCGTCAGGCCGATGCGCACCCCGATACCCGCACCGCCCGCAACCTCGGCACTGATCTCCTGCCGCTCCCGCGCATAGCCGGGCGTGCTGGCATTGGCGACATTCTGCGACACCACCGCCAACTGCCGCCCAATACTATCCAGGCCCGTGCTGGCGATACCGACGACGCTGCTGAGATTCATCGTGTCCCCCTTTGCCCTGCAAACTGACCCGGCCAGCTTACCAAACGGTTAACGTTTGAGGTCCAGCGTCTCTTGCAGCAGCTGATCGGCCGTCGTTACCAGCTTCGTGTTGGCCGAATACGCCCGCTGCGCCACGATCAACTTCGAAAACTCGCGCGCGATATCGACATTGCTGCTCTCGACTGCACTCACCACCAATTGCCCGGCACCGCTGCTGCCGACCGGCACCACTTGCGCCGGGCCACTTTCGACGGTGGCGGTGAACGCCTGGCCATTTTGGCGCTGTAAGGCATCGGGGTTGGCAAACGTCGTCAGCGGCACGCGTCCCACCTGATGGCTCTGGCCGGTATCGTAATTGACCTGAATGTCGCCATTGGGCTTCGTCGTGATACCGCTGAAGTTGCCCGGTGCCACCCCGTTCTGCGACAGGGCGCGCGGCACGTACTCCGTACCCGCATATTGCGTGAGGCCGTTGGGCTGCCCGAACGTGCCCAGGTTCAGCGCGATGGTCTGCGGTCCCGAGCCGAAATTGGTCGTGAGCGACAGTATGGCACTGCCGCCCGTGGCATAGGTGCCACCCGTCACGCTGCCGCTCACGGAGGCAATACTGCCGATCGTACCAGCCGGTGCGGCAGCGTTGGCCGTTGGGCCAAAACCGACCGAGGCGGTACCAATCGGCGTGGCGCTGCCCGGCTGGCTGATCGCCACTTGCCATTGGCTTGGCTGACCGGTCACGGGCGTCCAAGCCAGCTGCAATGTCTGGGACTGGCCGAGCGCGTCGTAAACCTGCACTTGCGACTGGATAGGCGCGGTCCCGGACGGCGTCGCGGGCAGGTTGGACGCCAGCGTCACTTGTGACGTCGCGACTGGCGCGAACCCGGCCTGATCGATGTGCACCGGCCGCAGCACCGAAGCATCGAGCGTGCCGGCCGTTGCGGCCGGGTCCTGCACGAAGCCGAACAGGACGTTGCCAGCGCTGTTCTGCAGGAACCCATCCTTGTTCAACTGAAAGTCGCCGGTGCGGGTGTAGCTGATGGTCTTGGAAAAGATCGGTCCCGCCGTGGATGTGCCGATCTGCTGGCCCACCGCAAAGAAGCCTTGTCCGGCGATCGCCATGTTGAGCGGCTGGTCCGTTTGGGTCACCGAACCCTGGACGGCGTTCATGTACTCGGGCGTCGCCACCACGGCCCCGCTCTCGTTGCGATAGGGTGTGCTGGTGGTGAGGTAATCCTCGAAGGCGGTATCGACCCGCTTGAAGCCAACCGTCTGGCTGTTGGCGACGTTGTCACCGATATTGCTGAAGGCAGCCGATTGCGCGGTCAGACCGCTAATAGCGGTGTTCATGGCTCCGAGTAGCGACATGTGGCCTCCTGAGGGCGGGTGGATGCGCGGTGCACCGCAGGAAGCGTGCCACGAGGGCAAGCCTGTTGCGCCGGGCGCGGCGGTGGGTCCTGGGCGGGTTGCGCCGGGCACAAACCGGCTGCCCGGCAGGAACTGCCCGGTCCGGCACCGTGCCCGCCCCGCGGCGTGCCGCATCTAATGCTGGCCCGGTCCTTGCTGTGGTGCCGGCATGGCCCCCCTCACCTCTCTGCCGGCCCTCGCCGCATCGCTACCCGCTATGGGTGTGCCCGCTACCGGTGTGCCCGCTGCCGGTACTCATGCAGCTGGTTCTCACGCTGCTGGTTCTCACGCTGCCGGCGCCCCTCTTTCTGGTGCCGCCGCAGCGGGTGGTTCCAGGCTGGCAGGGATGGCGATCGCGGGTGATCCGGGCACCTTTGCCTTGGCGGTGGCAAACCAGAGCACGGTAGGCGGCATGCCTGCCACCGTTATGCCGGTCACGCCACGCGCATTCCCGATGCTGGGCACGTTCGCCGGGCTGGCGATGCAATCCCCGCCCGGTGTTGGCCGGCCGCCCGACGTTACCCGCCCACCCGATCTTGCCCATCCACCCAGTGTTGGCCGGCTGTCCGCCATTGCAGCGGATCCACCCGGTACTGGCGTCGCGCAGCCGTCCGGGCCTGTATCGCCTGGGATGGCACCCGAACCATCCGGCTCATTTCCGGTACCCGCCCGGATCATTGCCGAACCCGCCACATCCCGGACCCCGGCCGTCGCCGAAGCCTTGCCCGCGCCGGTCGCGACCTGGCCCATGGCACCTGCCGCAAACGAAGTCGCAGCGGCAGGGGTGCTGGTACCTGCGGGAAACCCGGCGCGGCCGGTCGCCGCCGAGGCGGGTCCAAAACCCGGTAGGCGGGCGGCAAAAATAGCCGAACCCGTCACTGCCCCCGCCGTCGCTGCCCCCGCCGTCATTGCCCCCGCCGTCATTGCCCCAGCCGGCATGACGGCGCCCAGCCCAACCGCCCCGCCGAACGATGCACCACTGACGGCTCCCGGTACCGCGCCGCTGCCAGATCCGGCACCATCCGCCGACGCGATCACCACCCCGGGTAAGGCCCAGCTGGCGCCGCCTGCGGTCGTTGTGACAGCCGCGTCTGCCAACCCGCTGATCGCGACGGCAGATGTATCGCCGGACCGCACCGCAGCCCTCGCTCCCGGCCCGGCTGCTGGACCGATACCCAACGTTTCTGTGGTCCACCCGCCCGGGCCGCGCATCCCGGCCAATACCAGTGCTGCGCCGCTTGCGCCTGCGACGCCGGTCCCGGCCCCAAGCATAGCGGTTCCAGCGCGGGCCACGGGCGGCGCTGCTGCAGACCCGCATCCCACCCGCGCCAGCACCCAGGCTGACGGCTCAGCCGTTCTACCGGCGGTGGCACTGGCCGAGGCTGGGCCCGTTGCGGCAGCCCCGCCCGCCCTCATCGCGGGCGCGGGCCTGCTGATCGCGCCCCCCCCGGCGGCCGCGTTCCTACCCGCCCCATCCGGGGCACCGCCCGATCCTGTGACGACAGTGGTCGAGGCGGGTCGCGCGCCCCTTCCGCCCAGCCGCGAGCCGGCAGGCCAGGGGCCGGCACCGCTCACCATCCGGCTTGACCCGGCCGCGCTCGGGTCGATGCAGGTCCGCTTTCATCAGCCGGCCGGCGGGCCGGCAGAGATCGATCTCACAGTCGAACGACCCGAGACCTTGTCGCTTTTGATGCGTGATCAGCAGGCGCTCCACCGCGCACTCGATCAGGCCGGGTTCGGCATCGATAGCCGGATCGTTCGTTTCCACCTGGGCGACGCGGCGGCGTTCCGACCAGCGGTGACGCCCAGCCAACCGGCTACGGCACCAGACCCACCCCGTCACATCGTCGCCCCGAACACTCTCGCGTTCGGCAACCCCTCGGCCGGCAGCGACCCCCGTAGCGGATCCCAGGCTGGGCCACAGGAGCCTGTTCGCTCGCCTATTCCAGCATGGGACTCCAGCCAGGCCGCACCGCCACGCGCCACGCGCCGGGCGAGCCTGGCCCGTATCGACATCACAGCCTGACGGAGAATTCGTATGGTCGCGCCCCTCACCACTGGCACCAGCACTGGCACCAGCACTGGCACCAGCACCGCCACCAGCATTGGCACCGCCGCCACGCCGGCAGCCTCGTCCAAGTCGCAGATAGCGGGTAATTTTTCCGACTTTCTTAAACTGCTCATGACGCAGCTAAAGAACCAGGATCCGACCGCCCCGCTGGATACGAACCAGTTCACACAGCAACTGGTCCAGTTCTCGGGCGTCGAGCAGCAGCTCAACACCAACACAAGCCTCACCAAGCTGATCGCGTTGCAAGAGGGCGGGCAGGTGCTGCAATCGTCGGCGCTGATCGGCAAGACGGTGCAGGTGGCAAGCGACCAGATCGGGCTGCAAGGCGGGTCTGGCGCGATACAGTTACAGATGCCGGGCGGCGGCACGGCGGACATCGCGGTCTATGGCCCGGCCGGTGCCAAGCTGCGCGATGCGCAGGTCACGGCGGCCCCCGGCACCAGCGGCTGGCATTGGGACGGGCGGGACAATAATGGCCGGGTCTTGCCCGACGGTGCCTACACCATCGCTGTCACCTCATCCGGCGCGGCCGTGCCGTTCACCGTATCGGGCACGGCGACGTCGATGCAGCGCGGTCCGTCCGGATTGACGGTTCAGGTGGGGGGCGTATCGGTGCCGCTGACGGCCGTGCAGTCGGTCATGTAACCACCCGTCCGGCCTGGGCACGATCTGCCGGGCACGCGCTGCTGTTTAACGCTTTCGTAAAGCTTGGCAGCGACAGTGCTGGCATGACGAAGCACCAAAACGGGGGCGGGGTTTGACGGCACTCGTCGCGGGTTTGCGTAACCTTGGCCTGCCGAAACTGGCGGCGCTGGCCTGTGTCGCCCTCGTGACGCTGGGGGCGTTGGGCGTACTCGCCCTGCGTGGGACGGAGGGGCCGATGGCACTGCTCTATGCCGACCTCGACCTGCGTGAAGCGGGCCAGGTCGTGGATCAGCTGGACCGCGCCCGCATCCCACGCACGATCGAAGGCGCGGGCACCCGCATCCTCGTCCCGGCCGATCAGGTCGCGCGCGCGCGGTTGCTTCTGGCCAAGGACGGGCTGCCGTCTGGCGGGTCGATCGGCTACGAAATTTTCGACCGCGGCGATGGCCTGACCGCCAGCAGCTTTCAGCAATCACTCAGCCAGACCCGCGCCATGGAAGGCGAGCTTGCGCGCAGCATCCGCATGATCCAAGGCGTGCGCGCCGTGCGGGTCCATTTGGTGCTTGGCAAGCGGGAGCCGTTTGCGCGTGACCGGCAGGAAGCGCAGGCGAGCGTCGTGCTGACTATGCAGGGCGCCAACCGGCTGGAACGGGAAGGCACGCAGGCGGTTGTGAACCTGGTTGCCGCCGCCGTGCCGGGCCTGAAGCCGCAGAACATCGCCGTGGTCGACAGCCGGGGCAACGTGCTGGCGCGCGCCGGGCAGCCGGTGACAGCGGCGACGATGGCGGCCAGCGCGGACGAAGCGCGGCGCAGCACCGAAACCCGCCTAGCCCGCGCGATCGAGGATATGCTGGAACGCAGCCTAGGCCCCGGGCGCGTTCGGGCGGAGGCCGCGATCGAGCTCGATTACGAGCAGGTGCATGAAACGCAGGAGCGGTTCGATCCGGACGGCCAGGTGGTCCGCAGCCAGCAGAGCGCGACCAACTCCTCCAAATCGACCGAAGCACCGCCCGCCGTGACGGTCGCCAACAACCTGCCCAACGCCGACGCCGGGACCAACCCATCCGGCACGCAAGAGCAGAAGCAGGACGAGACGACCAATTACGAAATCAGCAAAACCGTGCGGACCGTCGCGCGGGAGCAGCCGTCGGTCAAACGCCAGAGCGTGGCGGTGATGGTAGACGGCACGACCACGCGCGGCGCCGATGGAACGCCAGTCTGGACGGCGCGTCCGCCGGGCGAACTGGCCAGCATTGCAGCGCTGGTGCGGGGCGCGATCGGCTACAACGAAACCCGCGGCGATAAGGTCGAGATCGTCAGCATGCGTTTTGCCACCCCAGAGGACGTGCCGGACGGCCCGGCGGCCAACCTGTTTGACCGGCTGGAAAAGTCCGACGTGCTCCGCTTGGGTGAGACGGCCTTCCTCGCGGTGGTGGGCCTGCTCACGCTCCTGCTGGTGTTCCGGCCCATGGTGCTGAAGCTGGCGGTGCCGCAGGCTGATATGACTGGCCTGCCCCCGCCCGACGCCGGCACCCCGGCCAGGCTGGCCGATGGCACGCCGGACCGGGTCATGGAGCTCGGCTCGTCCGAAGCGCTGCCGATGTCGGCCATCGGCAAGCTGGCGACGTTGATCGAGGCCCACCCGCAGGAAAGTGTCACGGTTCTGCGCAACTGGGTCCTGACGGAGCAAGGGGTCTGACATGCCGGTGATCGAAGACCTGCGCACCGTGAGCGGTAGCCAGAAAGCGGCCATCCTGATGCTGGCCCTGGCGGAGGAGCAGCGGTCCAAACTGTTCGCGCTGATGGAAGAAAAAGAGATCCGGGTCGTCAGCGCCGCCATGGCGCAACTGGGTGCCGTGCGTGCGTCGGTCGTGGATCAGCTGTGTGCCGAGTTTCGCAGCAGCCTCGGTGGGCAATCGGCGCTGTATGGCAATCTGGAGCGGACGGAGACGCTGCTGCTGCAATCCCTGCCGGCCGAGCGTGCGGCCCAGATCATGGAAGAAATCCGCGGCCCGGCTGGCGTCACAATGTGGGAAAAGCTCGGCAACGTCAGCGCCGCCGTGCTGGCCAACTACCTCAAGAACGAATACCCGCAAACGGCCGCCGTCGTACTGTCGAAAATCAAGCCCGACCACGCCGGACGTGTGCTGTCGCAACTACCGGAGCCGTTCGCGATCGAGGCGGTGCTGCGCATGCTGCGTATGGAAACAGTGCACCGCGACATCCTGGCCGGCGTCGAGGAGACGCTGCGGGCCGAGTTCGTGACCAACCCGGGTGCGACCCAAGCACCCGATTGCCACGCTATGATGGCCGAAATCTTCAACACGCTGGACCGCGCCAGCGAAGCCCGCTTCATCACCGCGCTGGAGGAACGCAACCGGGAGACGGCGGACAAGATCAAGGCGCTGATGTTCACCTTCGACGACCTCAAACGGCTGACGCCCGCAGCCATCCAGATTGTTTTACGCCAGGTGGAGAAAGACAAGCTGCCGCTGGCGCTGAAAGGCGCGTCCGAGCCGATCCGGGAGCTATTTTTCCGCAACCTGTCGGAACGGGCGGGCAAGATGCTGCGCGAGGACATCGATCTGCTGGGTCCGGTCAAGCTGCGCGATGTGGATGACGCGCAGGCCCGCATCGTGGCGCTCGCCAAAGACCTGGCCGCCGCCGGTGAGATCGAGATCAACCCGGCCGGCGCCGATGAGGAGATGGTGGCATGATGACGCCCAGCGGGCCTGGGATGCACGGCATCTTGTATGCCGAGGATTTCGACGAGCCGTATGCCACAACACCAACGCCGCGCCTGTTCACAGAAGCCGAGCAGGATGCGGCCGTCGCGCGCGCGTGCGCCCTGGCGGTGGACAGGACGCAGCGTGAGTGGGAGCAGGCGGACGAGCAGCGCCGCACGGTGGCGTTGACGCAACTGGCGGACGGGTTTGTGCAGCTCGGTGCCGAGATCACTGCCCAGCAAGCATCCGTCGCGCTCGAAACGGCGCAGACGATGCTGGCGATGCTGGCGTCCATGCTGCCGCAACTCAGCGCACAACATGGCGCAGCCGGGGTGGAGGCGGTGTTGCGGGCCGTGCTGCCCCGGCTATCGCAAGAGCTGCGGATTACCCTGCATGTCGCGCCCCAAACGGCGGAGCAGCTGCGCCCGTCGCTTCATTTGCTCCGCGACGGGATGGCCAGCGCTGTCACGATCGCCACCGATGACCGGCTGGCTCCGGGCGACATGCGGCTGGCCTGGCCCGCAGGAACACTGATCCGGGACACCGCCGCCATCGCGGCCTCGGTCCAAAATGCGGTCGCTGCCATGCTACCGCGCCCCACCCTGGCGACGGGCACCCTACCCGCCCGGGACCCTTCGCGACACGTGCCCGCCCATCCCGTCCCATCCTACATCTGACCGGAGCATGTCATGACACAGTCACTCGAGCTGTCCGAACTGGCCGAAGCCGCCGCCCCCGTCGCAACCACCGCCCCGCGTGAGCTGGAAGCGGTTTACGACATCCCCGTGACGGTCAGTGCCGTGCTGGGCAAGGCCACAATGCAGGTCAGTCAACTGCTCAAGCTGGGCCGGGGTGCCGTCGTGGAGCTGGACCGTAAGCTGGGCGAGGCGATCGACATCTACGTTAATAACCGCCTAGTCGCCCGCGGCGAAGTGGTGATGGTCGACGACCAGCGGCTCGGTGTGACGATGACCGAGATCGTGAAGACCGACCGGGCGCTTTAAGCCATGCAAGTCCTGGTGCTCGGCGCGCTCGGCGGAGAGTTGCTGCTGGCGGCGCAGATGGCCCGAACAAGCGGCGCCAAGCTCTGGCATGCCGACACGCCGGCTGCCGCGCTGGCGCTACTGCGACGCGACGCACAGGCCGACCTGCTGCTGGTGGAGCTGCCGCATGACGTGGCAAGCCTCGTGCAGATCTTGCAGCGCGAGCGGTTCGTGGTGCCCGTCGTGGCCTGTGCCACCGATGCGCATGCCGGGCTGGCCGTGCAGGCCATTCAGGAGGGTGCGCGCGAGTTCCTGCCGCTACCGCCCGACCCGGCGCTGATTGCGGCGATCCTGGCCGCCGCTTCGGGCGAAAGCCATGCCCTGATTGCGCGCGACCCGGCGATGCTGGCTGCGCTCGCCCGCGCCGGGCAAGTGGCACAGTCGGACGCCAGCATCCTCATCACCGGCGAAAGCGGCACGGGTAAGGAGATCATGGCCCGCTACCTGCACCGCCGCTCGCGCCGGGCGGCCGGGCCGTTCGTTGCGATGAACTGCGCCGCGATCCCGGACGCGCTGCTGGAAAGCGAGCTGTTCGGCCATGAAAAGGGCGCGTTCAGCGGGGCCGTCGCGCGGCGCACCGGTAAGTTCGAAGCCGCCGAGGGTGGCACGATCCTGCTCGACGAAATCTCGGAAATGGACGTGCGGTTGCAGGCCAAGCTGCTGCGCGTGATCCAGGAGCGGGAGATCGACCGGCTCGGCGGCTCCGGACCCGTGCGGGTCAACGTGCGGCTGCTGGCAACGAGCAACCGGGATTTGCTGGCCGAAGTCACGGCGGGCCGTTTTCGTGAAGACCTGTACTTTCGCCTGAACGTCGTCAGCCTGCACATCCCCGCGCTGCGCAGCCGCCCGGCCGACATTCCGGCGCTGGCCATGCACTACGCCCGGCACTATGCCGAGCTGAACGGCCTGCCGGACCGGGTGCTCTCGCTGGCGGCCCACCAAAAGCTCGCCGCGCATGGCTGGCGTGGCAACGTGCGGGAGCTTGAGAACACCATTCATCGCGCCGTGCTGCTCGCCGAGGGTACGTTGCTGCAGCCCGACGCGATCGAGCTCGCCGGGTTAGCCGCCACGGTAACGCCGGGCCCGGCCGCCCGCGGATTGGTGGGCCGCACGGTCGGGCAGGTCGAACAGGAGCTTATTATTCAAACGTTGCAGCATACGCTGGGTAACCGCACTCATGCTGCGACCATCCTGGGCATCTCTATCCGGGCGCTGCGCAACAAGCTTCGCGATTACGCCACGGCCGGCGTGAAGGTGCCGCCGCCGCAACTGCACGGCTACGCGGCGTGAATAGCCGGCTGAAGGCGTGGCTGCCCGGCAGTGACATCGGGCTGGCGCTAGGCGTCATCGCGTTGCTGGCGGTGCTTGTCGTACCGTTGCCGAGCGTGCTGCTCGACATGGGGCTGGCAATTTCCATCACGGCCTCCGTCCTCGTGCTGATGGTCGCGATCCTGCTGCAACGGCCGCTTGATTTCACGAGCTTTCCGACGCTGCTGCTGATCACGACGCTGCTCCGCCTGTCGCTGAACGTCGCCACGACCCGGCTGATCCTGAGCCACGGCCATGAAGGGCCGGGGGCGGCCGGGCATGTGGTGCAGGCTTTTGGCGGCTTTTTGATGGGCGGGGACGTCGTGATCGGCGTTATCCTGTTCGCCATCCTGCTGGTGGTGAACTTCATGGTGATCACCAAAGGCAGCGGCCGCATTGCCGAAGTGGCGGCCCGGTTCAGCCTGGACGCTATGCCTGGCAAGCAGATGGCCATCGATGCGGACCTGTCGTCGGGCATGATCCAGGAGCATGTGGCGCGCCGCCGCCGTAAGGAGCTGGAGGAGGAAAGCGGCTTCTACGGTGCCATGGATGGTGCGGCAAAGTTCGTTCGGGGCGACGCCATCGCGGGCCTGCTGATCACGATCATCAACATCGTGGGCGGCCTTGCGATTGGCCTGCTGCGCCACGGGATGCCGTTATCGGATGCGGCGGCCACGTTCACGACGCTTACGGTCGGCGACGGGCTCGTCTCGCAAATTCCGGCCCTGCTGGTGTCGACGGCGGCCGGCATCGTGGTGACCAAGGGCGGGGTGGAGGGCGCGGCCGATGTGGCCCTCGTGCGGCAATTGGGCGGCGCACCGAAACCGTTGGCCCTGGCGGCGGGTGCCGCGGCCGTTGTGGCGTTGCTGCCCGGCATCCCGGCGCTGCCGTTCCTGGTGCTGGCCGGGCTGGCAGGAGGCGGGGCCTATTTCCGGTATCACAACCCGCCACCCCCGCTGTATCCCGAACCCGAGTCGGCAGCACCGTCCGGCGAACCGCCCATCACCGACGCCTTGCGGATCGACACGATCCGGCTTGAACTCGGCTTTGGCCTGCTGCTGCTGGCCGGCGGTGACGCACCGCGGCTGACGGAGCAGATCAAGGCGCTCCGCCGCTCCATTGCGGCCGAGATGGGATTTGTCCTGCCGCCCGTCCGCATCCAGGACAACCTGGAACTGGCCGCCGACGCGTATTCCATCCGCATCAAAGAGATCGAGGCCGCGCGTGGTGAGCTGCGGCCCGCCATGGTGCTGGCGATGGACCCGGCCGGCGGCACCCCGGATCTGCCAGGTGAAGCAACGACCGAGCCCGCATTCAACCTGCCGGCATTGTGGATCGACCCGTCCCGGCGCGACGAAGCAGCGTTTCGCGGCTACACCGTCGTCGACCCGGCCAGCGTTCTCACCACCCACCTGACGGAGGTCGTGCGGGAAATGATGGCCGAGCTGCTATCGTATGCCGAAACGAGCAAGCTGCTGGACGAGCTGCCGCGTGAGCAACAGAAGCTGGTCAGCGACCTCATTCCCGGCCAGGCGAGCATCGGTACTGTGCAGCGCGTGCTGCAGGCGTTGCTGGCCGAACGCGTGTCGTTGCGCGACCTGCCCACCATCCTGGAAGGTATTCAGGAGGCGTGCGGCGGACAGAACCGCAGCATTAGCGCCATCACCGCCCACGTACGCAGCCGGCTCGCGCGGCAGATCAGTGATAGCCACATGGGCCCCGGCGGCTACATCCCACTCGTCGCCCTCAGTGCGGAGTGGGAGGCGTTGCTGGCCGAAAACTTGGCCGGACCGGCGGAAGACCGGCAGTTGGCCATCGCGCCCTCTCGCCTGCAGGAGTTCATGCAGGGCTTTCGCACCGCCTTTGAGACCGCGACCGCCACCGGTGAGACGCCCGTGCTGCTCTGTTCCGGCCTGGTGCGCCCGCACGTCCGCGCGATCGTGGAGCGG
>JANONC010000386.1:0-3202 GCA_031420655.1 Rhodospirillales bacterium | reverse complement strand
GGCGTCGATCGCGATGAGGCCGCCGTCGCCGCCCAGCGCTGTCACGTCGGCCAGCACCAGCGCCGTTGCGTCGGCAAGCGACAGCCCGGCCCGGATATGCGCCGCCACCGCGTGCCCGGCGGCGGCGCGAATGAAGCTCTCACCATGGCCGGTGGCGGAGAACGCGACCGTCCCGTCGGCCCAGGTGCCCGCGCCGGCCAGCGGCGTGTCCCCGATCCGGCCGGCCTGCTTACCGGTCATGCCACCTGTGCTGGTCCCCGCCGCAAGCCGGCCGGATTGGTCCCGCGCCACTGCACCCACGGTGCCATGGCGGTCTGCGTCATCAAGCGGCCCGCCCGCTGCGAGCAACACCGAGTCCAGCGCACGGCGGCGGCGCTCGGTTATGAAATAGGCGGCAGGCTCGAACGCAACATGGGCGGCCAGCCACGCCTCTGCCCCTCGCCCGGCCAGCAGCACGTGGGGCGAGTGCTCCATTACGGCGCGGGCGGCCTCGATCGGGTGGCGTGGGCCGCAGATTCCGGCAACCGCCCCGATCCGCCGGGTGGCCCCATCCATCAGGCATGCGTCGTGTTCGATCGTTCCGGCTGCCGTCAGCACCGCGCCGTGCCCGGCGTTGAACAGCGGATTGTCCTCCAGCACCACGATCGCCGCCACTACCGCGTCCAGCGCCGGGCCGCCGCGCACCAGGACGCCGTGCCCGGCCAGCAATGCGCGGGTCAGCCCGTCGCGATGCGCCCGCTCGGTGGCCGGGTTCATGGCCGAGGGCGGCAGCGTGCCGGCTCCGCCATGGATGGCGAGGATCACTCCGCGGCGACCAGCTCCGGCGACTGATGCCGGTCGAGCACGGCCCGGGCCCGGCCCATGTCGAGCTGGCCTTCCCACTTGGCGACCACGATCGTCGCGACGGCATTGCCGAACAGGTTGGTGATCGCCCGTGCCTCGCTCATGAAGCGGTCGATCGGGAACACCAGCACGATCGCCTCGACCGGGATTTTACCCGACAGCGTGCCCAGCGTAGCCGCCAGTGTGATGAACCCGCCGCCGGTGACGGCCGCAGCACCCTTGGATGTCAGCAGCAGCACCGCCAGGATCAGCGCCCAATCACTCAGGCTGAGTGGGATGTTCAACGCCTGTGCGATGTAGGCAATCGCCATCGTGAAATAGATACTGGTGCCGTCCAGATTGAAGGCATAGCCGAGCGGCACCACCAGCCCCACCAAAGGCCGGGCGCAGCCCATGTTCTCAAGCTTTTCCATCAGCGTCGGTAGCGCCGATTCCGAGCTGCTGGTGCCCAGAACGATAAAAAACTCTTCTTTCAGATAGGCGAGTAGCTTCAACATACTGAGCCCGCATGCGGCCATCACGGCCGTGAGGCCGACCAGAATGAACAGGGCGCAGGTGATGTAGAACGCGACCATCAGGAACACGAGGTTGCTGAGCTGGCCGATGCCAAACCGTCCGATGGAGAACGCCATGGCGCCGAATGCGCCGAGCGGGGCCACCTTCATGATGAGGGCGACCACGCCGAACATGGCTTTGCCCGCCTGGTCCAGGCCGCGGGTAAGGCCGGCCCCCTTTTCGCCCAGTCGCGCTAGCGCCACGCCGAACAGCACGGCGAAGAACAGCACCGGCAGAATGTCGCCCTTGGCGAAGGCGTTCACCACCTGGTCGGGGATGATGTTGACCAGGAAATCCACGGTGCCCAGATGACTCTTAGGGTCGATATAGCGGGCGACGGCCGAGACGTTGAGCTTGGCCGCGTCGGCATTCAGCCCGGCGCCGGGCGCAAGGAAATGGCCAACCACAAGGCCGATCAGCATCGCCACCGTGGTCAATGCCTCGAAATACAGGATCGCCTTCAAGCCAATGCGGCCGACACCCTCACCGGCCGTCAGCTTGGCGATGCCGACCACGACCGTCAGAAAGATAATGGGTGCGATCACCATCTTGACCAGCCGCACGAACGCCGAACCCAACGGCTCGAACTGAACGGCGATGTCTGGATAGTAGTGGCCCAGCAGCACGCCCAAGATCACGGCGGCCAAGACCTGCAGATATAACGATTTTGATCCTGTAACGACCATGTGACGCACTCCCCTGCTTTCCGGATTAGCCGAACGGGTGCGCCTTGGCGAGGTTGATTTGGCGCGGCGTTACGCAAGTTACACGCAGGTGTGACCTCAGTCACAGTGCGGCGTGGGTAGTCTGGTTAACAAAGCCTGACCAGGAGGGACCTATGACCAGCGGTTTCGCCGTACCCATTGCCTCTATCGTCATCGTGTGCGCGATGCTGCTGCCGCATCCGGTGGGTGAGAGACGGCTGATATCTCGTGTGACGGTAGCGCCAGAGGGCGAGATGGCCGGCTTTAGCCCTGTCGTCTCGACGGCCCTGCGGAAGGGCGGCCCTGGTTATCTTAACACGACACTGCGCGCGCAAAGCAGTGAGGTGCGCGTGACGGCTATCCCCGAGTAAACCCGCGGTGTGCTAAATCAACGGGATGCACGAGCCCGTTCGGATCAAGCGTGCCTACGCTGCGCCCGCGTCGGATAATGGGGTGCGCGTGCTGGTCGACCGGCTCTGGCCGCGTGGACCGACCAAGGAACACCTTGCCATCGATGCATGGATGCGTGGCGTGGCACCGGGCACCGGGTACCGCGTTGCGGGTCTGGTACGGTCATTGGCTGGGCCGATGGGACGAGTTCCGCACCCGCTACCTGGCCGAGCTCCGGTCGCCGGCTGCCGCGGCCTTGCTGGAACAGCTCGCTCATTTCGCGCGCGCCGGGACGCTGACGCTCGTGGATGGCGCGCGTGACGAGACGCGTAACCAGGCCGTCGTGATCCAACAGGCGGTGCAGGACCTGCTTGTCGCAGAGCCCGGTCCAGTTGGCGGGGCGGCGGTCAGCCTGCCATGATGGGCCGGACCACACAGGATGTTTAGATGGCCCAATATGTTTTTCCGCCGCCGCCGCAACCCGCCGTCCTGGTCCAGGGTGGCGGGCTTTTTCCGGTCCGGCGCGTGTTCTGCGTTGGGCGTAACTATGCGGAACACGCGCGGGAGATGGGCCATGACCCGGACCGGGAAGCGCCCTTCTTTTTCATGAAGCCGGCCGACGCCCTGCTGGTGGGTGAGGCGGACATGCCGTACCCGGTGCAAACGCACGACCTGCATCACGAGATGGAGCTGGTGGTCGCCATCGGCAC
>JANONC010000385.1:0-5919 GCA_031420655.1 Rhodospirillales bacterium | reverse complement strand
TGGCGCGCCCGGAAAGACTCGAACTTCCAACCCCCAGATTCGTAGTCTGGTGCTCTATCCAATTGAGCTACGGGCGCCACAGCGGAAGCGCGATGTAGCCCATCCCGGCCTGCTACGGCAAGCCCGCTAAGGCAAGCTGGCTATGGCCCAGTGGATAGCGGGGCGACAAAGAGCGGAGCGGTGTCCCAGGGAAACAGAATCCACGTACTCTGTGCCACCTCGGCCACCCAAACATCGGCCAGCGCGCGGCCGGATGGTTTGACGTAAAGGCAGGCGAACATGGCGCGCGGCAGCATGCTGCGCACCAGGCGGGCGGTGGTGCCGGTATCGGTCAGGTCGTCCACAATCAGCCAGCCCTCGCCATCCCCCGCCTTCGCTGGCGTTTTGAGCACCACGGGTGGCCCAGGCTGCTCGTCGTCATAGGTTGCGACGCACACGGTTTCCACCATCCGGCACGCTAGCTCGCGGGCGACGATGGCGGCTGGGATCAGGCCACCGCGGGTTATGGCGACGATGCCGCGGAATGGTCCGCGTTGCAGCAGCGCCGCCGACAGCGTCCGCGCGTCCCGGTGTAACTGGTCCCACGTAACGGTCGCGTAGGATGGGTTCAAAACAGCCGTCCCCCATTCGGTACTGGCTGCCCGGGCTGTACCAGCACCACCGCACCGGCCGCGTCCGGCATGCCGAGTGTCAGCACCTCGCTCATGAACGGCCCAATCTGCCGAGGTGGGAAGTTCACGACCGCGCAGACCTGACGCCCGATCAGCGACGTAGGTTCGTAGTGAACGGTGACCTGTGCCGACGAGCGGCGGACGCCCAGTGTGGGGCCGAAATCGATCCAGAGCTTCAGCGCGGGCTTGCGCGCCTCCGGAAAGGGTTGGACGTCGACAATCGTGCCGGCCCGGATGTCCACCCGGTCGAATTCAGCCATAGTTAGATCGGTCATGCCGCATGGTCGCCCGGCGTCGCCGATTTGCCAATGCATGGCGCACCATGGCAGCGTGTTTCCATCCATAAAAGGCGCATCATGATTTCGCGTGACTTTCACTTGCCCGGCCGCTCGCCCACTTATTCCACCCACGGAATGGCTGCGACCAGCATGCCCGCTGCGACATTGACGGCGCTCGACGTGCTGCGCGCGGGGGGCAATGCGCTGGACGCTGCCGTTGCGGCCGCGGCGGTGCTGGCCGTGATCGAGCCGCAGTCAACCGGCATCGGCGGAGACTGCTTTTGCCTCTACGCGCAGCCGGGCAAGCCGGTCGTGGCGCTCAACGGCTCCGGCCGGGCACCCGAGGCGGCGTCGATCGACTGGTACGAACGCCAAGGCATTACGGCGTTTGAGGATCATTCGCCCCACACCGTCACCATCCCCGGTGCGATCAGCGCGTGGGAGACGCTGCTCGCTGCCCATGGGACGCGCGGGCTGGACACGCTGCTGCAGCCGGCCATCACGTTTGCGGCCGAGGGCTGGCCAGTACACCACCGCACCGCCAGTGACTGGCGCAGCTTGTCCGCCAAGCTGCGCACGACCGGCGCCAACCCGTTCCTCCCCGGCGGTCATGCGCCGGCAGAGGGCGATCTGTTCGTACAGCCGGAGCTGGCCGCAACGCTGCGCACCATCGCCCGCGAGGGCTCCAAAGGCTTTTACGAAGGAGCAGTTGCGGCAGACATGGTTCAGGCTCTGCGCAGCCGCGGTGGCCTGCACACTGAAGAGGACTTCGCCGCCGGGCGCACCGCCGCCGTCTTTGTCGAGCCGATCCATACAACCTGGCGCGGTATGGAAGTCTGGCAATGCCCGCCCAACGGTTCCGGCCTGCTGGTACTTATGCTGCTCGGCATCCTGGAGGGTTTCGAGCCCGCAGTGGACGGACCGCTGAGTGCCGAGCGGCTGCACCGGCATGTCGAGGCCGCACGGCTCGTGTTCCGTGACCGTGACGCCTTTTTGGCGGACCCGGCGCAGGCACCGGTCGACGTTGCTGGCCTGACCGACCCGGCGTACCTGGCCAAGCTGCGTATGCTGATCCAGCCCGGCCGCGCGATGCCCGCTTTACCACCGGCGGGCGAGGCGGACCTGCCGGTGCACCGGGACACGGTCTATCTGTGTGTCGTCGACCGCGACGGGAACGCGTGCAGCTTCATCAACTCGCTATTCATGGGGTTTGGCTCGGGTATCCTGGCACCGAAGTCGGGCATCATGTTGCAGAACCGTGGCCATGGCTTCCGCGTCCAGCGCGGCCACCCGAACTGCATCGCGCCGAATAAGCGCCCGCTACACACCATCATCCCCGGCATGGTGACGGATCAGGGCCGGGCCGTGATGCCCTTCGGCGTCATGGGCGGCCACTTTCAGCCGATGGGCCAGACGCTATTTTTAAGCAACCATTTCAAATACGGGCTGGATATCCAGCAAGCGTTGGATCTGCCGCGCGTGTTTCCGTACGCGGGTAAGCTGGAGGTGGAGCGGGGCGTGCCGGCTGCGGTGCTTGCGACGCTGGCCAGCTACGGCCACCACATTATCCCAACCGATCGCCCGCATGGCGGTGGTCAGGCGATCTGGATTGATCACAAGCGCGGCGTGCTGATCGGCGCGTCCGACCCACGCAAGGACGGGATAGCGCTGGGGTACTAGGGCGCGTCGCCCCGGCCGGGCTCGGCGTCGCCTCCGTGGCGCAACTCGTCGCGAGTCATGGGCGTCTCCCGCCACTCGCCTTGGTCGGCCACGCTGGAGCCACCGGGGAACTCACCCAGGTTGGCCTGAATGCTCGCCTCCTCGACGATCATGCCGGGGGCATGATCGGGGTCGAGCTGCGCCGTCTTCCCGGCCATCTCCATCCGCACCAATTCGTCGGCCTGTTCCCGGTAGGCCGCTGGTCCACCGTCAGGCTTACCCTCGGCTTCCCACAAGCGCTGTGCCATGGCGTCGAACGCTTGCAGGGTAGCGGGTGAGGGGTCGAGCGGATTTTCGACGGTACGGTCCGACATGGGTCAACTCCGGGTGTTATCCCGGTTCAAGCGCGCGAGGGAGTTGCGCGTTCCCTCGGTCCGTGCGGAACGGTACAGCCCCAGGCCCACGAGGGCCGCGGCTAGCAGGGCAATGCCCGCCGGCTCCGGTATCTTGACCAGACCCGCCTGCCGCCCGGGCGTGACGTAGGCGACCGTGTGGTTATCGCTCTCAAACAGGCCGCTATTATTGGCCTGGTTGAATTGCACCTGGTCGATGAAACCACTCTGATCGGTAAAGCCGATGAAGCCGTAGGGCTCGCCACGGTTTTGGCCCGTACTGGGATTGCCGCAATAAGCGCTAGTGCCGCATGGGCCGAGCAGGGCGGCAAAGTCGCTGCTGGTAAACTGCCCGATGGAATGCAGGTTGCGGTAAAAGGTGAGGCTGTTGCCGTTGTCCAAAGCCTCTAGCGCGAAGCCGAAATAGTTCACTCCGGGCACCGCACCCGAAGTCCGGAACGTGAGGTTGAACGCCGATCCGGGTGTGGCGGAGGCGATGTACTGGCCGGTGTTGCCCACGCCGCCAAACTGATCGGCCCCGCGCACTTGCAACGCACCATTATAGGTCGCGCTGATGGCGCTGCCGCCAAAAGTGGAGGTGAACGATGCCGGTCCCGCCAAGACGCGGTCAAACGACTCGACCGCCACGAGCGTCGCCCCATCCGGTGCGCCGTTCATCACACCGGGCGCCGAGAGGTGGACCGAAAACACATCAGCCTGCGCCGCGGTCGCTGTTAAAACGGTAAAGGCCAGAATCCAGCTTCTGAAGGTCACCACGGCATGTATCCCTAATGTGCCGGGCTATCTGCGCGCTTTACGGTTAAGGAATGCTTAAGGCCGCCTGTGACCTGTCAGCTGCCTGCAGCATACGACCGGGTCAGCGCTGGAATGTGCGACCGCAGCCCAAAATAGCCCTTCGTGGCATAGGGCCAGGCCGCTGCGTCAAAGCTGCGCTGTACGACATGCGCCCCCAGTGGCGCGATGATGGTGCGTGCCGGGCCTACCGGGGCGTAGGCGCAGACCACAATCCCCCTTGCCCAGTCCGCAACACTGGCTGGGTCCAGCACGCCCGCGTTTGGGACTGCGAAATGCGCGGCACCGCGCACCAGCCCGTCCCGCAGCGCAGCTGCCGCGAACGCCTGCACGGGTGCCGCCACACCCGGCACGATGTCCGGATGCGTGAGTACACCCGCCACTCCCTGCACCGTGCAACCGGGTAAATCGAGCGTTTCGGGACATAGATCGTCATCATGTAACAGCAGCCACACCGGCCCGGTTGGGACAGGTGGCGGCGCGGGCATGCGGTACGACGGGATAGGCGCCGCCTCGGTCAGTGACTCGGGATGCTCGTCCAACTGGCCGGCCGGGTTGAAGCGCCCATCCGTGTACCGGGCGATGTTGTCCGCGCGCGCCACATAGTTCTTACCCGCCGTGTGCAGGCCGGCCACCCAGCGCCACGACAGCGTGTTGCTGGCCGGGTCGCCATCCAGCAGGTGACGGAGGAAGAACGCGGCACCCAGCTCCCACGGCAGCCGCAGCGTGAAAATCCAGATGCTCGCGAACCACATGCGGGTGTGATTGTGCAGCCAGTTGGTGGCGACAAGCTCCTGCGCCCACGCGTCGAAGCACTCGATCCCCGTGTGCCCCTGACACGCATCGTCATGCACGCGGCGCATGCCACTGGCTGTGGCAAGTTGTTGGTCGGCCTGCGCCAGCCCGGACAAAAAGCGGTCCCACGCGACCGGATGCGATTCTAGCCAACCCTTGTAGTACGTACGCCAGAACACCTCCTGGACGTATTTTTCCGCGGCCTGACCATGGCGTTGTTCTGCCAGGGCGACGATTTCAGTCTCCAGCAACAAACGGTGACGGAGGTATGGCGACAGGATTGAGGCGGCTTGCGCCCGGTCTGGCCCGGAGTCACTGTTGCGACCGCCTTCATAGGCGCGGCCAAGCCGGGGTGCGACCGCCGAAAGGCGTTCCAGTCCCGCGGCGCGTGTTGGGATAAAATGGCGTGATGGGTGCATGGAAACCATGTCGGCGCGACCCCGCCCCATGCAACCCTCGGCGGCCAGAGGCCGTTGGGATTTAGGATACGGAGACCAAGATGCGCGCAGCTTTTCTTGCCTTCACGCTAGTAGCCGGCCCGGCACTGGCTGGTAGTGACGACCCAACCCGGATCGGCGAGGTCAGCACGACCTTCCGCGTCGTGGGCCGCAACGATAAGATCGTCGTGGACCGGTATGATGACCCAAAGGTGGCCGGTGCCAGTTGCTACGTGTCCCGTGCGGAAACGGGCGGCATCGCCGGCACGGTCGGGCTGGCGACGGACCCGAGCCGGTTCAGCATTTCCTGCCGCGCGACCGGGACCGTCCAGGTGCCGGATAAGCTGCCCTCCAGCGAAGTCGTGTTTGGAGCGTCCGCCAGCTGGCTTTTTAAGGAGATCCGCGTGAGCCGCATGTGGGACGCCCAGAAGCGCACGCTGGTCTATCTGGTTTGGTCCACCCAGGCGCTCAGCAAGGGCGGCAGCCCGTACAACAGCGTGAGCGTGGTTGCCGTCAACGCGCCCGGAAGCTAGCTGCCGCGATAGACGGAGTAGGCGCCGGGGCTGAGCGCGGGCCACCTCCTCCGCCGCGGCGGGACAGGAGACGTGGAATACTTCGATCGGCCTATCCACCAGCTCGACCAGGGCGATTACGCAATGTGCCGCTTCGCGCTCGACGGGCGGGACCGGGTGTGGACCTTGGGCGCGGTGTGCCCGGCGGCCAGCAGGACGGCGCTGCGCCAGGCGAGCGCATCATGGTTCTCACAATAGACAGTCACGAGGCAGCCGAGGCAGCGCGTGGCAGACAGCACCGCCAATTAGCCCGCATCGTCCAGCCGCAACGGGCCTCAGGTCAGGAAGATGTTGAGGCTACG
>JANONC010000384.1:0-2967 GCA_031420655.1 Rhodospirillales bacterium | reverse complement strand
GTCGCTTCCTTAAGCGTCCGGTTCATGCGTTCGACCTGGCCGTTGGTCCATGGATGACGCGGTTTGGTGAGGCGGTGATTGATGTGGTTCTGGGCACAGGCGTATTCGAAGGCGTGCATCCAAAGCTGCTCGCCTTGATCCATGGCACGGCGGATCTTGGCTGCTGCGGAGCAGGTGTTGCCCGGTGAGGTAAAGTGCGTGCCGTTGTCGGTCAGCACGGTGTGAATTGTGTAGGGCACGGCCTTGATAAGGGCGCGCAGGAAATCTCCGGCGACGCGTCGCGTGGCCTTTTCGTGCAGTTCCATGAAGGCAAACTTGGTGACCCGGTCGATGGCAACCAGCAGGTAAAGCCTGCCCTGAGCAGTCTGAACTTCGGCAATGTCGATGTGAAAGTAGCCGAGCGGGTAGGTTTTGAACTTGCGCTTGCCCGGCGCGGCGGTCTCGATTTCGGGCAGTCGGGAGATGCCATGCCGTTGTAGGCAGCGGTGCAGTGATGACCGCGTCAGATGCGGGATTGTAGCCTGCAGGGCATGCAAGCAGTCGTCCAGCGGCAGCAGAGTATGCCGACGGAAGGCGACCACGACGGCCTCGGCCTCGCCGGACAACACGGTGGACAACACGGTGGACTGGGCTTGCTTGGGTCCTGTGGGTAGGTCCTGGACGAAGTTACGGCTTTTCCACTTGGCGACGGTTTTCGGATTGATGCCGTAGCGCTTGGCAAAGCCCCTCAGGCTTTCTTGACTATGCTGTATCGCTCGACGGACTGCCGCTGTCGTTGTGGCGCCGCCATGGAGAACCTGGCCCATAATGCCTCCTTCCATTCACGCGAGAAGATTGCACCATCAAACATCTAGATGCGCGTCGGCGTCTGTTTTGGTGCAACAGGTTCAGAGAGCTGTCGTGGTTCGCCGTGAAATATCTCCACTGATTGTGGGCGAGCCGGCAGTTTAGGAGCGGCTTGATCTTGCTTGTCCAGCACTCGCCGCAACTCGACAGTGAGGGCTTGGCGGCGTGTGAGCGGCACCGGCATGTCTTCTACAAACCGCCGGATGTCAGCAGCTAGTCGGCGATCGCCGGCGTCGCCTGTTGCAAGGCCTGCAGCATGAATGAGGTAAGCTGTGTCAATGTCGGATGAATTCTGGTTCTCCCGCACTTTGCGTGCTGTTTAGCCTTGTACCCCCGATGACGGATCAGGGAGACCGTGGACTCACGCTCATGGTGACCTCCTCGTGCCGTCTCCCTTGCTATCCATCGTGCCCGCCGCACTCGAAATCAGCTACGTGCTGCCGACAGCCAACGATGTCACCATCGAGGCCGGCTTGGTGCGAAGCGTCGTTAAATGTCCAGACTGCGGTCTGCCGTCCCAGCGCCTGCACAGCCATTATCCCCGCGTGCTGCGAGACCTGCCGTGGCAGGGACGCCCGGCCACGATCCGGGTGACAGTGCGGCGGTTCCGATGCTTGAATTCCACATGTGTCCGAAAGACGTTCGCTGAACGGCTTGGTTCGGTCGCACCACCGTCGGCACGCCGAACGACCCGCCTCGGCGACCTGCAGCGTCACGTCGCATTTGCTCTCGGCGGTGAGGCTGCCGCGAGACTGGCGGAGCGGCTTGCCATCCCGACCAGCCCGGACACGCTGCTGCGCATGGCCTCCAAGCCTGTCGTCGCCAAGACACTGCCGCCAACACCGAAGGTTCTTGGCGTTGACGACTGGGCTTGGAAGCGAGGCCATCGCTACGGCACTATCCTCGTCGACCTTGAACGCAACGAGGTCGTGGATTTGCTGCCGGACCGCCAGGCGGAGACGCTGGCGGCGTGGCTTGGTCAGCGTCCCGGGGTCGAGATCGTGGCGCGCGACCGTGCTGGTGCCTATGCCGACGGCATTCGTCAGGGCGCGCCTGACGCGGTCCAGGTGTCCGACCGCTGGCACCTGCTGCGCAATCTCGGTGATGCCGTCCGGGCCGTCGTCGACCGCCACCACGGTGATCTCCGCCGTGCTGCCACGCAGATGGACGAACCATCTTCTCCGTCCGCAGCGGAGGAGGCATCCTCGGAATCGTTCATCCCGAAAATGACGATGATGGAACGCCGCAGGCAAGACGCCCATGCCCGCCGCCACGGCCGTTACCAGGAAGCCGCCAGGCTAAGGGCGGCGGGAACTTCCATCTCGGCGATCGCCTCTTCGCTCGGGGTTGAACGCAAGACAGTCCGTGGTTGGCTCCGGGCTGGCAAAGCGCCCCTCTGGCGCAAGCCGCCACAGGGCAGCATGCTCTCGCAGCACGAGGCCTACCTGCATGGCCGCTGGGTGGAAGGATGCCGCAATGCGGCCCTGCTGTGGCGCGAGTTGGTGGGTCTCGGCTTCTCCGGCCGGCCCGGGGTTGTCCGGAGATGGGCCGAGGACAGGCGTAAAGCGGAGCCGCAATCCCGTGCGAAATCAACCGGCGTGACCGGCCAACTTCCTGCCATACGCCAGCTCGCCCGGCTGTTGATGATCAATGGCGACACGCTGCCGAAGACCGATCGGGATCTTGTGGCGCATCTGTTGAGCGAGGTTCCTCCTGTGGCCGCGGCAATCACCGTAGCCAAGCAGTTGAACGCGCTGCTCCGCCGCAAGACATCGGGAAGCCTGACGCAGATCCTTGACGCGGCGGTTGCCACACCGCTGAAGGATTTTGCCGCAAGCCTGCGCCGCGACATTGTCGCCATTCAGGCCGCGCTCGATCTGCCGTGGACGACGAGCCCGGTGGAGGGCCAGATCAATCGGCTGAAAATGCTGAAGCGGACCATGTATGGCCGCGCCGGGTTCCAGCTCCTACGCGCCCGTGTTCTCCACGCCGCATAGCAAAACGACAGCACGCAAAGTGCGGGAGAACCAAATTACGAGCGCCACTGACATCCGGCAGTGACAACCCCTCCTTGGATCGCTGACGTGCAACCGAGCGCCGTTTGGTAGACCCCATCGGCAC
>JANONC010000383.1:0-3885 GCA_031420655.1 Rhodospirillales bacterium | reverse complement strand
CTCCGCGTCTAGCCGTCGCTTAGCAGCAGCCCAGCCGGATAGCCCCGTTTCGCGGGCTGCAAACACCAGCGCCCGCCCTTCGATGCGTGGCACGTTCGCCAGTACGGCACGCGCGGCTTGGGGCAGGGCTACCATGTGAGGCTTGCCGTTTTTCGATCGGCGGCTCGGTATCGTCCACACGCCCAAGTCGGCAGACAGTTCATCCCAGCGCATCCCGGATATCTCCCCCCGGCGGGCCAGCGTCAGCAGCAAAAGCTTGACCGCTGGCGCGTAAGGGAAGCCTAGAGCCGGTGCCGCTGCCCAGACCGCCCGCGCTTCGCCCGGGTCGAGCGTACGCTCCCGGGCCACGTTGGCGGCTGATATGGGTAGGTCCCGAAACGGGTTGACCGAAACGAGGTCGTTCTTCATTGCCCAGCTGTAGCAGCCGCGGCCGTAGGCGACGCATCGAACGGTGGACGTATCCTTACCAGCCTTGAGTCCAGGTGCCAGGGCCGCCCGCACGTCGGCACGGCTGACGCTCCCAGCCGGGCGCGTAAGCAACGCGGCGCACACCCGGCGCAGAACTTGGACGGCTTGGTGCCGGTGCGACGGGCTGCGCTTGGAAAGGTGCCGGGCGGACCATTGTTCGATGAGCGCATCAAACGTGAGGGCAGCGGTGGCTCGTTCCTCAACCGCCTGCGCTCGGCTCGCACGTATCTCCGCAGCCGGGTTCCGCCCTTGTGCCACTTTGCCGAGTTCTATTTGTGCGGCGGCACGCGCGGCGGCCAACGTGACGCCTGGCCAGGTGCCGATCGACCGCTTCACTTTCGACCCGGTTGCCGGGTCTGTCCACCGGACGATGAACCGTTTCGATGCCGCCGTAACGCGGACGGACAAGCCCTTAAGTTCGTCATCGAAGTGGACTACTTCGGCCTTGCCCACGGGCAACGAGAGGGCGGCAAGACTCTTGTCTGTAAACTGCATCGCTTGCTGCCCTCGTTCCGCGCTGGGACCCGGTTGGGACCCGACGGATGGCATTGTGCGTCGTTGCGTGGCGGCAAGCAATCACCTGGTATAGACTTAAAGCCTTGTAATATTGCGCTTCGGTCGGGTCCCGGCGGGTATTGTTCCGTTTTCCTAGGGAACTCTTAATCACCGGGTCGTAGGTTCGAATCCTACAGCGCCCACAATCGCCCACCGCTGCTTGATGGATGGTGCCGGGTGCAGGATTTGAACCCGCGACCTTCGGTTTACAAAACCGCTGCACTACCACTGTGCTAACCCGGCGCGGCCCCTGTGTCCCAGGTTGGCGCGCGTGTTTCAAGTCTTAACAATGCCCAGCATACCCGGCCGGGTGTTTGGCCGAGCGGACGACGGCGGCCAGCAGCCGGAGTGCGTCCGGGCCGCCGCGGTCGGATAATTCGCCGGTTTCGATAACCCCGGCCAGCGCCTCGGCCTGTTCGGCGATCGTCTCGGCCGCACGTTGGAGGGCGGACTGCGCGAGTGCCAATTGGACCTCGTCGGAGAGAGTGCACCAAAAATTCTGCATGAGGGAGTTTTCCCGGCAATGCCATTCTGGCGTGGACGATCCGCACAACACGGCGCGGCTGGGCTCATGATGGCCCGGGGCGCATTAACAAAACTCCAAGATGGCCCGGTACTAACATCACGCTTCCGAGAGTGTGCGCGTTACTCCCGGACCAACTCGTACAGCGCGACGGTCGCCGCGGCCGACACATTGAGGCTTTCCATCCCGCCGGGCATGGCCAGGCCCGCCAGCTCGTCGCAGGTCTCACGCGTCAGTCGGCGAAGCCCGGACCCCTCGGCACCCAGGACAAGGGCGACACGCCGCTCCCGCAACGGACCGCCGCGCAATGTCGCACCCCCGGCGTCGAGGCCAACGACCCAGAAACCCGCGGCCTTCAGCACGGCCAACGTGCGGGCCAGGTTGACAGCGCGCAGCAACGGCACGGTCTCCAGCGCACCAGAAGCGGCTTTGGCCAATACCCCTGTCTCGTCGGGCGAATTACGCTCCTGCATGAACACCGCGGCCACGCCAAACGCGGCCGCGCTGCGCAGTACGGCGCCCACGTTGCGCGGGTCGGTAACCTGATCCAGCACCAGCACCGGACCGGGCCGTTCCAGCACGGTGGCAAGCGGCGGCGGCGATAGGAGGTCGGCCAGCAAGGCCACGCCCTGATGCACCGTGTCGCGACCCAGGAGCGTATCGAGCTTGGCTCGCTGCGTCCGCTCCGGCACCAGCGGCCAGGGCTGGGGCGTGCGCTCGAGCAGCGCGGCCTCTGCCTCCTCGGTCAGCAGAAGACGCTTCAGGCGGCGATTGGGGTTGGCCAGCGCGGCCGCGACCGCGTGGGTGCCGTGCAGCCAGACGCTGCCGCGGGGTGCCTCGCCGCGGCCGGAGGACCGGGCCGGAGCCGGGGCCGCCGGCTGTTCCGGTGCCCGCAGGATCGGGCGCGGCTCGGGCAGAGGCGCGGGTGCGAGCGCTGGTGCTGGTGCGGGCTGCCCCAGGACGCGGGCAGGGGCCGATGAACGCGGCCCGCGCTGTTCTGACCGTTCCGGCGGGCGGCTCGGGCGGGGGCCGGAGTTCCGGTCGCGTGCGGTGGGTTTGGGCCGGGCGTCGTCCCGCGCAGATGGGGCGGGAGTGGCCTGCCGCGGCGTGAAACCGGCCCGGCCCGGCGGTTTTGCGTCCCGGCCATCGCGGGGTGCGGCTGGCCGGTCGCCAGAGGGCCGGGGCGTTTGCGGGCGATCCGGGTATGGGCGGCCGGTGTTGGGGCGGTCGCCGGTTGGCCGGGTGCCGGGTGGCCGGGCACCGGGTGGCTGGGTAGGTGGCTTGCTGCGCATCCCTCTCTATACCGCGGGCGCGTCGCCCGGCCTACTGCCGCCATTACGGCTGCGCGGGCTGCTTGTACCGCGCTTCGATCGCGCGGCCGACCGAGAGCGGCGACACACCAAGCGCCCGTAGGCCTGGCCACATCTCACGCGATAATACGATGACGCCAGTCGGCCAGCGTGTCGGATAGCGTTTGCGCCCAGGGGATCGTGGGCGCCCAGCCCAGTGCCCGCAAGGCTCCCGCGTTCCCGGCCGCGACGAGGATGTCGGTCGGACGGAGGCGCCCGGCGTCGGTCTGGATCTCGGCCACAACGCCGGCCGCGGCTAGCAGGTCGTGCAGCACATCCCCTACCCGGCGGCGCGTGCCGCTTGCCACGTTCAGGATCGTGCCAGCCGGCAGGTCCGCCCCCAGCACCAGCGCATAGGCGGCGCATACATCCCGCACGTCCAGAAAGTCCCGTAATGGGTCGAGTGCCCCCACCTGCAGCACCGGCGGCTGGAGCCCGGCGGCGATGCGCGCGACCTGCCGGGCGAAGGACGCCACGACGAACGCATCGGTCTGGCCCGGCCCTGTGTGGTTGAACGGGCGCATGCGGATCACGCGCAGCCCCTCCGCCGCCATGGCACCCAGCGCCAGGTCTGCCGCCGCCTTTGTTGCGGCATAGGTGTTGAGCGGGGCGAGCGTCGCCCCCTCGTCCAGCGCATGCCCGGTGCGGAAGCTGGCACCATAAAGGTCGGACGTGGAGGCGAACAGCAACGTCGCACCTGGCGGCATAGCGGACGCGACGTTCAGCGTGCCATGGAGATTGACGGCCCAGGCGCGGGCCGGGTCCTGCCGGGCGACGCCGATTGCCGCGATGGCGGCCAGGTGCACGACCGCATCCGGCGCCATGGCAGCGATTTCGGCCTGGATGGCGGCGCGGTCCGTCACATCCGCCGTGGTGTTCAGGAGGGTGGCCGCCGGGTAGGCGCGCGCCAGGGCTGGCATCAGATGCGTGCCGACGAACCCGGCCGCCCCGGTGACCAGGATGCGACCGGGCACCATTGTCAGCGCATCC
>JANONC010000382.1:0-4109 GCA_031420655.1 Rhodospirillales bacterium | reverse complement strand
AACGTCCGCGCATCAGGCAAGGATGATGCCATGCTGCTCATCCCACCCCGGCGCATGAGCCTTGAGCAAGCGATCGCCTACATCGAGGATGACGAGCTGGTAGAGGTGACGCCGACTGCGGTGCGGCTGCGCAAGCGGTATCTTGACCCAAACCAGCGCAAGCGGGCGGAAAAACGTACGGATAGTGAGGCTGCCTGATCTTTTCAGGGTAGGCGAAACTTCCTGAAAACATTATCGTTACTGCGAAGCACGGCAATTACGTCCTGCTCCGTTTGGAGATTTCTATGTCCTCGCGTTTCACTCACGTGCTCATGGCAGCCGCGCTGGCTGCTCCGCTTTTTGCTGGTGCCGCGCTGGCCCAGCCGTCCGGCGGCCTCGGCCCCAACTCGGCCGGTAGTACGGTTGAGCCGCCGAACTCGTTGCCCCGTGGTGGTCAGGCCCAGGGCCAGGGTGCGGCACTCAATGACGGCCGTATCATCCTCAATCCGGCTCAGTCGGCCGAGGCCACGCCAATGGCGCGCCCTGCCAACACCATGACCCTCCGCCAGGCCCGCCAGGCCCGCCGGGCTCGCCGTGCGCACGCCCGTCGCGCGCCGATGACGCAGAGCATGGCACCGGCGTCGGCCCCTTCGGCCGGCCCGGGCAGCATGAGCAACGCTTCGCCGCGCTAATCTCCAGCGCGGGCCGTTGCCCGTGCGACTGCGCTGAGCCATGAGTGGGGGCTGACCGTTGCGGACAGTCCCCACTGCATGACTCCCATACCCAGTAAGCGGCAGCTCTTTCTTATGGGCACATTCGGCTTTGGATGCGGCTTACCGCTCGCCTTGACCGGCTTCACCCTTCGACAGTGGTTGACCGAGAACGGGGTGGCCCTGGCCAGTATCGGCTTCACCGCCTGGATCGGCCTCGCCTACACCCTCAAGATGCTTTGGTCCCCGGTGCTCGACCGGGTCACGCCACCCGGGCCGTGGCGACCGCTTGGGCAGCGGCGCGGCTGGCTATTGCTGGTGCAACCGCTCCTGGTCGCGGCTTGCATTGCCCTTGCGCTGTCCGACCCGGCGCGACCCGGTCCACTCGTGCTGGCTGCCGGGGCGGTCGCGATCTGCTCGGCGACCCAGGATATGATCGTCGATGCCTGGCGGATCGAGAGTTTTCCAGAGCAGCAACAAGGGGTGGCCCTGGCTGCCTATATTTGGGGCTACCGGATCGCGCTGCTTATCTCCGGCTCCGGCGTAATCTGGGCCGCAACGGAAGTGGGGTGGCACGCGGCGTTGTTGGGCATCGCCATCGTGGCTGCCCTGCCAATACTTGCTACATGGGCGGCGACAGAGCCGGCGCGTGCGCCCCGCCTAGCCCTCACGGTACGGCAAGAACTGCGCCGCGCCATCGCCGACCCATTGCGCGACCTGCTAACCCGGCCGGGTGCCGGCCAGATCCTGGCCTTCGTCATGCTGTTCAAGCTGGGCGAGGCGCTGGCCCATACGATGGCGCCGTCGTTCTACCGGGCGATGGGCTTTGTCCCGCGTGACGTCGCATATGCCACCGGCCTGCCAGGCCTGGCAGCAAGCCTTCTTGGTGCCGCCGCGGGTGGATGGCTGGTGATCCGAGTCGGTACCGGGCGTGCGCTCGTCGCGACCGGGTTCGTTCAAATGGCCTCGATGGGGCTTTATTTCGCGCTGGCCGTTTCTGGCGGCGATTGGCGTATTCTGGTCGCCAAGATCATGCTCGAAAACTTTGCCGAGGCGATGGCCGATGCGGCGTTCATCACCTACCTGTCCGCCCTGTGCCGGACCGGATTTACCGCCACGCAATATGCGGTGCTATCGGCTTTGGCGGCGCTGGGCTTACGGACGCTCGGCGGCTTTTCCGGGCAGCTTGCCGCGGCGTTGGGATGGACGCAGTTCTACGCGCTCACCATCTTCGCCGCCGTGCCGGCCATGGTAATCATGCTCGGGTTGTTGCGACGCTTTCCGGCACTGGTTCCGGCACCGGTTCCGGCACCAGTTCCGGCGCGGTCGCCGGGGGCGGGTTCGCGCTAGGCAATTCCGGTAGCCACATCGTAACCGTCGTGCCCTCGCCTTCGGTGCTGTCGATATGCATTTGGCCCCGGTGCCGGTTGATGATGTGCTTGACGATGGCCAGACCCAGCCCGGTGCCGCCCACACTGCGGGAGCGGCCCTTGTCGGCGCGATAGAACCGCTCCGTCAGGCGTGGGATGTGCGCCCGCGCGATTCCAGCCCCATCGTCTCGCACGGCCAGTGTCACGCCCGGCCGCGCCGGCCACCGCCCCGCCGGGCCGGGCCGTTGCACCGTTACACGCACCGAACCGCCCTCCCGCCCGTACTTGACCGCGTTGTCCAGCAGATTTTGCAGCACCTGATCCAGTTGGTCCTCATCGCCCAGCACGAACACGGCTCCACCGGGGAGCGTGCTCGTCAGCGTGATCTGACGGGCAAGGACTTGCGGCTCGAAGGCAGCGGCAAGCCGGTCCACCACGTTACACAGGTCAATCCGGCCGGCCGGCGTCTGATGCTCCGTGAGCTCGATGCGCGACAGGCTGAGAAGGTCGTCGATCAGCCGGTTCATACGCTGCGCCTGCTCGGCCATGATGGTAAGGAAACGGGTCTGCGCCGGCGGATCGTCGGCGGCCGGGCCACGCAGCGTGTCGATAAATCCGATCAGACTGGCGAGCGGCGTGCGCAACTCATGGCTGGCATTGGCCACGAAATCGGCCCGCATGCGTTCCACCGCCCGTTCACGCGTGCGGTCGGACAGCACCGCCACCACCCGGCCGCCATCGGCCAGCGGCGGCTGCAACGCGATCACCGTCGCATATACGTCGCGCGACACCGGCACCGGCAGGCTCAGCTCGGCCGTCTGCACGTCGCCCGACGTCAGCGCGCGATCGATGGCCGCGCGCAGGCCCGGATGGCGCAGCACGGCACCCATCTCGTCACCAAACGTAAGCGCCGCCGTATTGGCCCGGCGGATGCTGCGGTCGGCAGACAGCACGATGAGGGGATCAGGCAGTCGCTGCAGGATCGCCTGTTCCGTCAGGACCAACGCCTCCACCTCGGCCCGGCGCTGCGCCAGATCGCGGGCCAGCCGCTCTGCCTCGCGAATAATGATCCGGGTGGAGGCCAGCACGGGGTGCGGGGCCGGGTGAGGGGCCGGTGCCTCTTGCGCCCGCCGCAGCGCCTGGATGATGAGGCCGAGGTCGCGCATCCAGACGCCGGCCAGAACGATGGCCCAGACGGCCACGACCATGACAGCCACGGCGGTAAGCCGCCATTCGATCCGGCCCAGCATGGCCAGCACCAGCAACGCCGCGACCGGTGCGCCGGCCAGCACCGCCGTCGTGCGCAGCGGTAGGGTGGCCCGCATTACGACGGGGCGGCGGCGCTACCCGGGGCGGGACGCACGAGGTGGGAGCCCTTCTGATCCAGCTCCATCACCACCAGGCCCCGCCGCACCTGCCCGTCCGGGCCCAGTGCAATCTGGCCATCGGCCCCGTTGAAGCCATCGGGCCGCATAAGGCTTTCGGCGGCGAAGCCCTGCTGCGCCACAAGCCGCGCAATGGTGGCTGCGTCGAAAGCAAGGCTCGTGATATCCCGCGGTTGCGTCCGGTACTTGGCCGAGTACATCCGGTTGAACGGTCCGCGCGCGGCCGGGTCGGGCACGGCGAACCAGGCACCGGCCAATGCGCCCAGCTTTGCATCATCGCGCGCCCACAACCCCGGCCCCAGCACCCGCACACCTGCCCCGGCCGGACCGGGCGGCGCGATGTCATACTTCGCCAGCGGCAATGCCTGCATCAGCGGTGCGCCCGCCGCACCAATCAGCAGCGTGTCGAACGGCAACGGCGGCACCGGGGGGGCTGGCGTGGCCAGGTCCGGCTGCAGCAGCGGATCGGCCTTGGGGTGGCGGGTGGCGGTGTCGGCTACGTCGTTCAGTGCGGTAGCGAGCGACGTGGCGCCGGGGTAGCGCACGATGCGTGGTGCCTCCAGCCCGCCCGTGGACGCCTGGAGTCCGGTGGCCAGCGCATCGCCGAATGGGTTTTGTGGCAGCACGGCGGCGACCCGGCCGCGCCCATCCTCCTGCACCGCCTG
>JANONC010000381.1:0-2961 GCA_031420655.1 Rhodospirillales bacterium | reverse complement strand
CGCCATCCGGGACCCGAGGCTCCCTTTGACCAGCACAGCGTCTCCCTGCCGCAGGGCTAGCAGCCCTACAAGGCCCGCGCTGTCCGGTGCCCATCCGGCGGTGCGGTCCGGCAGCGCATCGCACACAGCCTGCATGGCCGGTCCACACCCGTAGAGCACGTCAGTCGATTCGGCAACGAATGGCACGAGGCTGGCGTGTTCGGCAGCGGCGTGCGCACCCAGCTCCAGCATGTCCCCCAGCACCGCGACCCGGCGACCGGGCTGGGTGCGCAGGACGGCCAGCGCGGCCTGCACACTGGCGGCGCTGGCATTGTAGCTTTCGTCAAGCAGGGTCAGGCCGCCCAGGTCCCGCTGCGCGCCGCGGCCCGCGCCGGCCTGGTAACCGTTTAGGGCCTGGGCAGCCCGCGCTGGGTTCAAGCCGAGCGCCATGCAGGCTGCGACCGCCGCCGCGGCGTTGGACATCATGTGTGCGCCGGGGGCGGCGAGGGTGAGGCTGAGCACCGTCCTGGCGGTAGGGCTACTGCCCAACTCTCCCCCGGGTGGGCGAGGGTTGGGGTAGGCAATTGTCCGAAGCAGCAAACCCCCTTCCACCACCTCCAAATCCCCATCCGGCCCAAACACCAGTACCTGCCCGGGTACCAGCCCGGCCAAGTAAGCGCAGAACGGCCCGGCCGGCACGACGCCCACCGGGGCCGCAGCCAGCAGCGCGCCTTTCTCCGCCGCAATCGCCTCCAGGCTGCCCAAATACCCGATATGGTTGCTGGCGATCGCCGTCACGACCGCAACGTCCGGGCGCGCGAGGGCGGCGAGCGGCGCGATCTCACCCGCGTGGTTCATGCCAATCTCGGTCACGCAAAACGCGGCGTCGGCCGGCAGGCGGGCCAGGGTGAGCGGTACGCCCCAATGGTTGTTGTAGCTGGCCTGCGCCGCATGCACGCGGCCGAACGCGGCCAGCGCCTGGCGCAGCATGTCCTTCGTCGTGGTCTTGCCCACGCTGCCGGTCACACTGACCATGCGCCCGGTGAACCGCGCCCGGCCTGCGGCCCCGAGTGCGTGCAGGGCGGCGAACGTGTCAGCGACGCGCAACGCAGGGCCAGGCGAGTCTTGATGCACTAGCACGCCGGCCGCCCCCCGGGCCAGCGCGTCGGCCACATGCGCGTGGCCGTTCGTGGTGCCCTCCAGCGCGACGAACAGGTCGCCCGGCATCAGCGTGCGCGTGTCGATCGACACGCCGCTGGCAGCGAACGGCACGTCCATGGTGCCACCGGTGGCCGCGCACAGGTCTGCGGCGGTCCACAGCGTCATGCATGCGCCCGGATGACGGCGGCGTCGTCGAACGGCATGATCGTCCCCGCGACTTCCTGCCCCTGCTCATGGCCCTTGCCCGCCACCACCAGCACGTCGCCGGGGCGCAGCGCATCGAGGGCGGCGGCAATGGCGGTGGCGCGGTCGCCGATCTCGCGCGCACCCGGGCAGGCGGCGCGGATGGCGGCGCGGATGGCGGCCGGGTCTTCGCTGCGCGGGTTGTCGTCGGTCACGATTTGCACGTCCGCCAGTAGGGCCGCCTGTCCCATCAAGGGGCGCTTGCCGCGGTCCCGGTCGCCGCCGGCGCCAAACACGATATGCAGCCGGCCCGGCGTATGCGGGCGCAGCGCCTGCAGCAGCCGGATGAGCGCGTCCGGCGTGTGGGCGTAATCGACATAGGCGGCGGCACCACCCGTCGTGGAGACCAGCTCCATCCGGCCGCGCACGCCGCACAGACGGGGCAGGTAGTCCAGCGCGTCCGGCACGCCGGTGACCATCGCCAGCCCCGCGGCCAGCAGGGCGTTGTCGGCCTGGAAGCGGCCGGGCAGCGGCAGATCGATCGTACGCCCGTTCACGACCAGGGTCTGGCCGCCGGGGTGCGGCGTCGCGGCGTGAAGGTCCAGCAGCGTGCCGCCTTCGCCCACCGTATGCCCGGCAATGACCTGCCGCAGCGCGGGATCGAGGTCCGCCATCAGAACCGCCGGTGCGCCCCGTGGCAACAGCTCGGTAAACAGCCGCAGCTTGGCGGCGCGGTAGGCCTGTTCGGTGCCATGGTAATCCAGATGGTCGCGCGTCAGATTGGTAAATCCGGCCGCCGCCAGGGTCAGCCCGTCCAGCCGGTGCTGGTCCAGCCCGTGCGACGATGCCTCCAGCGCCACCATCCCCACCCCGTCACGCGCCAGCCGGGCCAGCGTCTGTGCTAACTCGACCGGGCCGGGTGTGGTCAGGCCGGATATGGTCGGGCCGGGTATGGTCGAGCCGGGTGCGCTGGCCCCTGCATCGGTCTGCACGCCCAGCGTGCCGATACTGGCCGCACGGTGCCCGGCGGCGGTGGCAATCTGGCGCAGGAAGCCAACGGTGCTCGTCTTGCCGTTGGTGCCCGTGACGGCGATGACCGTGCCCGGTGCCGGCCCGGCCTGCAGCGCGGCCAGTTGGGCAAGCGCGCGGCGGGGCTTGGCAGCAGTGATGACCGGCACGGGCGGCACGCCGGATGGCCAGACCAGTCCCGGAGCGGCCAGCACCGCCACCGCCCCGCGCGCCACCGCCTGCGCCACGTGCGCGTCGTTACCGGTCACGCAGGCAAACACCATACCGGGTTGCACGCGGCGGCTATCGGCTTCCAGTCCGGTAAAATCCGGCAGCGGCGCGGTGGCCGTCAGGCCAAGGGCGGCCAGCATGTTAGCGGGCCGCAACGGCGGAACCGCGTTCCGTCTCGCGCTTGGCAGGCGGCGCGGCCGGGTGCGACACGACCGGCACGGACGCCGGACCGCGACCGGGCTGCAACGCCATCGCCAGCGAGGCCTGCGTGGCAGCCGCCGTCAGCGTCTCCGGCATCAAGCCCAGCATGGGTCCGATGCGCGCAATGACCCGTCCTGCGCCTGGGGCGCTCACGGCGCCAGCGGTCGAGTAGCCGCCGGTGCTCGCGTTGCCCTTTGG
>JANONC010000380.1:0-2029 GCA_031420655.1 Rhodospirillales bacterium | reverse complement strand
ACGTGATAGCCTCCAAGGCACCCCATCTGGCCCAACACCCTTTCTGAACCGCTACACCGCTACAGCGCTGTTTCTAAACAGGATACTGGTAAATTGAACCGCTACACTGGCGATGGCTGTAGCGGCTTGGGAAGCCAGATTGCCAATCAAGGTCAATCGTGTAGCGGCGTAGCGGTTCCAAAGGGGGCTGTTAGCGGGGGTGATGGGTGAAGCGGCCCAGCATGACGCCCGCCGCGCCGATGGCGAAGCTGCACGCGCAAGGCATCGCGGTGCGGCTGGGGCCGGACGGCAGTATTATGTTGAACGCCATCGAGCGCCCGTCGCCGAAACGCTGGCTATGTCTCGGCTACATCGGGACGGCATCGGGTCACTGCGGGCGGGGCCGCGGCCGCCCCGCTACTTGATCTAGCGCCCCGCCGCCGCACTGCCCGGACTGCCCCGAAGTGCTGCGTGGGCGAGGCGCTGAGAGCCACCCCCGCCATCATCTCACCCTATCGATGGGCAGCTCTCGCCTCGACCCTTGCCTGGCCTCTGAACTAACAAGGCGCGGCGCTGCAAGGGACAGGGTAGGACAACCGCGACCTGTTTGGGGTGCATTCGGCCCAGCAGGCTAGTAACCCGCCGGCACGGGGCGTCGCCTGGCTGTTGGGCACCCGGGGGACCGTGCTCGAAATCGGCACGGATGCGATCGGGGTGGAGCAGGAGCCGACCGGGGCGCGGCTGGCTTTCCGGGGCCGGATGCGTGGTGCCGTGGTAGCGCCAGCGATTTGCCTGACCTGATCGGGGCCGCCGCATGCTGGCCAACGCCGTTTGGCGCTCACAGGGCGAGTCGAGTCAGGACCCGAGTTTCTGTGTCCCAGCCCGTCCAGACCCGTCCAGGCACGCCATACTCCCCACCTATCTCCCCATTTCGGTTCATCTGCAGGGTGCATTACAGCCAACATATTGTAATCTTTGGCGTCCCGTAGGGGATTCGAACCCCTGTTACCGCCGTGAGAGGGCGGTGTCCTAGGCCTCTAGACGAACAGGACATAGCCAGGTCGCCTTCCTAAAGCGGGCTGGGCCGAAACTCAAGCGCCCTTTCCTGCTTTCTCCCGCGCCGCCGCGCGCTTGCCTGTACGGCACGCGTCGCTGCAGTAGCGGACGTCGTCCCAATTCGCTGCCCACCTCTTGCGCCAGGCGAAGGGCCGGCCGCAGGCGGCGCAAATCTTCTCCGGCAAATTCGGCTTTTTATGTGCCATCAGCGTAACCCCACCCGCGCCAACACCCGGCCGGAGCGCGTATCCACCACGACCGTCCGATCTGCAACGCCACCGCCATGCAGCAGCACCGCCAGCCGGTCCGTCGCCAAAGACACCCCCGCAATGGCCGTGCCAGGCGGCTCATCGAGCACCGCACTGGCGCCAGCACCCGAACTGCCCGACATACGGCCCGCGAGCAGCACTCCCAGCGTGAGGGTGCCGCCGATGATCAGGACCCCCATGACCACCACGGCCAGCTTCAACGCACCCATGCCACCACCTGCTCCGATCCACGTCACCGCCGGGCCGGAGGCGGACGGCCAGCGCACCGACCGTTTCCTGGCTGACGCCATCGGCACGCTGTCACGGACCCGCGTCAAGAGCCTAATGCAGGATGGTGCCGTCCTGTGCGATGGCCATGCGCTGCGCAACCCGTCCGAGCCCGTGCGTCCCGGCGTCCAGTTCATCGTGCAGCTGCCCGCCCCCATCCCGGCCCGGCCCGAGCCGCAAGCCATCCCGTTCGCCATCTTGTACGAAGACGAGGACTTGATTGTGCTCGACAAGCCGGCTGGCCTCGTGGTGCATCCGGCACCCGGTAACGAGGATGGGACACTGGTCAACGCATTGCTGGCCCATTGCGGCAACAGCCTGCCCGGCATCGGCGGTGAGCGGCGTCCCGGCATCGTACACCGGCTGGACAAGGACACGTCTGGCGTCATGGTGGTGGCCAAGACCGAGCAGGCGCTGGCGGCGCTCAGCGCCAAATTCGCGGCGCGCGACCTGGATCG
>JANONC010000379.1:0-9807 GCA_031420655.1 Rhodospirillales bacterium | reverse complement strand
CCGCGGCACAGCGGCGCGCGCGTTTGAAGCCAAGGGCATCCCGACCACAGTGCTGATCGACCATGCCGGGCAGGAGCGCGCGCGGGTCGAAGGCGCGATCGACTGGGCGTCGCCCGCCTCGGTCGCCCGCTTGCGTGAGGTGGTTGCATAAGCTTTCCCAGCCTGACGCTGGTCCATGGCCGGCCGCAGGACCGGGTGGCGGTGGACCGGCTGCTGCTGGACATCTTCGGCGTGGACGTATCGCCGCTTGCGGCCCATGGGCTGCTGGACCGCTCGTACACACCGTTCTGCTACGTGGACGACGCTGGCGCGCTGGTCGCCAACGCAGCGGTGTTCAGCCTCACCCTGATGGTGGGCGGCCAGCTCGTGGACGCAATCGGCTTGCAAACCGTCGCGACCCGCCCCGCCTGGCGCGGCCGCGGTGTGATGCGGGCGCTGCTGGCCCACGTGCTGGACTGGTGCGACAGGCAGCACCGCCCCGTGCTGCTCATGACCGACATCCCGGCCTTCTATGCGCCGCTGGGCTTTTCCCCAGTGCCACAACGTATGTTCGTGGGAGAGGCCCCAGCACCAAGCTGGACCCGGCACGTCGCGCGCCGGGTGAATATGACCAACCCAGCAGACCAGGCGATTGTCGCCGCCCGGCTGCGTGGCCGCGTGGCGGTGTCGGCCCAATTTGCCGTCGTGGGCGGTGCCGGATCGTTCCTGCTGGCGCTGGATCAGCCTCATCTCTGCGGTTGGTGGAGCGCCGAGCTGGCTGCACTCATCGTCACCAGCACGCGGCCAGACGGCACGCTCTGCCTGGTAGACGTGGCCGCCGATGTCATGCCCGACTTGGCGACCATCTTGGGCGCGCTGGGCGTGGCACCGGCGCGTGTCGAAGTGCACGTCCCGCCCGACCGGCTGGACTGGACCGGCACCCCTGTGCCCGCGGAGGGTTTGACGCTCATGGTTCGTGGCACGCTGCCGGGCGCGAAATGGGCAATGCTGCCCGAAACGGCTTGGTTCTAAGATCAGTCGCTCACGGCGAGAGCCCGGGTGTGATTTTCTCGTAACGGTCGTTACCGAGACCCCAGCACCACCCTGATCTCATCCAAGACCGCCGGATCGTCGATCGTTGGCGGCGCAGGCGCGTCGGTGCCATCGGCCAGCTTGCGAATGCTGCCGCGCAGTATCTTGCCCGACCGCGTTTTGGGCAGCCGCATCACCACCCGCGCGTCCCGGAACGCCGCAACCGGGCCAATCCGGGACCGCACGAGCGCCACCAGCTCCGCCACAACCTCCGCCGCATCGCGCACCACGCCGGCCTTCAGCACCACCAGCCCCAGCGGCACCTGGCCTTTCAGCGCGTCCGCCGCACCCACGACGGCGCACTCGGCTACGTCCGGATGGCTGGCCAGCACCTCCTCCATTGCACCCGTGCTCAGCCGGTGGCCGGCCACGTTGATGATGTCGTCCGTGCGGCCCATGACCCACACGTCACCGTCCGCATCGACTTCGCCGGCATCTCCGGTCCGGTACCAGCCGGGAAAGTCGCTGGTGTAAGCCGCGCGGTAGGCCTGTACCCCCGACCACAGCGTCGGCGCACAGCCTGGCGGCAACGGCAGCCGCATGGCCAAATTACCGGCCTGCCCGCGCGGCAGCACCACGCCCGCATCGTCCAGCACCTGCACGTCATAGCCGGGGCAGGCCCGCCCGCCCGAACCCGGCTTGAACGGAAATAGCCCATAGCCGCGGAACCCGGCCGTGATCGGCCACCCCGTCTCCGTCTGCCACCAGTGATCCACCACCGGTTTTTGCAACTCGCCCGCGATCCAAATTCCGGTCGGCGGGTCGCACCGCTCACCCGCCAGAAACAGCGCATCAAGGGCACGAAGGTCATGCGCCCGGATAAGCGCGCCGTCCGGATCCTGCTGCCGGATTGCCCGCAAGGCTGTGGGCGCCGTGAACAGCACCCGCACCCGGTGCTGCGCGCACACGCGCCAAAACGCGCCGGGGTCGGGCGTGCCGACGGGCTTACCCTCGTACAAAACCGTCGTGCACCCGGCCAGCAACGGCGCATAGACAATGTAGCTGTGCCCCACGACCCAGCCGACGTCGGACGCGCACCAGTACACATCCCCCGCCGCCATGCCGTAGATCATCGGCATCGATGCAGCGAGAGCCACCGCATAGCCACCCGTGTCCCGCACGACGCCCTTGGGCTTGCCCGTCGTGCCCGAGGTATAAAGAATATAAAGCGGGTCCGTCGCCCGCACCGGCACCGGGCCGTGCGGCGTGGCGGTCGCTTCGGCCTGTGCAAAATCGTGGTCGCGCTGGCCCATGCCGGCCATAAGCGCCGGGCGTTGCAGCACCAGGCACGCCGCCGGTTTGTGAGCGCTCATCTCGATCGCTAAATCCAGCAACGGCTTATAGGCGATGATACGCCCCGGCTCGAAGCCGCACGACGCGGAGATGATGACGGCCGGCGTCGCATCGTCGATCCGCTTGGCGAGTTCGGCCGCAGCAAAGCCTCCAAACACAACGGAATGGATCGCGCCCAGCCGCGCACAGGCCAACATCGCCACCACCGCCTCCGGCACCATCGGCATGTAGATCACGACCCGGTCGCCCGCGCGCACGCCCAGCCCGGCCAGCGCGCCCGCGACCCGCGCGGTGCGGTCCAGCAACTGGGCATAGGTAAAGGTCTGGATGGTGTCGGTCACCGGACTGTCCCACACAAGAGCTGCCTGCGCGCCCCGCCCGGCGGCCACGTGCCGGTCAAGGCAGTTGGCGCTCATGTTCAGCACGCCATCCGGGAACCACTGGCCAAAGGCGCCCAGGGCCGGGTCGAACGCCTCCGCCGGTGGCGTTATCCAGTCCACCGCGCCCACCTGCTGCATCCACCAGCCTTGGGGATCGGCCTGCCAGGCAGAATAGTGGGCGGCGTAGCTGGATGCGGGTTGGTCTGCCATCCAACAATCCTACCGCCCCTTGCGCTGGGTTGGGTATGCTGTTTCTAGCGAAGCGCTGCGTGCTCTGGCACACTCTCCGCGCAGGGCGGGGGATTGTGGATGCGGGCTGTTTGGTTTGGCGTGTGCGTGGCGCTTTGGGCCCATGGTGCGGTCGCGCAGGACACCCGCGCCACGGCGCCCCGCATTACCCGGCTGGCCGAAGACTCGGCCCAGGGCTTCATGTGGGTCGGCAACAGCTTTTTCTATTACAACAATGGCATGCCCGCCTTCGTGCTACGCCTGCTGGCCGGCGGGCCGCCTGCCGAGTTCCGCCCCTACCGCGCCACCATGATCACCATGGGCGGCTCCGGCCTCGATTGGCATGACCTCGAAAGCTACTTCAAGCCGGGTGCGGTCGGGCGCTACAGCTTCGACGCAGACAACAATGTCGTCTTCAACACCAACGACAAGCTGTTCGACGTGGCGATCCTCATGGATTGCAGCCAGTGCCCAATCCACCCCACGCTCGGCAAGATATTCCCCGACATCGTCAAGACCGACGCCCGCATCGCCCGCGCCCATGGAGCGGAGCCGGTGCTGTTCATGTCCTGGGCCTATGCCGACAAGCCGGAGATGACGGCCGAGCTCGCCGCCGCCTACACCCTGGCCGGCAACACCAACAACGCGCTGGTCATCCCCGCCGGCCTCGCCTTCGCCCGCATCCGCACCGAACGGCCGGACATCCAGCTTTATCAGCCCGACAACCGGCACCCGACCGTCGCCGGCACCTACCTGGCCGCAGCCACCAGCCTGGTCACGCTGTACCATCGCCCGGCCGAGGAGAACTCATACACCGCCGGGCTGGACCCCGATGTCGCACGCGTGCTGCGGGTGGCGGCGTGGCGCACGGCCCTCGCGTATTTTGGGCCGGGGTTCGGCGACAAATAGCGTGATCGCCGCCATCATCCTGGCCGGGGGCCTCGCCCGGCGGATGGGCGGGGGCGACAAGGCGTTGTTGCCGCTCGGTAAAACGACAGTGCTGGCCCACATCATCATGCGCCTGACGCCGCAGGTCGATGCGCTGGCCATCAACGCCAATGGTGACCCGGCACGCTTCGCCCAGGCTGGCCTGCCCGTGCTGCCGGATACCGTGCCGGGCTTTCCCGGGCCGCTGGCGGGCGTGCTCGCGGGGCTGGAATGGGCGGCGAGGTGCGGCGCAGACTGGCTCGTGACCGCGCCGGGCGATACGCCCTTCTTGCCAGCCGATTTTGTTCTGCGCCTGTGCGCGGGGCGGGGCCCATCCGGCTTTGCCTGCGCGGCCAGCGGCGGGCGCACCCATCCCGCAGCCGCGCTCTGGCCGGTCGGCGCCCGGGACGCTCTCGCCCACGCCCTGGCCGCTGGACAGCGTAAGATCGACGCCTTCACCGGGCCTGGCACCGCCGCAGTGGAGTGGCCCGTGCACCCGGCCGATCCGTTCTTCAACATCAACACCCCTGGCGACCTCGCGGCTGCGGCGCAGCTGGCATGACCCGCGGGCTGGCCGCGCTTGCCGGCCTGTGCGTCGCCTACGCCGCGCTCTACTACCAGGCCCAGCTCGGCAACGTCTGGCGATCGGGCGACTTTGCAGCGTTGTGGTCGTACGGCCAAATCCTGCACACCGGCGGGGCCGCCGCACTGTATGACCCGGACCGGCTGCAGGCGCTGCAAACCGACCTCGGCCTACCAGCGGACGAGCATAACCCGTTTCCCTACCCGCCCGGCTTTCTGCTGGCGATCTGGCCGCTGGGACTGGTGCCGTTCGGGGCGGGGTTCGTGGCGTGGATCATCGTCACGCTGGGCCTGTATCTCTGGGCCTGCCGCGGGCGGCTCGGCTGGTTGGCTGTTGTTGCGCCCGGCACCACCATCGGCGTTGTTGCCGGGCAGACCGGGTTCCTAACGGGCGCATTGTTCCTGGGCGGGCTCCGGCTGGTGGCGACCCGGCCTTGGCTGGGTGGCGCATTGCTAGGGTTGCTCACCATCAAACCGCAGCTTGGCGTCCTGATTCCCGTGGCGCTCACGGCAGCCCGGGCCTGGCGCGCCATGGCCGCGGCAGCGCTGGCGGCATCGGCCCTTACAACCGTCAGCCTCCTGGTGTTCGGCCCGGGCGCACTCGGGCAATGGCTTGAAAGCTTGCCGGGCTACGCCGTAATATTCGCCGGCCGCAGCGTGCGCTATGGCATGATGCCGACCGTCACCGCCAACCTCACCATGCTGGGCGTACCCGGCGTCACCCCGCTGCAAGCAGCCGCAACCCTGGCCGCCGCCGCGCTGGTCTGGGTGACATGGCGCCCATCAACGGTGGACCCGGCAGAGGTGGGCCCGGCAGGGCCGGGATCGCGCGCTTGGCTAATCCTTGCCGCGGCCACGTTCCTCGCGACACCGCACGCCTTCGTCTACGACATGCCGCTGCTGACCGGAGCCGCGCTGCTTTATGGTTCCGGCGACCCGCGCAGCCGGGCTGGCGTCGTGGCGGCCGTGCTGGTCCTGCCCGCTGCCATGCTCTGGAGCGGACCGGTACCGCTCAGCACCCCCGTACTCGCCGCGCTGGCCGCGGCACTGTGGCTCGGCGGTAGGCCACGCCGTGTCAGCACGGCCTGAAGCGTCCCCAGGCCCGCCTCGGCTACCAGCGCCGCAGCACGGATTGCCTCGTCAGCAAAATAGCCGGCCGCCCGCAACGCCTCCAGCGGCGGCAGGCACTCCTGCGCCAACCGCTCCTGCAGCGCCCAGGCCTGCCGCCGCGCCGCCCCGCTCAGGCTCGTATCGGCTATGAACTCCAGCCCAGCCTCTTCCCCACGCGTCCAGCGGCGGCGTGCGTCGTACGACGTGCCGTCGGCCAGCTTGAGCGTCAGCACATCGGGTACCACCGTGGCCGCGCCAAACCGCACCCGCGCGCCATGCGCCGACATGTCGACGACAATGCAATCAAACACAGCCGTCTCAGCAACAACCTTCGCAATCTTAAGCATTGATTGACGATTAGTCTTACGATTGAAACCAGCACCAGTCATGAGCACCAGTGTACTCTAATTGTGCCCCCTTGCGTACCACAATCGTGGGGCCGGCACCGTGATCAGCCGCGCCGTCAGCGCTGGGGCGGCGGCAGGCTCTGCTGCTGAACCGGAGCAAGCCCGCCGGCAGGAGGATAAACACGCCCGGCCGGAGCACGCGCCGGAGCCGCTGCCGGCGTTGCCAGACTGGCCGGAACCGCCGCCGTCGCACCATAACGCGTCAGTACCTCACGCAACGGATCTGCCCCGGGGTTGGACACCTCCACCCCCACCACGATCTGCTGCCCGCCTACGGCCCGGCCGTAATAGGCTTGGTTCAGCTCCGACTTGGCCGACAGCAACGACCCGTTCAGCGACACGCCGGCGTACAGCCCGCGCGATTTGGTAAAACCCACGATATCCGCCCGCAATGCCGCCGTCGTTGCGCCCTCGATCCCGCCGCCCACCTCCGCAAACGTCGCCGTGGCGCCCGCCCCCAGCTTGAACTGACTGTCGAGCACTGCCATCAGCCCGCGGTCGTTCATGATAATCAGCATGACCTCCGCGTCCTGAATACCCGCCAAAAAGCCGATACTGGCCCCGCCCAGGCCATAGAACGCGGGTGAGGTCCAAGACCCGCCGCCCGCCCGCGCCGACAGAATACAGGTGCCGCCCTCGCCGCCCAGCAGGAACCCGGCCCGGAACACACGGGGGCAAATTATCACCGCCCGCGCCTGCCGCAACACGCTCTGCGCATCCGTGCCGGTGCGGTCGTTCAGCATCTCCTGTGCCGCCAGCGTCGCCCGGTCCACCAGTTGCTGCGGCTCCGTCGCACCCGGATCGGCGCACCCGGCCAGACTTGCAGCCGCGATCGCCGCCGCCATTGCCCACTGCTTCATCATCCGTCTCCATTGCTCCGGTCGTCGGTACCCGCCAACCATGGCCGAACCAAGGTTAGCCGCACGTCTCATTTACAGAAACAACGCGCCAGCCGGACGGCATGCGTTCGAGCCGGGTCAAGGACAGATTCTGTACCGAAAAGTGCAGCGCCCGGTCTGCGTCGAGCGCCAGCGCGTGGCCCAGCGCCGCTCGAATCGCCCCGCCATGACTGACCACCACCACATCCCGCCCGGCATACTCCTGCGCCAAAGCCTCCATGGCGACACCCACGCGGACCAGCATGTCCGCCACGCTCTCACCCCCGGGCGGACGCTCCGTCCCCGAAAGCGGCCAGAACGGATGCGCGGGTGAGGCCAGCACCGCCGGCAGCTCCGCATGGCGCAGGCCCTGAAAATCGCCCAGATCCTGCTCGATCAGACCGGGCTCCACCATCAGCTCCGGCCCCGGGTACCCGGCGGCATAGATCGCCTCCGCCGTCCGCCGGGTGCGCGACAGCGGCGTACAGACCCAGGCCGCAGCCCGCGGCAGCCGCGCCGCAAGCGCCCGGTACATCGGCACCTGCGCCACCAGGCTGTCGGGACACAGATTGACGTCGAGCACCCCGTACAGCGTCGCCCGCTCGTTCTCCGCCACGATCGCGTGACGGATCAGCCAGAAATTGGTCTGCATCATTCCCCGATATTCAGCAGCGCGCCACTGGTGCGTGCCACCCTGAACTGACGCGCAAACAACAGTATGCCCGCCGCCATCCACACCACGTTGAGCGCCAAGGCCCACCACAGGTGGTCCCAGCGGATCACGCCAACCAGAGCGGCCCGCATCCCCTCGAACACATGCGCCGATGGCAAGGCGAGCGCCAGCCACTGCACCGGCACCGGCAGCACAGACACCGGATAGAACACGGCCGAAATGGGTGTGAGGCCAAACAGCACCGACCACGCCAGCGCCTCCGCCCCGGCACCGTGGCGCAGAATGAGGCTCACGACCCCCAGCGCAACCCACCACCCCATCACCAGCAAATTGGCAAAGAACAGCACTACAACGGGCCCCATAGTGAACAGATCGAAGGCATACAGCACCCAGGCCAGCAGCACCGCCGGCAGCACGCCCACCAGCACACGTAGGGCCGAGATCGCAATCAGTGCCGCCAGCATCTCCCACGGCCGCAAGGGGCTCACGAACACATGGCCCAGGTTGCGAGACCACAGCTCTTCCAAGAAGCTCAGCGCCACCCCCATCTGGCTGCGCAGCGCCACCTCCCACAACAGAACGCCGCCCAGCAGCGCACCGCCCACGGCCGCGACACTACTCGTGCCCAGATAGGCCGAGGTGAAGCCCCAGATGCACATCTGCAGCGTCGGCCAATACATCAGCTCCACCACGCGCGGCCAGGAGCGGCGGTACAGCGCCAGGTGCCGGTACATCAGGCCCCAGATGCGGCGGGCGGAACCGTTCATGCAGCCGCCGGGTTCGGGGCCCGGGCGATGTCAAGAAACACCTGCTCCAGATCGTCCCGGCCGTAACGCTCCAGCAACGCCGCCGGGGTACCGCGGTCCACCAGCTGGCCCCGACGCAGCATCAGCACCTCGTCACACAGCCGCTCCACCTCCGCCATATTGTGCGACGCCAGCAGGATGGTGCAGCCAGACCGCACCCGGTACCGTTCCAGCCAGCCGCGCACCATGTCGCCGGTGTCCGGATCCAGGCTCGCTGTCGGCTCGTCCAGCAACAGCACGTCCGGCTCGTTGATCAAGGCCTTGGCCAGCGCCACCCGTGTCTTTTGCCCGGCCGACAGCCCACCCGCCGGGCGATCCAGGAACCCGCCCAAATCAAGCTCCTCCGCCAGCCGGCCGATGCGCGCTTCCAGCCCCGGCACGTTGTACAAATGTCCATACACCCGCAGGTTCTCCGCCACACTCAGCCGGGACGGTAGCGCGATATAGGGCGATGAGAAGTTCATGCGTGCCAGCGCCCGGAACCGGTGGCGCGCCATGTCGTGACCGAGGATGGCGATGTGGCCCCCGCTTGGGATCAGCATGCCGAGCAACATGGCGATCGTTGTAGTCTTACCGGCGCCGTTGCCACCCAATAGTCCAACGGTGCGCCCGGCACCGACGGTAAAGCTTAGTCCATCGACGGCCAGCACGGTGCCGTAACGCTTGGTCAGCCCGTCCACGGCGATGGCGTCAGTCATTGGTGCCCTTAGTGTGCGGGAGCAAAAGTTCGTCGGATGTTATCGACGCGCTTTTGTTTGGCCGGCACGCTGAAATAAATAAGCTAGTGGCCCGGAGCTGCAGTCCGCTGCTTATGCGAACTTCAGAACCGCAACCTAGCGGCTTTCAAGTTCGCGGGGAACCTCACGCCGCCAGCGCGGTACCCTGAAACAGGCCGATGCCCTGCGCCGCGCCCCACTGCAGGGCCGCCGGCTCATCGGCACCTGTCAGCACCCAATCCGCCCCACCCAGCCCCACCCGCGCCAGCGACACGCCATGCAGGGCGGGCGACCAGGCCAAACACACCAGATCGACCTCCAGCCGGTCCAGCCGCCAGAGCGGGAGCGTATCCGCCGTCATACCCTGCAGCGCCAGCCGGTAGCCGCGCACCCGGGCAAAATCCCGCGCAAACGAAAAGGCAGGCACATCCGTCGCCACATTCGCAGGCATCAGGCCCAGCGTCACCCGGCCCCGCAAGTTAGGCGGCAGTACCGCGTCAAACCGCAAGAATTCCGGGCTCAGGATACTCTCGACACTGAGGCCGAAGCTGAACGGCTGCGCCCCGGCCAGCTCGTTGGCCGCAGCTAGCAGCGCCAGCACCCGCCGGTCAAGCGCACGGGTCAGCCGCCGGAACAGCCAAGGCGCCTGCGTCAAGTCGCAACCCGGCATCAGCGTGCCCGCGAGTTCGGCCACATGCAGGGTACGGGTGGTCCACGCAGGCGTCACCCCGGCCCC
>JANONC010000378.1:0-4378 GCA_031420655.1 Rhodospirillales bacterium | reverse complement strand
ATCCAGCTCAATGCCGCCACGAACGACGCCGCTGTCACGACGCTAGCCGAAGACGTCGTGGGCCAGCCCTGCCGCTGGGACCTGATCCTATGCGGTGACGTCTGTTACGAGGCGCCTATGACCGCGCACATCCTGCCATGGCTTAAGAGCATGGCGGCCGAGACCGAGGTGTGGGTCGCCGACCCTGGCCGTGCCTACTTACCCACGGACGGCCTCACGCCACTGGCCGAATTTGACGTGCCAACCTCGTTAGAGTTGGAGGATCGTACGCTGCGTCGCACCAAATTGTTCCGCCTCACCGTTTAAACGGCCGGGGCAGTCACCCAGTTTTACGGCTCACTGCAGGGCTGGGCCACATGACTACAATGTTCGAACCATTCACCATGGGCGACCTCACGCTGCGCAACCGGGTCGTGATGGCCCCGCTGACGCGCAGCCGGTCGAGCGGCGATGGCGTCCCGCCGGACTTTGCCCCGGCCTATTACGGGCAGCGCGCGACGGCCGGGCTGATCGTGACGGAGGCGACCAACATCTCGGCCCAGGCGCGCGGCTACGCGATGACGCCAGGCATCTGGACTGTGGCGCAGGTCGCGTCATGGCGGCGCGTAACGGACTGCGTCCATGCGCAGGGCGGTACCATCGTGCTGCAGCTCTGGCACACGGGCCGCATTTCGCACCCCAACCTGCATGGCGGCGCGCTGCCCGTCGCACCCTCCGCCCTCAAGCCGGAGGGCCAGGCTTTCACTAACGAGGGATTGCTGGACCACGTCGTGCCGCGCGCGCTGGAGACGGATGAGATACCGGCCATCGTCGAGGACTACCGCCACGCCGCCCAATGCGCGAAGGACGCCGGTTTCGATGGGGTCGAGATACATTCGGCCAACAACTATCTGCTGGAGCAATTCCTGCGCGACAGCACCAACCGGCGCACAGACCAGTACGGCGGCAGCATCGCAAACCGCATGCGCTTCCCGCTGGCGGTGGTGGAGGCTGTCGTGGGCGTCTGGGGCGGGTCGCGCACGGGCATCCGCATCTCACCCGGCACCACCCAGCCTGGCGGCACCCCGCTGGACAGCGACCCGATGGCGCTGTTTGGCGCATACATCGAGCGGCTGAACGAATATGGACTGGTTTACGTTCACGATATCGAGGGCGTAACCCAAATGAGCCGCGATCCGGCCGGCATCGACTATCCGGCCCTGCGTCGGGCGTTCCGGGGGGCATACATCGCCAATAACGGCTACACCCTGGCGGACGCGGAAAAGGCGATCAGCGACGGTCTGGCCGACCTAGTCAGCTTCGGCCGCCCCTACATTGCCAACCCGGACCTGGTTGCGCGCCTGCAGACCGGCGCGCCCCTGGCCGATGCGCCGAAGCAATATTGGTATGGCGGCGGCGCTACGGGCTACAGCGACTGGCCGGGCATGCAGGGCCAGGTCGCCTTGAAGCGGTCGGGCCAGGCCGAGCTGGGTTCCTACGCGGCGTGAGCGGCGGTTGACGCCTTGAACCGGGCATACTCGCGCGCCTTGCTCTTGTACTTCCGCCAGGCAGAAGTGCCCTTAAACCGTGCGAATGGGGGGACTTTCTGCTTCTTCGCCGCGTAGCTTGTTTTGTTGGGGATCGGCATGTCGGTCATGGTTTGATTCCGGATGAGTGTGGCGTTCGTGTAAGCACCGGGTCTACCGGATGCAAGGCAAAGTCCTCTCCCGCCAGCGGGAGAGGATTGCCGGTTTAGGGCTACGCGCTGGGCAGTGACTTTTGACGTAGCGCCGTCATGCGGTCGGCTAGGTTGGTCGGCGCGGGTAGCTTGCCCTGCACCTGCGCCATGGCTTGCGCGATGTTGCTGTCGTCCTGCTCCGGCTTGGTCGGCGCCAGCATCTTGGCCTTCATGTTCTGCGCCTCCGCCGTCGCCAGGTTACGCGCCGCGTTGTCCTGCATCGCCTTCAGCGCGACATTCAAGCTGTTAGTCGCACCCGACAGGCCGGCCGCCTGGCGCGCTGCCTCCGCCCGCTGGTTCGCCATCTCCTTTTGCTGGTCGGCGCGGCCCATGTCGCGCTGGGCCCGGTTGAGCGCGTCACGCGCGCCCTTCAGCTTTTCACCAGCCGCGGAATAGGTCGTCTCGAGCGATTGCAGGAAGTCCTGCGCATCGTCCGCATCTTGCTTTTCGCGCTGTACGTCCGGCGCCATGCTTTCCAGCATCGTCACCAGCGTCGCCAGGCTCTTTTCAAAGCCGGATTTCTTGGTTGTGTCGGTTTCGGTGTCCATCTGGTGCTGGATCTGCTCGGCCGCCGCCATGCGCTGATGGGACAGCAAGTCGATCGCGTCGGCCTCTTTCTTTTCCCGGTCGAACGCCTGGCGGGCCTGCGCCACTTGCTGGCCCAGCTCGTCCAGGTGCTGCTCCATCGTACGCAGCTCGGCCTCCGTCGCACTCTGCGGATCCCAGCGGACGATCGCGTCTACTGCGCTGTTGACGGCCGCATCGGCCTTAACGCCAACCAGATTTTTAATGAACGTGTACATCGATCGCTCTCCCGTATTCGTTAAAAGTCTGGAACTGTCAGCCCGCCATCGAGCCGGCATTCAGCAGCGCCACCGCCAACTGAATGCTCACGACCGTCACTGCCATCGCAACGTTGCCGCCCTCGATCATGCCGCGCAGGCCCTTGATGAAGACGCTGACGCCCAGAAAGGTCAGCAACTGGATCGCGAGTGCGACCAGACCCCAGATAAAGATGTCCAACTGCGATGCGCTGCTCGCAAGCGTGGCTGCCAGCGGAATCGACAGCGCCAGCACGGTCCCGCCGAGAAGAACTCCTGCTGCGACATTGCCCTCCCTCACCATCCGCCGCTCATCGAATGGCGTGATCGCGAAATATGCGCCGACGCCGATGCCCAGCAGGCCAAACGTTGTCAGAAATTGGACCGCCAAAATCGGCAGCCCGGCGAACAGCGTTTGCAGGATCATGGCGGGCCCTTATGCGAGTTGCAGCGTGGCGGGATTGATGTCGAGGCCGGCGCTGATCTGGACAGAGGCGTGCGCACCGTCCTCGACTGCTTGCACCAGCACGTATTCCGTCTGCGGCGCCGGGGCCGGTGCGCCGGTCGGGGCGGCATACAGCATAGCCGAGCATTTCACGGTGCGCGTGCCGCTCACGCCATGGATGGTCTCCGTCAGCTCCCGCGGCGGCGTGCGGCTTTGGCCGGGGGACCAGACACGGGCATACTTCTTGCCATCTTTGGTCTCGAAATCCGGCCAGCCAATCATCCCTTCGGCCGGGTCAAGCCATGCACCCCACTCCTGCGTGTCGGCCGGGGTGACCTCGTCGATCATGGTGAAGTACCGGCACTCATCCGGCAGGCCGCCCGCGTCCAGATGCAGCTGCACCATGCCACGCTCGCCGGGCAGATAGAGGCGCGTAAGGCGTGCGCCGCCACTTTCGGCCACACCCACCGCCTCCACGCTGATCTGCCCGTTCGCCGTTTCGGGCGGCGTCACCTTCACCGCCGGCCCGGCCAGGATGAAGGGGGTGGGATCGACCGTAATGATCATGCCGACGCGGAACCGCTCCGGCGCGTACGGCGTGCTGGACAGCTTATTGCGCACCAGGTTGGCAGCCTGGCCGAGCGGAGTGGTTGCGGTGGTCATTGTGGGTCCTGAGGAGGAAGGCGTGCGCCGGGCAAAAGCGAGGTAGCCGAGGCCGCCGCCGCCCACCAGCAACACGGGCCAGACCCAGGCCGATCCGCCAAGCTTGGCGTTCGCGACGGTTGGCGTGCGCGCCGGGGGCGGGGCAGCCGCCACGCTCGCCGGCACGTCTGGCGGCAGATAGGAGGGGTCTTGCGGCTGGCCCTGCTTCTCCCGCAGTTGGCTATCGAGCTGATCGAGCTTTTGCCGCAGTTCCGTGTTGGTCTGTGCCTGCCGTTCGGCCTCCTGCCGCCATTGCTGGTAACCGGCGTCATCCCGGTGGTTGCTGAACCAGTCGCCGGAGCCGGAGCGGCCAAGGTTGTTGAGCAGCGACCATAGGAAGATGCCATCCCAGACACCGAAGCTGCGCGGACCCTGCTGGTAGTATTGCGGCGACGGAACCGCCCAGCCACGGTCACGGAACCAATTGGACTGCGACTCGAATCGGCCCTGGTTATCGCGATAGTAGGTGCGTCCGGGCGCTGTATAGGATTGGCCAAAGCCGCCTCCACCGTAGCCACCCCCCCCGTAATTGGGCGCATATTGCGGCGCGGGCTGCGGTTCTTGCGACCGGCGTGACAGCTCCTGCTGCTGGCGGTACTGGCCCAGCGCATTGCCAGACCGCTCCTGATTGAATGACCGGTCGCCGGCCGATGGCATGCCGGACGTGGAGCTGCCGCCCCGGCTGTACCCGCC
>JANONC010000377.1:0-22426 GCA_031420655.1 Rhodospirillales bacterium | reverse complement strand
GTCTGTCGTGCCGCTCAGCCTTACGTTGCACGACGTCAAAGCCATTGGTTTGCTGGCCGGGCAGGGCCTGATCGAGACGGCACCCTACTACTGGGACCAGAACGAGCAAACGCGCGCCTTCGGCAATCGCTACCTCAAGCGCTTTGGCCGCATGCCCAACATGACGCAGGCGAGCGCCTATGGTGCGGTGACGCATTACCTCAAATCCGTGCAGGCCGCCGGCACCGACGACACTGGCCCGGTCCTGGCCAAGATGCGGTCGATCCCGATCAACGATTTCATGACCCATGACGGATAGATACGGCCCGATGGTCGGGTCATGCGCGTCATGTACATCCTGAAGGTGAAATCGCCAGCCCAGTCGCAATCGGTGTGGGATTTGGAGGAGGTGGTGGGCACCATCCCGGCCGAGGAGGCGTTCGGCCCGGCCAACCCGGCTTGCACGCTCGGCAAGGCGTAGGAGGAGCCGATGCGCCCTTAATCCCGCAGCGGGTCCCTGCCCGCCATCATCCTCCAGCACTCTCTCCGGTCGCCCCTTGCGGAGAAAGTCCGGTTGGCAGTTGGGCTCGCGGGCGTGGCGTAAGATGAGGCACAGCGCCGTGAGTTTCCGGTCCGGACAGCAATGGCTGGCTAGCGCACCCGACGCGGATGTTGCACGTTTCATGAAAACCAATGGAGACTGTCCATGCGCCAAACGCGCCGCCTGCTTGTCACCGCCACCGCCGCGCTGATTTTCGCCGGGCCGGCGCTGGCCAAGGATACCCTGACATTCGCCGCCGCGACGTTCAGTGAGGCCGGGCGCGGCGACCTGTTGCGCGCCTGGGTAGACGGCTTCAACAAGAGCCATCCGGACGTGGAGGTCACTCCCGTGGCGATCCCGTTCAGCGCGTTCACCACCACAGTCTTCACCCAAATGGGCGGTGGCGGCGGACCGGATCTGGTGCGGTTCGACATTCAGGACTTCTACGCCGCCGTGCAGGCCAAACGCCTGGCGCCGATGGACGACATCCTAAAGAGCGGCACGTACAAGTTCACCAGCCCTGACAGCTACATGCACGTGGGCGGCGTGCGCTACGGCGTACCGTTCGAGATCAGCAACTACGTCCTGATCTATAACCAGGCGCTGGTCGAAAAGCCGCCTGCCAATTTCGACGCGTTCGTGGAAGCCGCAAAAAAGGCCACGACCGAGGGCCGGTACGGCTTCGCCTTTCGCGCCACGATGGCCGAGCGCGCCGGGTTTTGGCAGGATTTGTGCAACTACGTGTACGGCTTTGGCGGGCGCTGGAGCGACGATCAGGGTAACGTGACGCTCAATAGCCCCAACGTGGTGAAGGGAGTGGCGGCCTATAAGCGCATGTACGACGCGGGTGCCACGCCGAAGGGGGCCGACGCCGCCACCTATCGCCGCATGTTTTGGGAGGGCAAGCTGGCGATGGAGATCGACAATGGCGGCATCGCCACGATCTTTACCGCCCAAGCGCCGGACATGAAGCTGGCCGCCGCACCCTCGCCGTTTCCGGAGAAGACCCAGGGTGTGATCCTGGCGCCGCTCACCATCAACGCCAATACCAAGGCCCCAGCGGCCGCGGCCACGTTCCTGAAGTGGATGCTGGAACCGGGCAACCAGCGCGCGCTGCAAGAGGTGCTCGGCGCCGCCACCGTCGCCACCGAAGTGCCGCGCAGCGCGGAGTTGCTGGCCCGGCGTCCTTGGCTGGCCGTGTACGACGCGCAAACTCCCAACGCACTGCCCCAGCTGGTGCGCGGCCAGGAGGTCAAGACGCCTGAAATCCAGCAGGTCGTGCTGGAGCAGGTGATCCGCGTGTTGCAGGGCGGTGCCGATCCGCAAAAGGCAATGGACGACGCGCAGCAGCAAGTGATCACGCGCGTGCTGCGCCGGTAGCGCATGGACCGGCTCCAGGGCAGCCGCTGGACACCGTATGTGTTCGCGGCGCCGGTCGCGCTGTATCTGCTGCTATTCCAGGGCTGGCCGCTGGTTCAGGAGGTGCTGCTCAGCTTCACCAGCACCTCGCTCCTCTCACCGCGCGACCGGGTGCCGGTTGGGTTCGAGAACTACCAGGACCTGGCTAGCCAGAGCGACTTCCTTGCAGCACTGGCAACCACGGCGATCTACACCGTCGCCTGCGTCGTGCTGGCCGTCGGCATCGGGCTGCTGACGGCGCTGTTGTTGAATGCGCCGTTTCGCGGCCGCGGCGCCGCACGGGCGCTGGTGACCATTCCCTGGGCCGCGCCGCCCGTGGCGGTGGCCCTCATCTTTAGCTGGATGTACAATGCCCAGTACGGCGTCTGGGGCCGTTTGCTGCGCAGCCTCGGCATCGGCGCGGGCACTGAAAACTGGCTGGACAGCCCGCATTACGCCCTGCCGGCCGTGCTGATCACTACGATCTGGCAGATCTTCCCCTTCGCCTCCGTCGTGATCCTGGCCGCGCTGCAGGGCGTGCCGGCCGAGCAGCGGGAGGCGGCGGCCATCGACCGGGCCGATAGGCTCAGCATCTTTTGGGCGGTCACCTGGCCCGTCATACGGCCGTCCGTCACGCTGCTGGCGCTGTTCGTCACCATCTGGTCGCTGCGCCGGTTCGACCTGATCTGGTTGCTCACGCAAGGTGGGCCGGTGGGGGCCACTAACACGCTGGTGGTGGAGCTGTACCGACGGGCGTTCGTCTTTCGGGAGTTGGGCGCCGCGGCGGCGATCGGCGTCGTGGGGCTGGTCATCGCGCTGGCCATCACCCTCGTGTACGTGCGGGCGGAGCGGCGGGCGGCATGAGAATCGTAGGCGTGCTGGCGTTGCTTGGGGTGGCGGCATTTCCGCTTTACTGGATGCTGGTCACGTCGCTCACGCCCTCGCCCGCGCTGTTTGCCGACCGTCCGCAGATGATCCCGAGCCTGTCGGAGCTGCCAGCGTTCATCGACAGCGTGACTAAGCCGCAGGTGGGCGTCTGGCTGCGCAACAGCGCCATCGTCGCGGCGGGCACAACGGTGCTGTCCATCCTGCTGAGCCTTTTGCCCGCCTATGCGCTCAGCCGGTTCCGGTTTGCGGGGTGGGCGGCGCTGGGCTTTGCGCTGTTCGCCACGCAGATGCTGCCCGAGGCCATGCTGGTCGTGCCGCTTTATGCCGTGTTCGGCCAGCTCGGCCTGCTCGACACGCTGCCAGGCCTCATCCTCGCCAACACCGCCTTCACCGTCCCCGTCATCACCTGGCTGCTAAAGGGTGCGATCGACGGCGTCCCCATCGCGATCGAGGAAGCAGCACGGGTCGATGGCTGCAGCCGGTTGGCTGTTGTGCTGGACGTGGTGTTGCCGATCGTGGCGCCCACGCTGGCCGCGGCCGCGGTCATAGCCTTCTTCCATGGCTGGAACGAGTACGTGTTCGCGCAAACGCTGGTTAGCAGCGAAAGCCTGCGCACCGCCTCGGTCGGCCTTGCCAGCTATGTGGGAGAGCTGAGCACCCCCGTGCACGCCGTCATGGCGGTGGCGGTCGTCTACACCGTGCCGGCCGTATTGTTTTACCTGACCGTGCAGCGCTGGGTGGTGGCGGGCATGAGCGCTGGCAGCGTGAAGGGCTAAGTTGTTGAAAGGGGTGGGGGTGGCAGGCATCCAGCTGCGGGACGTGCGCAAGAGCTTCGATGGCAAGGCGGTCATCCAGGGTATCACGCTCGATATTCCGGACGGCGCATTCCTGGTGCTGCTGGGCCCGTCCGGCTGCGGTAAATCCACGCTGCTGCGCATGATCGCCGGCCTGGAAAGCCTCACGTCCGGAACCATCACGGTGGGCACGCGCCGGGTTGACCAGCTACCGCCTGGCGAGCGAGACATGGCGTTCGTATTCCAGTCCTACGCGCTCTATCCGCACATGACGGTGCGCGGCAACATCACGTTCCCCCTGCTGATGCAGCGGTTCCGCTGGTGGTTCCACGTGCCCATCGTGGGCTGGTTCGCACGCAAGCAGATCGAGCGCGACCCGGCCGTCATTGCGCGCGTCGAGGGGGCGGCACGCACGTTGGGGCTGATGCCGATGATGGACCGCAAGCCCGCCACCCTGTCCGGCGGGCAGCGGCAACGGGTGGCGCTGGGCCGCGCCATGGTGCGCAACCCGCAAGTGTTCTTGATGGACGAGCCGCTCTCCAACCTCGACGCGAAGCTACGGACCTCCATGCGGGCCGAAATCGGTAAGCTGCATCGCGAGGTGGGCGGCACGTTTGTCTACGTCACGCACGACCAAATAGAGGCTATGACCATGGGCAGCCTGATCGTCGTGCTAAAAGAGGGTGCCGTGCAGCAAGTCGGCACGGCGGAAGACATCTATGCCACGCCCGCCAACGTGTACGTTGCGCGATTTATAGGCTCGCCTCCCATGAACGTCATGGTGGGGCAGGTGTCGGGCGGGCACCTTACTGTCGGCGGGCAGGCGGCTGGCCCAGCCGCGGCCCCGGACGGCCCGGTTCTGGCCGGCTTTCGCCCCGGCGCCCTCACGCTCGAACCGCCAGGCACCGAGCTTCTAGGTACCGGGCTTCCAGGCACCGGGCTTCCAGGTACCGGTCTGGCGGGCAGGGTGTCGCTCGTCGAGCATATAGGTGCCGAGACGGTCGTAGCCGTGCAACTCGACGGCGTAGAGACCCGGCACGACACGGATGCGGCGCCCGGCGAGGTGATCGTAACCGTGCCCGGCCACGGCACGTTCCAGGTGGGCGACGCCGTCGCTGTGCACATACCGGCCGGGGGCGCGGTGCTGTTCGATAGCGCGACGGGCACCCTGCTGTGACCGCCCAGCATCAGAAGGCGGCGGAGTTCCGGGCGCTCCATGCCGGGCGCGGCACGTTCGTGATGCCGAACCCGTGGGACGCCGGGTCTGCGCGTTTGCTGGCCGCGCATGGGTTCGAGGCGCTGGCCACCACCAGCGCCGGCCATGCCTGGACGCTGGGCCGCCGCGACTATGGCGTGACGCGGGATCAGGCGCTGGCCAATGCGCGCGCCATCGTGGATGCGACCGACCTGCCGGTATCGGCAGACCTCGAAGACTGCTTCGGCCCCGATGTGGCAGAGACGATCGCGCTGGCCGGAGCCGTGGGGCTTGTTGGCGGCTCGATCGAAGACGCACAGGACGGGGCCGTGCTGCCACTCGCCGTGGCAGTCGCGCGGGTGGAGGTAGCGGCGCGCGCGGCCCAGGCGCTGCCCTACCCGTTCATGTTGACGGCCCGGGCAGATAACTTCCTGCATGGCCGGCCCGACCTGGCGGACACCATCGTGCGCCTACAGGCTTATGACCGCGCCGGGGCGGATGTGCTGTATGCGCCGGGCCTGCCGGATCTGGACGCGGTGCGGGCCGTGTGCGCTGCCGTGACCCGGCCGGTGAACGTCCTTGCGACCGATCCGGCCTGGACCGTCGCTGCCCTGCGTGAGGCCGGGGTGCGGCGGATTAGCGTGGGTGGCAGCCTGGCCCGGGTTGCACTGGGCGCGCTGGACCGTGCCGCCGGGCAACTGGTTGCGGGTAGCTTCGCCTATTTGGCGGACGGCATGCCAGGTGCCCGGATTGGCTCGATTATGAAGTGACAAAGCGGTAAGGATTTGATGGCACTCTGGCCTCGACATTGTGAAGGGCAGAGTGGTGAACGGCACTGTATCGAGCCATCAGGGAGCGTCGCCCAATCTCCGGCGTGCGCTGTCCCGGGTCCAGTCGGCCTGGTCGCGGTTTTGGCCCGGCTTGCTGCTGACGACGGTGTGCACCAGTATTTTGCTAGCCTACGCGGCCGCTTCCTGGTCCGGACGGGAACGGCATCTGGACAGCGCCCGCGACGCGACAGCAAACTTGAGCGGCACCCTGGCCGATCATGCCGAGGCGACGATGCGGATCGCCGAACTGACCGTGTCCGACCTGGTCGACCGGCTTGAACGGGACGGCACCAGCCGCGCCGCCCTTAAGACGCTGCACCGGGACCTGGCGCAATCCGTGTTCGCCTCCGGCCGGCTGCAGGACGCGACGGTGTTCAGCCACGACGGGCACTTTCTGGTCAGCGCTAGGGCAGCGTTCGACGGTAACAGCGGCGTGGACGAGGCGCTCGCCTGGCACGGAGCGCATGCGACAAGCGCGGTGCATGTGGGCCCGTTGGTGAAGGACTGGATGGCGCAGGGATGGAGCCTACTCGTTTCCCGCCGCTGGAACGAAGCCGATGGCTCGTTCGGTGGCGTGGCCGTCGTCACGATCGGCGTCAGCTATTTCGGCGACTACTACGATTCGCTCCGGCTGGGGCCGGCCGGCGCGGTTGCCTTGGTCAGCACGGAGGGTCAGCTGCTGATGCGCACCCGTGTCGGTGGGTCCCTGATCGGCCAGGATGTGAGCCAAAGTTCCTTTTTCCGCGTGTATGCGGCGGGCGGCCCGGCCGGAACCCTGGTGGTCGAATCACCGCTCGACGGCGTCACCCGGCAGGGTCATTACCGGGCGGTTCCGCGCTACCCCATGGTGGTGTTCGTCGGCCTGGCGCTCGATGACATCCTCGATGGCTGGCAGCGGGATACGGTGGTCAACGGCGTCGTCGTGGGACTACTGGTGCTGTGCACGGCGCTGCTCGGCGTGCGGCTCGGTCAGCTTGTGCGGTCGCATCGCGCGGCAGCCGCGGCGGCCCAGGCCAGCGAACGCCTCTACCGGCTGCTGGCGGTGAGTGGCACGGACGTGATCGTGCAACTGGGGGCCGACATGTGCCGCCGCTACGTCTCGCCCGCCAGTGCGGACGTGCTAGGCTATGCGCCGGAGGTGTTGATTTGCCGGTCGCCGCAGGCCGACATGCATCCGGACGATTGGGCGGCAGTTGCCACAACAATGGACCAGATCCGCAGCGGCAGCGAACCCCGCAGTGTCGCCTTCCGCTTCCGCAAGCCGGATGGCGTATTTCTGTGGGTCGAAGCGAATGTCCGCTGGAAGGACGACACGGACGGCTTCGTCGTCTCGATCCGTGACATCTCGGCCCGGGTCGCGGTGCAGGAGCAGCTGCTTGAGGCCAATAACCAGCTGCAGCGCCTGGCCATGCTGGACGGGCTGACGGGCATTGCCAACCGCCGCTGCCTCGACAGCTGCCTCGAGCGGGAGTTTCGCCGCGCGTCGCGTGAGGAGATACCGCTGTCGGTGCTGATGATCGATGCCGACCGGTTCAAGAGTTACAACGACACCTATGGCCACGGCGCCGGCGATGAATGCCTGCGTGCCATTGCCGGCGTACTATCCCAGAGCCTACGGCGGGCGGCAGACCTGGCGTCCCGGTTCGGCGGCGAGGAGTTCGTCGTCATGCTGCCCCATACGGACCAGGCAGGTGCGATAGCATTGGGCGAGAAAATCCGGTTCGGGATCGAGGCACTTGCCATCCCGCAGGCCGGCGCGTCACCCGGTGTGGTGACAGTCAGCATTGGCGTCGCAACCGCCGTGCCGGGGCGCAATGCAGAGAGTGCGGCGGTGCTGCTCGCGGCGGCCGACGCGGCCCTGTACGAAGCCAAGCACGGCGGCCGTAACCGGGTCGTGCCCGCATGCCAGCCCGCCCCAATGCCGGCCCCGCTCCAGTTGCAGCTGGCGGCGCAACTGGAGGCATAACTACTTCATTTCGGGCTCAAACTCCTGCTTCACCACATACGTATGATACCGCACGCGCCCCCCCTCGGTTTCCCGATAAACCCCTTGGATCTCCGTCCCCAATCCGGGAAAGGTGTTCTCTGCTTTTTCAAACGAAAGCAAATAGTCGATCATCGGCGCGGACTGGCGGCCGACGCGTTCGCCCGGGATGATCGTGGCGATGCCCGGCGGATAGACCAGCATGAGCGTGGCAGCGATCCGGCCGCGGATCTGGTCGATCGGCACGTAATCCACCTTGTTGCGCGTCAGCATTTGAAAGGCCGCTTGCGGTGCCATCACCAGCTCCGGCAGATGCTCGGCCTCGAACTGCTGCTTTTGGAGCGTGCTGATCCCGGCGTCGCGGTAGAAACGGTGCATCTCGCCGCACAAATCGCGTAGGCCCACGTCGAAATAGCGGCTGGGGCGCTTGCGGACGAAGTTGGGGATGACATCCTGCAACTTCGTGTTCTCGTCATGCAGGCGCTTGAATGTCACGAGCCAGCTGAGCAACGTGCCGGCCTTGCTGCTTTCCACCCCGGGCGTCAGCAGGAACAGGATGCTGTGCAGGTCGTTCTTCTCGGGCACGATGCGGTTTTCGCGTAGGTACTCGGCCAGCAGCACGGCCGGGACGCCGTGCTCGGTGTACTCGCCCGTCGCGCGGTCAAAGCCTGGCATCAGCAGGGTGAGCTTGTTCGGGTCCGTCATGACAAAGCCGGGTGCCACCTGGTCGAAGCCATGCCAGTCCTCGCCGGGTTCCATCATCCAGTAGGCGGGGTTGGACGACAGATCGTCCGTCGGCAAATCCTCCCACGGCGTGCGGCGGGCGACCGTTTCGTTGGGGCCACGCCACAACACGGTCTGCGGCACGAATGGCTCCGGGAACCAGCGCCGCGCCGGGTCCAACTCCTTACTGTCATACTCGCGCCGGATCATCCGCAATTTCTTACGCAGTTCTATGCCGAGCCGGATCGTGTCGTCCCATAACACTTCGCCGCTGCGCCCCTTCATCATGTGGGCGCCGACGTCGAGTGAGGCGAAGATCGGGTAGAATGGCGACGTGCTGGCATGCATCAAGAAGCTCTCGTTGAACCGCTTGGCTTCCACTCGCCGGTGCTGCCCCTTGATGTGGTTGTCCTTGACGTGGATTTGCGACGCCTGGCTAAAGCTGGCCAGCTGCTTGTGGGTGCTTTGCGTGGCGATGATGCCGGGCTGGTCCCCGTCCAGCTTGTCGATACCCATGGCAAAGCGGCGCTTGAACAGCGGGTGGAACTTCATGAAGCCGGCCCAGGCTTCGTCGAACATCAGGTAGTCACACAGGTGCCCGATCTTATCGCGGATCATGTTCGCGTCGTAGATCGTACCGTCATAGGTGCATTGCTCGATGACAGCGACGCGGAACGGGCGCGGCTTCTGCCATAAATCGGGGTCGGTCACGAGCGGGTTGCGGCGAATACTTTCCCGGATGCGGGTTTCGTCCAGCGCCGCAAAGTCGATCGGGCCGATCATGCCGTACGCGTTGCGGTCGGTTGGCAGATAGATGGGGATACCGCCGGCCAGCAGCAGCGCGCCGTGGTGCGCGGCCTTGTGGTTATTGCGGTCGAACAGCACCAGGTCGCCCTCGGCCACCAGCGCCTGCAGCACGATCTTGTTCGATGCCGACGTGCCGTTCAGCACGAAATACGTCCGCTCCGCGCCAAAGATCTTGGCTGCTGCTTTCTCCGCCGCCAGTGCCGGGCCCTCGTGCGTGAGCAAATCGCCCAGATCCAGCACGGAGTTGTCGAGGTCATCGCGGAAGATCGCCGGCCCGAGGTGCTCGACGAAAATCCGGCCGATCGGGGATTTGCTGTAAAAGATACCGCCATTGTGTCCGGGGCAGGTCCAGAGCTGGTTACCTTGCTCGGCATAGTCCACGAGTGCGCCGAAGAACGGGGTTTTGAGCGTGGCTGCGTAGTTACGCAGGCGGCTGACCAGGTTGCGGGCGATGAATTCGGGCGTCTCTTCCGACAAGAAGATCGTGCCGTCGACCTGGTTCAGTACCTCGACCGGGATGTCTTCCAGCCGTTTGCGCCGCAGCAGGATCAGCACCGGCATTTCCAGCCCGCGCTTGCGAACCAGCGAAATCAGGCTGGCAGGCTTACCCATCAGGCCGCGCTTGCCCCAGTCCACGACCATGCAGCCGATGGCGGCGTCGGTCTGAATGGCCAGCTCGGCGTCTTCGGTATTGCGCGCGACCTGGACCGTGAAGCCCAGGCGCTGCGTTTCATCCACGATTTGCTGCAGACGCTGCCAGTCCAGGTCGGCGGTGTTGAAACTCGGCGCGCAAACGAGGAACTTGAACCGGCGCTCATACTCCATGCGGAAATCCTCCCAGCAGCGTGGCCCCTGCCTCGCCAGCGGCGCGGCTCTGCTGGGCGCGCGTATGGCGCATTGCGGGGCGCGTTACCAGGGGGTGATCCAGAGTGGCCACGCAGACGATTAGGGCGGCCGTTACCGTCACCACGCATCGCCTGCCGGACCTGACTGGCCTGGGTTAAGGCTGGCGCCCGGGACCCGGCATGGCAGGCATACTGTCTGGCATACCATGGAGCATTTGCGGCCTGGTCCGCCCCGCCCTTCTACATGCAGTATTCCATCAGGCCGAGCTGATTGGCGGCGGCCTTATCCCGCCCGCGCCATCGGGTTTGCGCCAGCGCGCCCAGGGATGCAGTGAGCAACGCAGAAGCCAACACAGTTGCTCTCATGCCGTCTTCCTTTCGGTTGTTGGCCGGCCACCCGATCCAACGGCGGCGACCGCCGTGGTGGGCTCCAGAGCCGAGACACTAGCATCCTGAAAATCAGAAGGTTGCCGTCCAGAGGATGCAATCCCAAACCGACCTGCCTTCAACGGAACCACTACCTGCGGCAGGCAATGGTTTCCTGTGGGGCCCTTTTTGCGATACAGCGCGTCCATGCCGATCGCCGCTCCCATCGTCGCCGCCGTGATCGAGGCAGGCCGGTTCCTTGACCGCCATGGTTGGGTTCCCGCGACGGCCGGTAACATCAGTCATCGCCTGCCGGATGGCACCGTCGCCATCACGCGCAGCGGCGTGCACAAAGGCCGCCTGATGCCCAGTGACGTCATCGCCGTGACCGCGGCAGGCACCCCGCTCGACCCGGCACAGCGCCCGAGTGCCGAGACGCTACTGCACTGCCAAATCTACGCCGCCATTCCCGCCACCCAAGCCATTCTGCATGGCCATTCCATTGCAGGAACCGTGCTGTCGATGACAACGCCGGGGCCAGCCCTGCATTTTGCGCAGTACGAGGTGCTCAAGGCGTTCGAGGGCCAGGCCACGCATGACACAACACTCACCTTGCCCATGCTGGATAACGATCAAGACATGCCGCGCCTGGCCGCCGCCCTCGCACCGGTTTTGCCCGGCGCGGCAATGGGTTATCTGATCCGCGGTCACGGTACCACCATGTGGGCTGAGAGCATGGACGCCGCGATGGCGCGGTTGGAAGCCATAGAGTTCCTGCTCGCGTGCGAGCTAACTAAAAGGACGATCCGATGAGCCGCTTGACGGTCTATGCCGACACCAACCCCGGCAATCCTACCCTAGTAACCGAAGACGCCGCCGCCATCGCTGCCGCCTTGGCCCCGATCGGCGTCCGTTTCGAACGCTGGGACAGCCCGGTGGCGCTGGCACACGATGCGACGCCGGAGGCCGTTCTGGCAGCGTACCAGCCCTACCTGGACACATTGATGGGCAGCGGTGCCGGATCCGCCGACGTGATCCGCCTGGCGCCCGATAACCCGGCCGCGCCCGCTTTGCGCCACAAATTCCTGGCCGAACACATTCATACCGAAGACGAGGTGCGCTTCTTCGTCGACGGCAGCGGCAGCTTCGTCCTGCATGTGGATGGCCACGTGTACGATGCGCATTGCATGCAGGGCGACTTGATCAGCGTGCCCGCCGGCACCAAGCACTGGTTCGACGCCGGGCCAGAACCGCGCTTTACGGCGCTGCGGGTATTTCAGGACATGACGGGCTGGACGCCGCATTACACGGGCGATGCGATCTCGGAGCGCTTTCCTGTCTCCTAAGCTGGTGCTGACGGATATCGAGGGTACGACGACGCCGATCGCCTTCGTGCGCGATACACTGTTCCCCTACGCCCGCAGCCGTCTGGCGGCCTTCATCCAGCGCCCGGACCCGGCGGTGCAAGGTGCGCTTGCCGCAGTGCCCGGACCCGACCGGCTGGCGACGCTGCTGGCGTGGATGGATGCAGACGCGAAGGAGGGGCCGCTCAAGGCGCTACAGGGCATGATCTGGGCGGTGGGCTATGCGGATGGCACATTGAAAGGCGCGCTGTACACGGACGTGGCCCCCGCATTGCAGGCCTGGCACCGTGCCGGGGTAAGGATGGTGGTGTACTCCTCCGGCTCCGTTGCGGCGCAGCGGCTGCTGTTCCGGCACTCGGTCGCTGGCGATCTGGAGCCACTATTCGCAAATTTCTTCGACACGGGCGTGGGAAACAAGCGGGAGCCGGGCAGCTACGCCGCCATTGCCCGGACGGTGGCACAAGAGCCATCTGCGATCCTGTTTTTATCGGACATCGAAGCCGAGCTGGATGCCGCCGCCGCTGCGGGCCTGGACACCTGCCAACTGGTTCGCGCGGCAGACGGCACGCAGGCGAGCGCGCGCCATCGCCGGGCGGGAGATTTCTGGGGCGTGCAAGGGGGCTGCTCCTAAAGAAGTGATAGTTATTGCCGTGCAGCGCGGAACAGTACCGCCTACCTGGAGTTTTCTTTCCAAGCGATGCTGAATCGGGCGTGGGTATATTTATGAGCAATTTGGCCGAAGACCGGACCGTCTCCAAGCTATTAAGACAACAGGCTGCTTTGGCAGCTTTTGGCAGTTTTGCCTTTCGTGAACCAAATTTAATCACAGTCCTTAACGAAGCAGCCCGCATTTGTGCTGAGTCGCTTGACGTTCCATTTTCCAAAGTCTGCCGTTACCGGCCAGAGCAGAACGACCTGTTGATCGAGGCCGGCTGGGGTTGGCGGGCCGGTGTGGTCGGCTGCGTCGTGTCGCAGGCCAATGAAAGCTCACCGCAGGGGCGCGCCTACACTTCGGGCAAGCCGGTCATCATCCGCAACATTAACACAGCCAACAACCTGGTTTTACCGGCCTTTTACGAAGACCACCGCGTCGTTTCCACCGTCGACGTGCTGATTCCGGCTATCGAGGGCCTCGCCTTTGGCGTGCTCGAAATTGATAGTACGTTGCAGCATCAGTACGACGAGCACGACATCAATTTCCTGACCGGCTTCGCCAATGTGCTGGCGGAGGCGGTAGCCACGGCCGCCCGGATGAAGTCGCTGCGAAAAGCACTGGCCGACAAGGACCTGCTGGCGGAGGAGCTACAGCACCGCGTCCGCAACAACCTGCAAACGGTCGGCAGCGTGCTTGAAAGCTATGCGCGGACCATGACGGGGCAGGCCCGCGACGGCATCGACTCGATCGTCCGGCGCGTCACGACCCTGGGCCAGGTCTATGACAGCCTGCTCGGCGTGGGGCTGAGCGAGACGGTGGATCTCGGCCATTACCTCGTCACCTTGTGCACAACCCTGCCGGGCTTGCAGGCGGAGCGGGCATCTCCAGTGACGGTTGAGTGCCGGGCGGAGCGCGTGATGCTGGAGCTTGATCATGTCGCCACGCTGGGCATGGTCGTGTCGGAGTTGGTAGCCAATAGCTACGAGCACGCTTTTGCCGGTAGGCCTGGCACCGTGACCGTGACTCTCGCCAAGTCTAAATCGGGCAGTGCCAAACTAACGGTCGCCGATGACGGATATGGTATGGTGTACAACCCGCTGCTGCTGAGTACCGGGCATGGGATGGGGCTGGTCATGCGGCTGGTCGAGCGTACCGGATCGACGATGATCATGAGCCATGGTGCCGGGACAGCATGGGAGATTACGGTCCCAACGGTTCCGAGGCTGCAGCTTGCGGCGGATTAGTACCACAGTTCACGGCCTGCGAGCCGCAGTCCATTTCAATACGATTGGCAGCCGCTCGGGTGGCCTGGGCGTATCGTCACACCGAATTGGGCTCGCGATGCCACGGAGGACGACATGTCACACGGGCCGCGTCTTGGTGTGACAACAGCCCGGCGCAGCATACGTCCTGTCAGCAAACCGGCCCGGACGTGCTGCGTAGGCCAAACCAAGGGCGGAACTGCACACCGATCCAGCTGCCGGCCAGCGCCAGCACCATCCAGGCCCAGCCAGATAGGTTACCTGCTGCGATCGCGCTGAAATAGGCACCGATGTTGCAGCCGTTCGACAGCCGGGCCCCGTAGCCCATCGCGATGCCGCCCAGCAATGCCCCGGCCCAGGCACGCCAGTTCCCGCCCCAGCTGGGCCGGAACACACCCGCCGCAGCCGCCGCCGCACACGCCCCTAGCAGGATGGCCGCGTCCATGACGCTCGTCACATCGCGTAGCAGGCTGCGGTCGAGCTGACCGGCAAAGCCCGGGCGCTGCCAATAGGCCCAATTATGCGCATCAAAACCCAGGACCGTCGCAGCCTGGCTGCCCCATAATGCGAATGCCGACGTCTCGCCCCACGGCTTGCCCGACAGCACCACGACCGCCGCATTCAGCACTGCCAGCGCCAGCCCGCCCCAGACGAGGGTGGGCATGCGGCGGCCCGCTGGGCTGTACCGGCCCGCCACGACCCAAAGCACCGCCAGTGCGCCAAGCTGCAACACGATAGCCGGGCCGTATCCCACCAGCCCCTGCGCTGTCGCAGCCGGAAGGGCCGGCAACGACCACCAAAAGCCCATATGCGCCGCGCCCAGCGCCGAACCGATCACGAACCCGGCCAGCGTCCCAATCAGCCGCGCATTGCCGCCACCCAAAGAAAACAGCGTACCCGATGCGCAGCCGCCGCCCACCTGCATGCCCGCACCGAACAGCAATGCGCCCACGGCAAAACCAACGCCCACCTGCGTCGATCCGCCCGTCAGCTTCATGCCCCACAGCGTGTCGAGCGACAGTAGTGGCAGAATAAGCAGGCTGGCCAACGCGAGCATAGCAGCGTGGGCGCGAAAGCCGGACGCGTCCCGCTGTTCGATCAGCGCGCGGAAGGCACTCGCAAATCCGAAGGTGGTGCGCAGCAGTACCGCACCGATCGCAGACCCCACCAGCACCAGCGCCGTGTTACGCCAGGTGGTTCCGGCCGCCTGCGACACGGCAAGCATCAGTGTCGCCAGGCCCACGGCACTGGCCGCCAGTACGCCCTGATTGAGGGTAATGCGGGCGCGGGGCGGGGCGAGCACGAAGCCGGACACTGAATGCCTCCTGATGCGATACCCCATGTGCGGTGCAGCAACCGGCCCCAGCAAGGGTTGCGGCCCAGAAAAGACGCGCGCTATCGCCGGGCCGGCACGCGGGGGAACGGCGCTCTACAACTCTGTAAACAAAGAGCAGATCCTTCCGGCAAATAACGCCGCGCTTTTTCGGTAGCACCGTGATGCGAACGAAGGGACGGGGTTATGCGAATCAGTGTCGCCCCAGTTGTCAGCCTCGTGACCGTCACCGGACGCGAGACGTATGAGCGCCGCCCGACGAGCGGGCCGCCCGCCCCCTGTTAGCTACGCCTGCCGGTTGATTGACAGGCCGGCGAAGGATTGACAGACCGGCATCAGCTCAAGCGTGTTGATGTTGACGTGGGCCGGCCGGGTCGCGACCCAGTGTACGGCGTCGGTCACATCCTCGGCCGTCAGCGGCTCCGTACCCTTGTACACGGCGGCGGCCCGTTCGGTGTCGCCGGCGAAGCGGACGGACGAAAACTCAGTGCCTGCCACCAGGCCAGGCTCGATATCGGTCACCCGCACCCGGGTTCCGGCCAGGTCGGCGCGCAGATTGAGGCTGAATTGGCGGACAAAGGCCTTGGTCGCGCCATAGACGTTGCCGCCGGGATAGGGCCAGTTGCCGGCGACGGAGCCGATGTTGATCACGTGCCCACGGTCACGCGCCACCATGCCGGGCAGCACGGCATGCGTGACGGTCATGAGCCCTTTCACGTTGGTGTCGACCATGGTGTGCCAGTCATCGAGGCTCGCGCGCTGCGCCGGGTTCACGCCCAGGGCCAGGCCCGCGTTGTTGACCAGCACATCGGTGTCCGCGAACTCCGGCGGCAGCCCGGCGATGGCGGCCAGCACGGCGTCGCGGTCGCGCACGTCGAGCGTGAGGGCATGGGCGTTATGACCCAGCTCGGCCAAGAGCGCGTCGAGCCGGTCCTGCCGCCGGCCGGCCAACACGACGCGATGCCCTTCGGCGGCAAACCGCCGGGCGATGGCCAGGCCGAACCCGGCGGTGGCGCCAGTGATGAGGATGTTCATGCGCGTGCTCCGTCAATACGGGGCGCACCATGCCCGATCAGTCCGGCAGAGCAAACCGCACGCTGACGGGGCAGTGGTCGGAGAGCTCCTCGCGCTGGCTGATAGGCTCGCGATACGTCAGCACACGCAGCGTTCCGGGCTGCATCCAGGCGCGCGCCGCTCCGCCGGCCAGGATGTGGTCGATGAACGCGCCGCCGCCCCAGCAGGGCGACGCCCGGCCCTCGGTCGCGCGGAGCAACGGCGCGCTTGCGTTCAGCGCGGCCAGCAGCTCGTCCCGGCCTTCCATGCGGCGATTAAAGTCACCGAGCACGACGAAGGGTACGCCCTCCTGCCGGCGTTGCGTGATCCAGCCCTGCAAGGCGGGCAGTTGCGCGCGCAGCACGTCGCATTCGCGGCGGCCGCTATTGAGGCGATCATGGTTGCAGCCGGTTTTGAGATGCACCGCCAGCAGCCGCAACCGTCCGCCCGGCATGTCGACCGTGATGTCCGCCCCGCTGCGTAACCGCCGGGCCGCTGATGGACCATACACGTCGAGCGCCATCAGGTCGGGGTTCTGCGTGACCGTCAACGAGCGGCGCACGGCAAACCCCACACGCTGCACAACGGCGTCGCCGGTCATGATGATGCGGTACATGCTGGGCGGAAAGACGGTGGCGGCGGCGGCGGGCCCGTCCACCTCCTGCAGCGCGATCACGTCGGCATCGAGCGCCAGGGCATAGGCCTGCAACATGGCATGGTGCGGCGGCTGCTTCGGCACGACGTCGGGCGGGAGCGCCGGATCACCGGCCTGGCGCAGCGTAAGCCATTCGAGGTTCCAGGTGGCGATCTTGAGCTCGGCGGCCGCGGCGGGGGACGCGAGCAGCAGCCAGAGCAGCAGACGAATCATACCAGCACCGGGTCAGCCATCGCGGCAGTGTCGGCGGGCGCGGCCGCTTCGTCCAGGTCCGTGGCACCGCAATCCAGCAGGAACCGGGCGGTCGCGTCATACAAGCGGGGTGCCCGGGTGGGATCTAGCAGGCAGCCGCGCGGCATCCAGATCACTGTGGAGCGACGGGCGCGGGTGAGCAGCACGCGGTAAGCGTTGCGCCGGTTGGACTGCGCCTCCGCCCGGTGCAGCACCGTCCAGGCATGGCCACGAAACTGGCGGGCGAGCCACGCGTCACCGCCGGTCATCCAGTCGGCGTCCCAGCACACGCCGGTATGGTCGAGCTCGAGGCCTTGGACACTGAATTCGGTGGCGACGGTTTCGAGCGCGGCGGCGCTGCGGATGTCGGGCCAGGTATCGAGGAACCAGCGCTGTACGGCGTCGGCGTCCTGGTGCGGCAGAACGGCGCCCAGCCCCTCTGCCCGCAAGCGCCGTGCGCCGGAGCTGGCCACCAGGCCGCGTGACGGCCCAGCGGCGCGCAACACGCGGCGGAGCGTGTGCAGGCAGCGCGTCAGGCCCGGTGCACCGTGCCGGGTGGCGATAGCGCGGGCGGCGGCGGCGTCATGGGCCAGCACCGCATTGGCCCACGCGCCCTCATGTGGGCGGCGGAGTGCCCGGATGGCGTGGCGCAGTGCCAGGTCCGGATCGAGCGTCAATTGTGGCAAGGCGGCCAGGCGCTGGCGCGGGTCGGCATGGTCGAGCGCGTCCGGTGGGGCCAGCGCGTGCCAGGCCGGGCGGGCGGCAAGCGCGTCGCCCCAGCTGGCCAACCCGCCCTCACCGGCATGGATCTCCTGGCCGCCGCCCAGCAGGCACACGACGACCGCCGCGCCCGTGTGCCGGGCCATGGTGTCGAGCACATGCAGCGGCTCGGACTGTGTGAGCGGGTGCGGGGCGGCGTGGGTTTTGGCGATGGCATAGGGGCCGGTCCAGCAGCGCTGGGCTTCGTCGATGACCAGCACGCGCTGGCTGGGCGGGGCGGCGGTAGCGACGCCCCGGTCACGAAAGGCGGGCAGGGCCTGAATGACCGCGTCCACCCGTTGTTGCGCGGCGCGTCGTCCCATACTGGAGGTACGCCCCTGGGCACCCGCGTCACGCACCAATGCGCCGCGCAGCACGTGCACCAGGGTCGGATTACCGGTCAGGAAGGCGGCACCCAGACCCGGGGTGAACGCCACGTCCAGCCCGCAGACGGTCTTGCCCGCGCCGGGTGCGCCGGTCACGAACACGATCTGTTTGCGCCCGGCTGCCAGCGCGTCGTGCACCGCGCGCAGGATGGCGCGGCTTGTACGCCGCACCCCGTCCGGTCCGGCGGAACCCTGGGCGAGGGCGAGCACGTCGTGCCGCGCATAGAGCAGGGCAGCGGCCTCCATCAGCCCCGGCACGGGCTGGTACGGCGCCGCGGCCCAGCCGGCTACATCGATGGCGGCGGGCGGGAACCGGGCAACGATCTCCTGCACGAGGCTGGGTAGGAGGACGAGGGTCGTTTCCTGCACAGAACCAGCGCCGGGGAGGGGCAGGGGCAGGGTACTGGCGCGGGCGCGGGGCGTGATCAGAATGGGTAGCACCGGCGCGTGCCGGCAGCCGGCGTGAAAGTCCGCCAGGTCGAGCGCGGCGGCGGCCACGCGCGTCCGGTCGTGATCCAGCACCAGCACCGCGCGCGATGTCACGATGGTCAGCGCGGCGCAGGCGCGGCCCGGCCGCAAGCGGAACTGGGGATAGAACCCCCAATGCGACGCACCGTACAGGCTGGCCAGTTCGTCAAACTCCACCGCCCAACCCTGCACCAAAGGTCTGAACGGTCCCCTAACATACGGGGTTTGGAACCCTGGCCCCAACGGGTCGAGAGCCGCGCCCTCGCCTTCCGGTCGTCAACCCGATAGAGCAACGACGTGGATCACATCAGAGCCGTCTTCGACCGTCAGGGGGCCATGCGCCACCTCGGTATCCGCATCGACACCCTCGCGGACGGCGCGGTCGATCTGTTGCTGCCCTACCGCGACGAGGTCGGGCAGCATCATGGCTACTTCCACGGTGGCGTGCTGGCGGCGTTGCTGGACACGGCGTGTGGCCTGGCGGCGCTGACCCTGATGCCGGTGGGCCAGAGCGTTGTGTCCGTCGAATTTAAACTGAACTTCCTGCGCCCGGCACAGGGCGCGCTGGTGCGGGCAGAGGGGCGGGTGGTGCGGGCGGGGCGCTTGCTGACGGTATGCACCGGCTCCGCGCTGGTGGACGGCAAGCAGGTGGCGCTGATGCAGGCCACGATGACCAGTTTTGGCACCGGCCTCGCCCCATGACTCCGGTGTTCTGGCAGCGCCGCTATCCGAGCGCCAATGTCGTGTTGTTGCCGGGCCCGCGCCCAGTGCTGGTCGATACCGGGTTTGGCCCGGCGGCGTCGGCCATGCTGGGCTGGCTGGCGGGGCAGGGCGTGGCGCTGAGCAATTTGCGGGTGGTGAACACCCATGCGCACACCGACCATGTGGGTGGAAACTACTCGCTGGCGCAGCATGGCGTGCCCATCGCGATGAGCGCGCTGGATGCGGCACCGATCCAGGCGCGCGATCCGGATGCGTGTGCGGCGCAGTTCCTGGCCCAGCCGATCGAGCCGTTTGCAGTAGCGCACGTGCTGGAGGCGGGCGACGTGATCGACACCGGGGTTGCGCGCTGGACGGTAGTGCCGACGCCCGGTCACACGGCGGGGCATATCAGCCTGACCAACGGCGACGTGCTCGTTCTTGGCGATGCGATGCATGGGGCCGATCTGGGCTGGGCCGATTTGCACCATCATCCCGACGCGCTGGACTGGACGGCGGAGACGCTGGCCCGGCTGGAGCGGTTGCCGGCCCGGGTGGGCTATTCCGGCCACGGCCCGACCATCATGGATTTGCCCGCTGCGTACGCCCGGGCACAGCGGCGATTGCAGCGCTTTCGCGACGATCGGGCGCAAGTGGTGTGGCACGCGGCCAAGCGCAACTTTGCCCACCACCTCATGATGGAGGGCGGCGTGGCAGAGGCGGCGCTGCACAGGCAGTTCACGCCAATGCCCTGGTTGGCGGCGTTCGGTGCGATACTAGGGCTGGCGCCCGGCGCGTTCCTGACCGCATTGGTGGCCGAAAGCGTGCGCGCGGATGCCGCGACGTGGCAGGACCGCGCATTGCACGCGACCGCGCCGCATGATGTGCCGCCGGCGGGCTGGGCGCAGGGGCCAGTGCGCCCGGCCGAGTGGCCCTATCCGATGTCGACGCCAGCCTGGCGATAGGGCGACAGGGTGGCCAGCGCCGCCATCTCCTCGTGCATGGCCGGGCGTTCGCGTTCCAGGAACGAGCCGATCGCCTGGCGCAAGCCGGCATGGGCGACCCAGTGGGCGCTGTAGGTGGGTCGGGGCAGGTAGCCGCGCTGGATTTTGTGCTCGCCCTGCGCACCGGCCTCGACCCGGCTCAGCTTGTGTTCGATCGCGAATTCGATCGCGCGGTAATAACACAGCTCGAAATGCAGGAATGGCCAGTCCCCCCGGCAGCCCCAGTTGCGGCCATAGAGCGCGCCGCCGCCGACCAGATTGAGCGCGCCCGCGACGGGGGTGTCGCCATTCATCGCCATCATGAGCACAACCTGGTCGCCCAGCCGCTCCGACAGCATCGGGAAGAAGCGTTTGGTCAGATACGCGCTGCCCCATTTGCGGTCGACGGTCGACATGTAGAATTGGTGGAACGCCGCCCAGTGCTTGGCCGTGATATCGGCGCCCCGCAGGGCCACGAAATCCAGCCCGGCCGCGTTGGCGTCGCGCCGTTCGCGCTTCAGCGACTTGCGCTTACGGGCGTTGAGCGCGCCCAGGAAATCATCGAACGTGGCGTAACCCGCGTTTTCCCAATGGAATTGAGTGCCGATCCGCTGCAGCCAGCCCGCGTCGCCCAGCGCGTGCCAGTCCGCTTCGGAACAGAACGTGACATGGACGGAGCTGAGGCCAAGCTCCTCGCAGGCCTGCACAAGCCCCTGCGCCATGGCGGCGGGCGGCGTGCCGTCACGGAGCAGCAGGCGGGACCCGGGTGCCGGGCTGAACGGCACGGCGGCTTGCAGCTTGGGGTAGTAACGCCCGCCACCGTGTTCGAACGCGTTTGCCCAGCTATGGTCGAACACGTATTCGCCGTAGCTGTGCGACTTGGCGTACATCGGAACCACGCCCACCACCCGCTCTCCAGCCCGGAGTGCCGCGTGCTGCGGTAACCAGCCGGTGCGCCCGCTGGCGGAGCCGCTATCTTCCATTGCGCTCAGAAAGGCGTGAGAGGTGAACGGGTTGCCGGTCCCGTCCGTATTGCCGGCGCACGCGTCCCAGTCGGCTGCGTCGATGTCTGCAATTTTGGCATGCAGCGTGAGGGTAAACGGTTCGGGTCCGGAATCTGGCATCAGCGGGATATGGCGGGCAACAGCGGGGCTGGAAGGCCTGCCGAACACGCGGCTAAGCCACTTCAAACCAGCCATCGACTTCGGCCATGGCATCAAACGGAAGGGACGGCACGCCAATGGTGCTGCGGGCGTGGCGGCCCCGGTCGCCAAACACGGCGACGACGAGGTCGGAAGCACCGTTCATCGCCACCGCATGCTGGGTGTAGCTGGGCGGAGCGGCGAAAAAACCGCCGAGGCGCACGACCTGGCGCACCCGCTCCAGATCGCCATCGCAGGCGGCGCTGAGCTGGGCGAGTACGTTGATCGTGCACAGACGTGCGGCGGCGGCGGCGTTGTCATCCGCCGGGCCGGTGTAGGCGATGACCCCGTCCCGCAAGGGGATTTGGCCCGAGACGACCACGAGCGATCCGGTGCGCACCCAGGGCACGTAGTTTTGCAGCGGTACAGAGGGTGTAGGCAGCGTGATGCCCAGTGCGGCCAGGCGGGCGGCGACGCTCATGCCACGAGCCGCAGGCCGGACCGGCGCCGGGTTTGCGCCGGCAGGTCGAGCGGGAGTAGCGGCACGTCCGGCGCGCGATCCGGTACGCCTTCGGGCACGGCGCACCCGCCCAGGTAGCTCGCGGCCAAGTTACGGAATACGTAATCGAGTACGCTGGTCGCATGGCTCACATCCGCATCGCCCTCGACTGCGCCGGCCGGGCCGAAGCGGGTGAGGGTGAACGCGGTCACGTATTCTTCGAGGCGAACGCCATGTTGCAGGCCGAGGTTCACGGCCGCCGTCAAGCTTTCCATCATGGCACGTAGGGTTGCGGCCTCACGCGGGAGGGTGACATGCACTTCGCCCAGCGTGCCGTCAGCGTACTCGCCGGTGCGGACATAGATGCGGTGGCCACCCACAGCCGCTTTTTGCGTATAGCCGCGGCGGCGGGCCGGCAGCTCGCGGCGATGCGGCGGTTGCGCGGGGACGGCCCCGGCGACAGGGCGGGCTGGCAAAGTGTGCAAGTACGGGGCGACGGCGTCGTGCATGGCCTGATGCGCGGCGAGCGTGGTTGGGGGCAGGACTGGATCGCCCAGAAGCGCCTGCGCCAGCGCATGCTCCGGCGA
>JANONC010000376.1:0-2188 GCA_031420655.1 Rhodospirillales bacterium | reverse complement strand
CATACATGCTCCACTCCCAATCCGAGCGGGCAGGCAATGCCCATGCCGGTGACAACGACGCGACGCCCGCTGGATGGTCCGGACATGGGAGTTTCAGGCGGCCTTTTGCTTCTCGATAAAGTCGATTGCGTCCTTGACGGTACTGATCTTCTCGGCCGCATCTTCCGGGATCACGACGCTGAACGCCTCTTCGAACGCCATCACCAGCTCGACCGTGTCCAGGCTGTCGGCGCCCAGATCGTCGATGAACGAGGCCTCGGGTGTGACCTTTGCCTCCTCGACGCCTAGATGCTCCACCACGATTTTCTTAACCTTGTCGGCAATCTCGCTCATAGAACTTCCTCGGGCGTTAGAAACAGGGCGCTGGCCGGAGCGGCCAGGGCAGGTGTGAGGCAGGGCCGATAGCATGGTTTGCGCAGGCGCGCCAAGCGGTGGTGACAGAGGGCGCGTGCTACGACATCGCCATACCGCCATTCACATGCAGCGTGGTGCCCGTGACCCAGGCCGCTTCGTCCGACGCCAGGTAAAGCACCGCCGCCGCCACATCCGCCGGCTGACCCATGCGGCCCAGCGGGATGGCACCGGTAAGCTTGGCCGTCTGCTCGGGACTCAGGGCACCGGTCATTGCCGTCTGAATGTAGCCGGGTGCGATCATGTTCACGGTGATGCCACGGCTGCCGACCTCGGCCGCCAGCGCCTTGCTCATGCCTACCAACCCGGCCTTGGCCGCGGCGTAATTGGCCTGACCGGGGTTGCCGGTGGTGCCGACGATGCTGCCGATACCGATGATCCGCCCGGCCCGGCGGCGCACCATGCCGCGCAGCGCCGCGCGCGCCAGCCGGAACGGGGCGGCCAGGTCCACATCCAGCACCTGCGCCCAATCCGCATCCTTCATGCGCAGCGCCAGGCCGTCACGCGTAAGGCCAGCGTTGTTGACCAGGATATGCAACGGCCCGATCGCCTCGGCAGCCGCAATGAGCGTGTCGGCCGCGGCCGGATCCGACAGGTCTGCCGGGCAGATCTGGGCGCGGTCACCCAACTCGTCCGCAAGCGCCTGCAGCGCGTCCGCCCGCGTGCCGGACAGCACCACCGTCGCGCCCTGTGCATGCAGCGTCCGCGCGATCGCCCCGCCCAGACCGCCCGATGCGCCCGTGACCAGTGCCAGCCTGCCATCCAGACGAAACATCACAGCCCTTTCAGCATGGCGTCGATTTCGCTAGGCGTGCCGGCTGCGACGCCCTTCAGCTCTGGGTCGATCCGCCGGGTGAGGCCCGTGAGCACCTTGCCCGCGCCCAGCTCCAGCACCGTATCGACGCCCATATCGCGCATTGCCAGAATGCTTTCCCGCCAGCGGACAGTGCCGGTGACCTGCTGCACCAAGCGCGCCCGTATGTCGTCCGGCTCCGTCACGCGCCCGGCGGTCACGTTGGCGATCAGCGGCACGATGGGGGCGTGCACGGTGGCCTCACCCAGCTGCTCTTTCATCACGGCCGCGGCGGGGGCCATCAGCGCGCAGTGGAACGGGGCGCTGACAGGCAGCAGCATGGCCCGCTTCACACCGCGCTGCTTGGCAAGCTCGATCGCCCGCTCGACCGCCGCACGGTGGCCGCTGATAACCACCTGTCCGCCGCCATTATCGTTGGCCGGCTCCACCACCTGCTGTTCCGTCCTGCCGTCTTCGTGCGTGAGCGTCGCCGCGTCCGCACAGATGGCGGCGGCGGTGTCCAGGTCGACACCCAGCAAGGCCGCCATCGCACCCTCCCCAGCTGGCACCGCGGCTTGCATCGCCGCCCCGCGCTGGCGCAGCAGCCGGGCCGTGTCACGCAGCGTGAGCGCCCCCGCCGCGGCCAGCGCGCTATATTCGCCCAGCGAGTGCCCGGCCACCAGCACGGCACGGTCCGCCAGCTTGAACCCACCCTCCGCCTCCAGCACGCGCAGCACGGCCATCGACATCGCCATCAGCGCCGGCTGCGTATTCTCCGTCAGGGTCAGCTCTTCAGGAGGCCCTTCGAACATCATTTTCGATAATTTTTGGCCGAGCACGTCGTCCACTTCGCCAAATACCTCGCGTGCGGGGGCGAAGGCGGCAGCCAGGTCGCGCCCCATGCCAACAGACTGGCTGCCCTGGCCGGGGAAGACGAAGGCGTAGACGGACATGGAACGTGGCTTTCGTATGGCGGCCCCCCCC
>JANONC010000375.1:0-2628 GCA_031420655.1 Rhodospirillales bacterium | reverse complement strand
TGGCGATGGCTGCTGCCGGTACGCCGGAGCGCACACCGGCTCTGCCGGCGTCCCCCTTTGCCCCCCATCATGAACAGGGAGCACACGCCCATGTCTGAACCGCTCGCGCTCACGTCTAACCCGGCCCATCTGCGTCAGGGGTCGTCCATCGGCCAGCCGCTCACCCGGGTTGACGGTCCGCTGAAGGTAACAGGGGCCGCCCCGTATGCGGCGGACGCCCATCGGCCGGGCATGATGTTCGCCGTGATGGCGACCAGCACGATCGCCCGCGGCCGGGTGGTGCGGTTCGACCTGGACGCCGCCCGCGCCCACCCCGGCGTAGTGGAGGTGATGACGCCATCGAACCGCCCGCCTTTGGCCAAGGACCCGGACCTGCGAGACTCGCGGTTCGCGTTTAAGCTGGACGTGTTGCAGAACGATACGGTCCGCTACCCTGGCCAGCCGATCGCCGTCGTGATCGCCCGTACGCTGGAGGCAGCGACGGAGGGCGCGGCGTTACTGGCCCCGGTCTACGAGTCCGAACCCGCCCGCACCGGCCTAGACAGCGCCGAACCGTTCGTGCCGGAGGTGGTCGGGCCGGGTCATCCAACTAATTTCGACCGCGGTGGCGATATCGCAGCCGGGTTGAAGGCGGCTGCCCACACGATCGAACAGACCTACGACACGCCTGCCCAGTACCACAACGCCATGGAGCCGCACTCCGTCGTGGCGGTGTGGGACGGGGACCGGCTGTCGCTCGATATGCCGACACAAGGGCTGGCGATCTCGCAAGCGCGGCTGGCGGAGATGGTCGGGGTGGCACCGGAGCAGATCGAGATACGCTCTCCGTTCATCGGCGGCGGCTTCGGCTCCAAGGGTATGGCTATGAGCCCAGCCCTGCTCGGTGTCCTGGCTGCCCGGTTGGTGGGTGCGCCCGTAAAGCTCGTGCTGCGGCGGGACCAGATGTTCGGGCCCGTCGGCCATCGCGCGCCGACCCGGCAGACCATCCGCATGGGTGTCGACGCCGGGGGCGCATTCACCGCCATTGCCAATCACGTACGCACCGCCACCAGCACGTTCGACGATTTCATCGAGCCCGCGGCCGGCGTGGCGCACACGCTGTACGCGACACCCGCGCTGTCCACGAGCCACGACGCTGTCCGGCTGGACACGGGCACCCCCATGTTCATGCGCGGTCCCGGCGAGGCGCCCGGCTCTCTCGCGCTCGAAAGCGCCGTCGATGAGATGGCGGAGGCGGCTGGCATGGACCCGCTGACGTTCCGGCTCAAGAACTATGCCGAGACGGAGCCGAGCTCGGGCAAGCCGTTCTCGTCCAAGGCGCTGCGGGAATGTTACGCCGAAGGTGCGGCGGCGTTTGGCTGGTCCCGCCGGCCGCTCGCCCCGCGCCAGATGCGGGACGAGGCCGGGTTGCTGGTCGGCTGGGGCATGGGCACGGCGACCTTCCCGGCCTTGATGTTCGCCGGCCAAGCGCGCGCCGTTTTGCGGGCAGACGGCACGGGCGTCGTTGAAAGCGGCACCCATGACATGGGGCAGGGCGCCTGGACCGCGATGGGCCAGATTGCGGCCGACGGGATGGGGCTGGCGCTCAACAAAGTAGAAATCCGGGCCGGGCACTCCAGCCTGCCGGACGCGGGCATCGCGGGTGGCAGTGCTCATACCGCCACCGCCGGCATGGCCGTGCACGGCGCAGGCCTGGACGTGGTGGCAAAGCTGGCGGAGCTGGCAATGTCCGACGAACGCTCACCGCTGTTTGGTGCCGGTAATGCCGGGGTGGTTGCGCGCGACGGCCGCCTGTTCCGCCGTGACGACGAAAGCCGGAGTGAGGCGTACGAAACCATCCTGCTGCGCGCCGGGCGGAACGAGATCGAGGGCACTGGCACAGGCACCCCGGATGAGGCGGCGATGAAGACCTACGCCATGCACGCCCACGGCGCGGTGTTTGCCGAGGTGAAGGTCGATCCGGAGTTCGGACAGGTTCGCTGCACCCGGCTGGTAGGCGCGTTCGCGGCGGGGCGCGTGATCAACCCGCGGCTGGTGCGCAGCCAATACTACGGCGGCATGATCTGGGGCGTATCGTTCGCGCTGCACGAGCACGCCATCACGGATGCGCGCACCGGCCGCGTCATGAACCCGGGCCTCGGCGAATACCACATCCCGGTCAATACCGACGTGCCATCGCTTCAGGCGATCCTGATCAACGAGCACGACCCCTACGTGAACGCGCTGGGCATCAAAGGCGTGGGTGAGATCGCGATTACGGGCACGGCGGGTGCGGTGGCCAATGCCGTCTGGCATGCGACCGGCACCCGCGTGCGGCGGTTCCCGATCGCGCTCGAGGCGCTAATGGGCTGACCTGAAGCCAAACAGCGGGCAAGGCAGTGTGGCCTAAACCATTCCCGTATAAATACCGGTCCGGCACAGGCCGTCCACGTCGACGGTGCCACGGTACATGCCGCGGCTGGTAAAGGGCAGGGCCACATCGCCCGTGGCGTCGATCGCGATGAGGCCGCCGTCGCCGCCCAGCGCTGTCACGTCGGCCAGCACCAGCGCCGTTGCGTCGGCAAGCGACAGCCCGGCCCGGATATGCGCCGCCACCGCGTGCCCGGCGGCGGCGCGAATGAAGCTCTC
>JANONC010000374.1:0-11424 GCA_031420655.1 Rhodospirillales bacterium | reverse complement strand
TGGGCAGGTGCCACGCACGGCACCATGCTGGCCGGGCAGCGCCTGCTGGTGGTGGGGCTGGGTACGCTCGGCGGTGCCATTGCGGAGCGCGCGGCGGCGGCGGGCATGATCGTCACCGGCGTGCGCACTACGGCCACGCCGCACCCGGCGTGCACGCGCGTCGTGGACCTGGCCGGGCTGGATGCCGCGCTGGCAGAGGCGGACATGCTCGTCTTGGCCGTGCCGCTCACGAACGTAACGCGCGATCTGCTGGATCGCCGCCGCCTGGCGCGGCTGCCGGCCCATGCGGGCGTGGTCAATATCGGCCGCGGCGCGCTGCTGGATCAGGACGCACTCTGCGACGCGCTCGACGCCGGCACCCTGGGCGGCGCAATCCTGGACGTTTTCACGCCGGAGCCTGTGCCCGCGGGCCATCGGCTGTGGACGACCCGCAACCTGATCATGACGCCGCACATGTCGGCCGACGACCCGGCGACCTACGTGCCGCTCAGCCTCGATATTTTCTTCAGCAACCTGGCAGCCTTGACCGAAGGCCGCCCGCTGCCAAACCTGTTCAAAGTGGCGCGGGGGTACTGACGGGGGCGGGTTCGGGGCTTGCTAGCGGCACTTGCTCGACAGGCGGCGGCGGTGGGGCAGTCGAGACCTCCTGCAGGAACGGACGCAGCGACCGGCGCAGCTGAAACTCGAACTCGACATTCATGTCGGCCAGCATCAGCCGGGTCATATCGTACAGCGACCCCGGTAGCCCGCCGCTTGGAATGCCGACCAGCCGCCGGGTGACCCGGGCCTCCGTCGTGCCGAGTGACGTGCCGTCCGGGCCGAACAGTTCCAGCCTGAGCGCCATCGCGCCATCGAGCCCGTCGCGGAACGCGCTGATGAATGCCTCCACCACCGAAACCACCGCCTGCCCGGTAATCCCGCCCGCGGCCAGCCGGTCCTGCACCATCTGGCGCAGTAGCGGGCCGGGCGGGGCGGGATTTTGCGGATCAAGCGCGTTGGGCGGCGGCGCGTCACCCACGACGATCGCGCCGACGTTTAGCCGCAGCGGCGTCAGGAAGTCATAACGCAGCGGCTCATACACCCGGGGCGACACCGGGTCCGAGCATGCAGCTAATGGTACAAGCGCCAGCAGGGTGCGCCGTTTCATACACCCCGCTCCAGCCCGCGCACCTCGTCGCGCCCGAACGAGAAATCCAGGTTGCAAAACTCGCAGGTCATGGTGATCGCCCCGCTGCTGGCCATGTGATCGAGGTCGTCGGCCGGAAAGCCTTCCAGAAGGTTCGACAGGCGTGCGCGGGAGCAGCGGCAGCCAAACGCCAGCGCGCGTGGCCGGTCCGCCACCACGCCCTCGGCCCCAAACAGCCGGTAGAGCAACGCCTCGGGCGGCAGGTCGTCATCCAGCAGCTCGCTCTCCTTCACCGTGCGGGCCAGCGTCTTGGCCGTGTGCCAGGCTTCCGCTTCCTCTTCGCGGTCCAGGTCGACATGAATACCGCCTTCACCCGACACGCGCTCCAGTATCAGCGCGGCTGCCCGCCAGGACCGTTCGGAGCCGAGGTCCACGGGTGCGCAGGCAAGGCGGACGCTGCAGGCGATCTGCTCGCTCGTTTCGAAGTAATGCAGCGCCATGTCGGCCAGCGTGTCGCCCTCGATCGCGACAATGCCCTGATGCTGCTCACGGTCGGTGCCCTGGTCGACGGTGAAGGCTAGGTAGCCGCTGCCCAGCAGCTCCGCCGCGCTGGGGTTGGGCGTGGTGGCCAGCAGCGCAACGAGCGCTTCGGGCGCGGCACGGGCGTACCCGCGTAGCGCGCCATCCTCTGTGCAATCGGCAAGCAGCATGCGGACCGGGCCGTCTCCCTTGGCCTGCAGGCTAAACGATCCGCGGAACTTCAGCGCCGTCGCCAGCGCCGCTGCCAGCGCCAGCGCCTGCCCGGACAGGGCGGTGACGACGGGCACGTTGTCGTGCCGTGTCAGCAGGGCGTCGGCCAGCGGGCCGAGCCGGACAAGCCGGCCGCGCACCGGGCGGCCGGGCAGGTAAAACGGGGTGACGCCGCGGGCGACGACGATGTCGGGCACGTCCGGACGCGCCGGGTCGAGAAAGGCTGGGGTCTGGCTCATCACACCAACATAGGGCCGGGGTGCCACGAGGTGAACCACTTGCAGAACTGTGCGGCCCGCGTTCTGGTGGCTGGATGAGCAGTTCGGCTTGGCTTGTGGCGTCGCTTGTGCTCGGCCGGGTGGCGTTTGGCTTTCAATTCCAGTCGGTCGCCAGCATGGGGCCATCGCTCGCGCAGCAATATGGCCTGGATTACGCCGGGCTTGGCACCCTGATCGGGCTGTTCATGGCGCCGGGTATCGTGGCGGCACTACCTGGCGGCATACTCGGCCGGCGGCTGGGCGGGCGGGCGCTGGTGGGCAGCGGGTTCGTGCTGATGACGCTGGGCGGGCTGCTGGCGGCGGTGGCGGGCAGTGCGGCCATGTTCGGCGCCGGGCGGATCGTTGCGGGGCTGGGTGCCGTTGCGCTGATCGTGATGCAGGGCAAGATGATCGCCGACCGGTTTCGGGGCACGCAGTTCGTGACGGTCATGGGCCTGCTGGTGGGCATGTTCCCGATCGGAGTCGGGCTTTCGGGGCTGGTCATGACGCCGTTGGTGGGCTGGGGCGGGCCCGGAGCGATGTTCGCCACCGGCGCGGCACTGTCGGCGCTGTCCGGCCTGATGCTGCTCCGCGCGCCCGGCGGTGACGGTGTCACGACCCGCTTTACCTTTCCCAGCCGGCATGAGGCAGGGCTGGTGATGGTCGCGGGCCTGATCTGGACCGCATACAATGCGGGCTATTACGGCTTTCTCAGCTACGCGCCGTCCGTTCTGGCCACCAGAGGCCACGACCCGGCGCTGACCGCCCTGGTGCTGACCGTCGCCACCTGGACCAACTTGCCCGCCACCTTGCTGGGAGGATGGCTGAGCGGGCGTCTGGGCGGCGCGCGGGTGCTGGTTTGGGGTACGGTCGCGTCGGTGCTGTCGATTGTAGGACTGGCGGTGATGGACTGGCCGCTGGTGTTCGGGCTTGTGTTCGGCACGCTGGGGTCGGTCCATGCCGGGGTGATCGTGGCGCTCGGTACGCTATCGGCCCGGCCCGCGAACCAGGCGGTGGGCATGGGGCTGTTCTACACCGTGTACTTCCTGGGTGTGGCCGCCTTACCCGGTCTGTTTGGGCGGGTGGGCGATGCGGTGCATTCACCGGCGGGGGCATTGATAGCGGCAGCGGCCGTCGCTGTGCTGGCCTTGCCGGCGTTCTGGTGGCACTGCCGCCTATCGGCCGCTCAGCGACGCAGGCGCTCGGCTTTCGCCACATAGGACCGCGTCGGCCAAATTGGCGCGTGGCGGCGGTAGGCGCGCACCAGCATGAAGCAGGCCCGCATCGCCACCAGCAGGGCCACGCCAGCCCCGATGAGCACAAACGTGTTCCCATCGGCCACGGGCAGTGCCTCCATGCTGTCGGCCCAAGCCGGGGTGCTGGCGAGCAGGGCGGCTATGGAAATACGGATCATGGTCTGGTCTCCGGTTGGTGATGCTGCAGCACACCATGCCCAGCCGGCCAGCGCAGTGACGCCGGTCACTCATCTCCCCTCGCGACGGCCGGGTTCAGCCCCGCCGTACGTTCAGCGGCAACGTCATGCCACGCCGTACGTCCACCAGGCCGCGGCGATAGGCAGTGTCGATAAAGTACTGGCCGAGCGGCCAATACGGTACGTCTTGGAAGAACTGCGCTTGGATCGACCGCCCGATCGCCTGGCGCACCTCCGCACCCGGCGCATCGAACCACTGCTCGCGCAACGCCTCGAGCTTGGGTGAGGTGGGCCAGCCGAACCAGGCCTCGCCCCCATTGGCGCGCAGCAACGGGTGGCCGCCGGGGTTGTTCAGGTCTTCGCCGCCAAACAGCACGATCAAGGCGCTCCAGCCGCCTGCCTCCAGCGGGTCCTTCTTGGCCCGGCGCGCCAGCATGGTGGCGAAGTCGGTTGTGACGTCCTCTACCCCCAGGCCGATCTTCTGCAATAGATCTTCTGCCACGAGGGTCAGGGCCGAGTTGTTGGGCTGGTCGCCGGGGTTCAGCACGACGGTACGGCCACCCGCCTTGCCGGTCGCCTTGAGCAACGCCCGGGCCTGTTCCAACGACCGGGGGCCCATGACCGCATCGAGCCCAGCGTCGGAGGCGAGCGGGGAGGTGGCACCAAAACAGCCGATGCCGTCCTGCCAGCGCGTACGGTCGTTGGTGATCGACGCCATGAAATCGCCTTGCACCAGCGCAGGCAGCACGGCGCGGCGGACGGCCGGGTCGTTGAACGGCTCCGTCAAATGGTTGGGCCGCAGCATGGCGACGGTGCCGTTTTCCTCGACCCGGTCCACCACCACCGGGCGGGTGCGCAGCAGCAGGTCGCGCAGGTCGGGCGTGACCCGCTCCCACCAATCCATCTCACCTGATTGCAGCGCTGCGGCGGATGTCGCGGGGTCGGTGATGATGTGCCACTCCACCCGCTCGAAATGCGCGAGTTTTGGCCCGGCCGTGACGGCCGGCGGGCCACCCGGTGCCGGCACATAGCCGTCGAACCGGCGATAGACCGCAAACGAGCCGGCCCGGCGCTCATCGGCTGCAAACCGGTACGGGCCGCTGCCGACCACCTCGGTCAGCGCCACCGTCGCGGGTGTCGTGGCAAACCGCTCCGGCATGATGAAACACGGGTAGGAGGAAGACTTGCCCAGTGCGTCCAGCATCGCACCGAAAGGATGATACAGCCGCAGCGTAAAGCGACGGTCGTCCAGTACCTCCATCGCATCGAGCCGTCTGGCCAGTGTCTGGCCATGGGTGTCGCGCGCCATCCAGCGCCGGATGCTGGCCACGGCGTCTTGCGCGCGCACCGGCTCGTTGTCATGGAAACGCGGCCCTTGGCGGAGGGTGATGGTCCAGCGCAGGCCGTCCGCCTCGACAGTACTGCCCTCCGCCAGCTGCGGGTGGGGTGTAAACCGGTCGTCCAGTCCGTACAGCGTATCCCAGCAGAGATGGCCGTGGTTGCGGACGGCGTAGGAGGTGGTGCTGAGCGGGTCGAGCGTCGTCACGTCCGCCTGCGGGATAAATTTAAGCGTGCGCATGTTGGCCGGTTGCGCCAGGGCGGGTGCGGCAAGGCCTGCGCCCAAGCCGGACAGGAGCGTGCGTCGGTGCATGAGGCGCATATACCAACCCGGTCCTGGCCGCGAAAGAAAAATACCGGGCGACGGGCAAGCGCAGGGGTTCAGAAGGGGGGCAGACGGGGTGCGGCCGCCTGCGGTAGAACGCGGCATGGCCGACCCGCCCACCCTTGCGGCATTCTATGCCTCGCCCTGCGGCACGATCGCGCGCGGGCTGGTGCGGGAGCGGCTGCTGCAGGCCTGGCCCGCCTGCACCGGCATGTCTGTTTTAGGGTTGGGTTATACGGAACCGTACCTGGACGCCTGGCCACAGGCGCGGCTCGCGGTCGCAGCCGGGCCAGTCTGGCCAGAGCCGTGGCCGGCGGGCGGGCGCAACCGCGCGGCGCTGGTCGAGGATGACGCGCTGCCCTTTCCCGACCTGTCCTTTGATCGCATCTTGCTGGTCCATGCGCTGGAGACCACCGACAGCGCCCGGCGGCTGTTGCGCGAGGTCTGGCGCGTGCTGCGCGATGACGGGCAATTGCTTGTAGTCGCCCCCAGCCGTGTCGGCGTGTGGGCGCATTCTGACCGGACGCCGTTCGGCCAGGGCCAGCCGTATTCCCACGGCCAGATCGGACGGTTGCTGACCACCAGCCTGTTTCAGGTCGTGCTGCGCGACGGCGCGCTGTATGTGCCCCCCTTCGGCTGCACGGCCGCCACAGCCCGCGTCTGGGAGCGGGCGGGACGGCGCCTCATGCCGCATCTGCCCGGCGTGACCATCACCGGGGCGGGCAAGGATTTGTATGCCGGCGTCCCGCTGCAACCGAGCCGGCGACGGGCCATCGTGCTGGCAGGGGCGCGGCGCTGACGGGTGTGTTGCTGCTGCTGGCGGGAGCATGGGCCGGGGCGCAGAACGCGCTGGCGGGTGGCGGCACCTTCGTGACCTTGCCCGCCTTGTTGCTGGCCGGGCTCGATCCGCTGGCAGCCAATGTCACGAGCGCAGTGGCGCTGTTCCCGAGCCAGGTCGTGTCCGGCTGGGCCAGCCGCCGCATGGTGGCGGGGCCGCCCGGCCTGTCCGCCCCGCGGCTACTGGCGATCGCGGCGGTGGGCGGTTTGCTGGGCGCGGTGCTGCTGCTGGCCACGCCGGTTTCGATCTTTACCCAGTTGATCCCGTGGCTCGTGCTGTTTGCGACGGCGGTGTTCGCCTGGGGAAGTTACGGTCCCCGGCCCGCCGCGGCGCCCCGGCCCCGGCCCGCCCTGGCCGCAGGGTTGCAGGGGTTGATCGCGCTGTATGGCGGATATTTTGGCGGCGGGATCGGCTTCCTCATCCTGGCGGTGTTGAGCAGCGCGGGCGTTCCCATCCGTAGCGCTGGGGCCACCAAGAACGCGCTGGCGGCGGTCATCAACGCGGGTGCCGTGCTCATATTCGTGCTGTCGCCCGCCGTGCAGTGGGGGCCGGCCGCGCTGGTGTGCGTGGGCTCCGTACTGGGTGGCGTGGCCGGCAGCTGGGCCCTGCGCCGTGCGCCGGAGCGGTGGCTGCGGGCTGGCGTGGTGGTGCTGGGATTGCTGCTGACTGCTGGATTGATGGCACGCTAATGCTGTTCCATTCGCAGCTGTTCATGCTGGGCTTCCTGCCGCCTGCGTTGCTGCTCTTTCATGCGGCGCGGACCCAGGCCGCGCGCGAGTGGGTGCTGATCGTGGCGTCCCTGATCTTTTACGGTGGGTGGGACTGGCGCTTCGTGCCGGCGCTGGTGGCGCTCACGCTGGCAAACTGGCTGCTGGTGCGCCAGTGGTCGTTCACCGGGTGGCGCGGCTGGCTGGCGGTGGGGATCGCGCTCAACCTGGGCGTACTTGGCCTATGCAAATACGCCGATTTTGTTGTGGGCAACTTGGCCGCGCTGCTCGGCGTACACGCCGGCCCTCTCGGCATCATATTACCGCTGGGCGTGTCGTTCTTCACGTTCCAAAAGATTTCCTACCTCATGGACCTGCGCCGGGGCGACCGGCATGTGTATGGGCTGCGGGCATTCTTTGCCTTCGTCACGTTCTTTCCGCAGCTGATCGCCGGCCCGATCGCGCGCCATAACGAGCTCATCCCGCAATTCGCCCAGTTGATGTCGGCGTCATGGCAGGGGATCGGGCGCGGCCTGTTGCTGTTTGGCTCCGGGCTGGCCAAGAAACTCCTGCTGGCCGACCCGGCCGGGCAAGTGGCGGACCCGCTGTTTGCGTTGGCCGAAGCCGGGCCGCTGACCTTGGGGCAGGGGTGGCTTGCGGCGGGATCGTATGGGCTGCAGATCCTGTTCGACTTCTCCGGCTATTCGGACATGGCGATCGGGCTCGGCCTCATGTTCGGCTTGCGGCTGCCGGACAATTTCAATGCGCCGTACCGGGCCACCAGCGTGCGCGAGTTCTGGCGGCGCTGGCACATGACGCTGTCGCGGTTTTTGCGGGACTATCTTTACGTGCCACTAGGTGGAAACCGCGGCGGCGGCTGGTTGCAGGCACGCAACGTGGTGCTGACGATGCTGCTGGGCGGGTTGTGGCACGGGGCGGCGTGGGGCTTCGTGGCCTGGGGTGGCGCGCACGGCGTGGCGCTGGCCGTCAATGGCGCATGGGCGCGGGCGGGGTGGCGGATGCCGGCCGTGCTGGGGTGGGTGCTCACGCTGCTGTTCGTGCTGCCGGCTTGGGTGTTGTTCCGGGCGCCAGATTTTACCACGGCTGCCACGGTGCTGCGCGGGATGGCCGGATGGTCCGGTTGGGGCGGTACTGCCGTAACCGGGGGGCCGGCATTGGTGGCAGGTGTGGCCGTCGCGCTGCTTGGCCCCACCAGCCAGACGCTGGCCGCCCGGCTGTCGCCCCGCGCCTGGCTCGCCTGGCCGATCGGGGCCGCTCTGGCCGGCTTGGTGCTGCTGGCGGGCGGGCACGTGGCGGCCGAGTTCATCTATTTCCAGTTCTAGACCTTGGGCGCGCTTTACCCAGCGCACGCTCGCGGTGGCGCTGGGCGGCGTAGCGGTGCTGTACGCCTTTGTCGTGCTGGTCGATCCCTGGGACACATTGCCGCTCGCGCCGCCCGCGCCCCGTGTGCCCATCAGCAGCAATGCCCGCTACAGCTTTCCGGCACTGGCCCGCAGCGCCAAGTTTGACAGCGTGATACTTGGCACCAGCACAAGCCGGCTGTTGCAACCCGCGCAGCTGAATGGGCCGTTCGGGGCGCAGTTCGTCAACCTCGCCATGAACAGCGCGACCGCGTGGGAGCAGGTGCAGCTTCTGCAGGTCTTCCTGCGCGCCCATCCGGCCCCCCGCGCCGTGCTGATCGGGCTGGACCACGCGTGGTGCGGGGCGGACGCGCCGGAGACGACGCCGCGCCCCTTTCCGCGCTGGATGTACGCCGCCAATCTCTGGCCCGCCTATCGTGAAATGCTGACGCCCTACGCGGTGCAGGAAGCGGTCAACCAGTTTGCCGTGCTCACCGGGCTCAAGCGCCCGCGCTACGGCGCCGACGGGTACACGCGCTTCGTCCCGGACGACGCAGCCTATGACCCGGTGCGGGTCGACGCTGCGTTTGCGCGCTGGCCGCCGCTCGACCCCACGCAGGCCGCACCCGGTGCCACGTTTGCCTTTCCCGCCCTGTCGCGGTTGGCCGGCGCACTGGCGGCGATACCGCCGGGCACGCGGGTGGTTCTGTTTTTCGTACCCACGCATGTTAGCCAGCAAGGTGCCCCGGGCTCGGCCGACGCGGCACGCTGGGCGGCGTGCAAACGGGCGGTGCGCGCCAGTGCGGGCCGGGCAGAGCTGCTGGATTTCATGTGGGCCAGCCCCATCACGACTAGGCGCGTCAACTATTGGGACCCGCTGCACTACCGCGTGCCGGTCGCGGCCCGTGTGGCGGAGCAGCTCGCGGCCGGAACGGGCGACGCGGTCCGGCCGGTACCATGACCGGCCCCGGTCCCACACCGGTGATCTGGCGGCGCAGTGCACGGGCGCGGCGCATTAGCCTGCGCTTGGACCTGCGCACCGGAGCGGTGGTGCTGACCCTGCCGCCGCGCGCAACCCGGGCGGCCGGGCACGCGATGCTGGACCAGAGTGCCGAGTGGATCGCAACGCGTGTCGGCCGGCTGCCGGCACCCGTGGTGCTGGCCGACGGCGCGGTTATACCGGTGCACGGCACGGCGCATCGCGTCACCCACCACCCGGGCGGGCGTGGCATACGCCTCGGTGACGGGGCGCTGTATGTATCGGGCGACCCGGCCTTTTTACCCCGGCGCGTGACAGATTTCCTGCGGGCCGAGGCGGGCCGGCATTTGGGTGCGCTGGCCCGGGCGCAGGCAGCGCAGCTGGGCCGGCCCGTCGCGCGGATCGTAATCAAGGACACCCGCACCCGTTGGGGCAGTTGCACGGCGCGAGGCGTGCTGATGTTCAGCTGGCGGCTGGTGATGGCACCTCCCTGGGTGCAGGCCTATGTCGTTGCGCATGAGGCCGCGCACCTGCGCCACATGAACCACGGCCCGGCGTTCTGGGCGTTGCTCGACACCCTCACCCCACACCGGGTTGCGGCAGAGGCCTGGCTGCTTGTGGAAGGGCCGGGGCTGCTGCGGGTGGATTGTTAACCGACCACCCGCCCGGCACGCGCCACCACGGCGTCGAACAGCACCTGGCACCCTGCCTCGGCCTGTTCTGGCTCGATATGCTCGGCTTCGTTGTGGCTGAGCCCGTCCCGGCAGGGCGTGAAGATCATCGCCGAGGGAATGTGGCGCGCAACATAAATGGCGTCGTGCCCGGCCCCGCTGATGATCGGCTGGGTAGAGTAACCGCGGGCGGCGGCGGCCTGTTCGACCAGCGCGATGCACGCCGGGTCGAATGGCTGGGCGGGGACGCGCACCTTTTCGGTGATGGCCAGCGCCACGCCGCAATCCCGCGCGATAAATCCCGCCTCACGCGGGAACTGCACGGCCAGGCGGGCGATCTCGGCCTCGTCCGGGTGGCGGAACTCGATCGTGAAGCGGACCTCGCCGGGAATGACGTTGGGGCTGTTGGGCAGGACGAACAGCTGGCCGACCGTGCCGCGCCCCTGCTCACCACGGGCGCGCATCATGCGGTCCACAAGGTCGATTATCCGGGCGGCGCAGACGAGCGCGTCGCGCCTATTGGCGGGGGGCGTGGTCCCCGCGTGGCTGTCCTGCCCGGTCGCCACCGCACTGAACCATACCTGGGCCTGGCCGCCCGTGACGACGCCGATCTGCGTGCCGGCGGCCTCCAGAATCGGGCCTTGCTCAATATGCAGCTCGAAATAGGCGTCCGCCGGAAAGGCCTGCGCCGGCACGTCGCCGCGCAGGCCATCGAGTGCGGTGCCGACGGTCACGCCATCGGGGTCCATCAGTGCCTCCGTCGCCTCCCGGTCGTACACGCCCGCCCAGACGCCCGAGCCCATCAGGCTGTGTCCAAAGCGGCTGCCCTCCTCGTCGGTCCAGTTCACCAGCTCGAGCGGCGCGTCGGTCACCACGCCGAAATCGTTCAGGCTCCGCATGAGTTCGAGCCCGGCCATCACGCCGAGCGCGCCGTCGAACTTGCCGCCGGTTGGCTGGCTGTCGAGGTGGCTGCCGAACAGCACGGGCGCCCGGGCCGGGTCCCGCCCAGCCCGGCGGGCGAACATGTTCCCCATCGTGTCGGTGCGGACGGCAAGGCCTGCCTCTTCGCACAGCGTCCGGAACAGGCGGCGGCCTTCGGCGTCGACAGCGCTCAATGCCAGCCGTTTTACTCCGCCCTTTGGCGTGGCGCCGATGCTGGCCATCTGCATCAACCCATCCCACAAACGCTTGCCGTCGATCCGCCGGTTGTCCATCGCCGTCCCTTTGTTGTCCGCTACGCCCGTTGCGGGCATAGGGGCGATCATGTCAGTCCCATCGCGTTTGGCCATCCCCTTGTTGCTGCTGACCGGCGCCTGCACGCTGGTCGACCAGCGAACGTTTAACCCGCAGGCGGGACGCGCCCCGGTCGTGGCGGCCACGCCGGCCCCGCTCGTTGTGGCCCCGCTCGACCCGCAAGCGCTGTTCACGTTGCGTGAGCCGGCGGTGCTGGACAGTGCCAGCCTTGCTGCGTTGGCCGGAGCGGTGCGGGCTGCGCGGGCGCGCAAGCCAAGCGCGGCCTTCACGGTCGTGGCGATCGTCCCCACCGCAGACGCAAATATCGCGCCTGCAACCTCGGTCCAACGCGCCATCGTCGAACTCGGCGTTGCACCCGCGCTGGTTGCGCTACGGGCGGAGACGGG
>JANONC010000373.1:0-2464 GCA_031420655.1 Rhodospirillales bacterium | reverse complement strand
CGCAGCATCTGCTGAGGCTGCCGGCCCGCCCAGACCCCCGCGCGCTGCGTGCGCTGGCCGGACCGTGGGCACCGCACCGGGCGCTGGCGGCGCGCCTGCTATGGCACCACTGGCGCCATATTACGGGGCGGCCGAGCGTGGTTGAGCTAGGGTGATACCAGGCCTGATTGTCGCCCTGGATCGGATATTACAGAGAAGTTTCATCTCGTGTTGAAGGAGGTGCAGGTACCGCGACCAGACAGCGGTTTGACCGCATCTCTGCCCCGTCCATACTGCGTGCACCATAATAAAACGCAGGACACGCCCATGCCGCTTACCCGCCGCGCCGCGTTAGGCACCGCCCTGGCCATGCCCGCGCTGCGCCGGGCGCACGCCGAGCTGAACGAGGTGCTGATCGCCAAGCAATTCGGCACGCTCTACCTGCAGCAGGACGTGATGGAGCAGCACCGCCTGATCGAAAAGCACGCGGCGCGGCTGGGTGCGCCGGGCCTCCGCGCGCAGTACGTGCGGCTGGGCGGCACGGGGCCGGTGACGGAGGCGCTGCTGTCCGGCAGCCTGCACTTTGCCAGCGGCGGCGCGCCGGGTGCTTTGCTGCTGTGGGACCGTACGCGCGGGGCCATCAAATCCGCCTTCGCCATGAATGCCACCAACCAGCGCCTGCTGACGGTCAACCCGGCCATCACGACCGTGCGGGACATCGCGCCCGCAGACCGCATCGCGCTTCCCGCCGTACGCACCGCCCCGCAAGCCGTCTATCTGCAGATGGCCGCCGCGCAAACCTGGGGCGCGGGCGAATGGGCGCGGCTCGATGCGCAGACCATTTCCCGCGCCCACCCGGACAGCATGGCGCAGATGCTGGCCCGGTCGGAGATCACGTGCCATTTCAGCTCTACCCCATTCCAAGACCGTGAGCTGGCCCAGCCCGGCGTGCGCGAGATCACCAGCAGCTACGCGATCCTGGGCGTCGACCGTTCCACTCCCAACACGATCTATGCGCAATCCCGTTTCCGCACCGAAAATCCCATCGCATGGCAGGCGACGCTGGCGGCGTTCGACGAGGCGACGGGCTGGATCAACCAGTATCCGGACGATGCGGCGGCGCTCTATCTGCAATCGAGCGGCGACAAGGATACGCCGGCTGCCGTGGCTGCGACGCTGCGTGCGCCGGGCAACTACTTCACGCTGCAGCCGGCGCAGGTGCAGCGGGTCGCGAACTTCATGGCCGACACCGGCACCCTGAAGCGGCGGCCCGAGAACCTGGCCGACCTGTTCTTTCCGGAGGCGGTGGAGCGTGGCGGCAACTGACCGCGCGGGCGGTCGCGCTGGCTGGCTCGATGGCCTGGCCGGCGTGATCATTTTCACCGCCCCCTGCCGGCGACGCGGGTGGCGGTGGCGCAGATCGACCCGCTGTTCCTCACCTTCGCGCAGGCCGTACCTTCGCGCGGGCAGCGATTGCGGGCGGCCTGGCCGCTCTCCTTTGCGTGGCCGCAGCAAAGCGATTTGCTTGACGGCCATGGCCCGTCGTGGCCAAACATGGCTCGCCACAGCCCAGCGGAACGCATGACCAAATCCGAACTCATCGCCGATCTGGCCCAAGACAACCCGCACTTGCTAGGGCGCGATGTGGAGCTGATCGTGGCGACCATTTTCGACCAGATCACGGCCGCCCTGGCCGGAGGCTCACGGGTTGAGCTGCGCGGCTTTGGCGCGTTTACCGTCAAGCGCCGCGACGCACGAATCGGGCGCAACCCCCGCACAGGGGCCACGGTCGATGTGAGTGAGAAAGCGGTACCGTTTTTCAAAGCCGGCAAGGAATTGCGGGAGCGGGTCAATCGCGGCCCAAAACCCGTTCCTCGCGCAACGGGCACCCTGCGCGTGGTGGCCTGATCATGATCCGCATCGTTCTGCTTATTCCGGTTCTGCTGCTGATCATCGACTTTGCGCTGTCCAATCAGACCATGGTGCAACTGACGCTCTGGCCCACCGGCATCGTGACCGAACTACCCGTGTCTGTGGCGGCTCTGGCACTGGGCGGGCTGTGCTTCGTGCTGGGTGCGGCCACGACGTGGGGCGGGCGCATCGCCGCCGTGGCCCGGGCGCGCCAGGCGGAACAGTCCGTGCAGCAGTTACGCGCCAAGCTTGCGGAGCGTCCGGTGGTTCCGCCGCAGGCTGGCACCGCCCTATCGGCGTCCCGCATGGCGGGCACGAGCGTCGCGGTGCGCTGACGATCCAGGTCAAGATTTGCGGCGTTACCACGCCGGACGCCATGGATGCGGTGGCGGAGGCCGGGGCGGATTGGGTAGGCTTCGTGTTTGCCAGCGGCTCCCCCCGCACCATCACGCCCGGTGCCGCCGCGGTGCTGGCCCGCCACCATCCGGGCATGGCCCGCGTTGGCCTGTTCGTCGACCCGTCCGATGATGAGGTGGCAGAGGTGTTGGACGCCCTGTCGCTTGCCGTATTGCAA
>JANONC010000372.1:0-11461 GCA_031420655.1 Rhodospirillales bacterium | reverse complement strand
AGGGCCGCCTGATCCTGCTCATGCTCCTCTAGCCCCACATCGGCCAGCAGCGCCCGGGCTCGGTCGTCGTATTGGTGCAACAGCTGTTCCGACCGCCAAAAGTCGAAACTGCCGCCGCGGGCGCGTTGCAACGCCAGACGCACGTTTTCCAGCGCCGTCAAATGCGGAAATACGGCCGATATCTGAAAGCTGCGCACGAGGCCAAGTCGCGCGACCATGGCCGGGGCCATACCTGTCACGTCGTGGCCGTCAAAAACGATGCTGCCGCGGGTCGGCACCAGGAATTTGGAGAGCAGATTAAAGCACGTGGTCTTTCCCGCGCCATTAGGGCCGATCAGCGCGTGGATTGTTCCTTCCTGCACCTTCAGGTCCACGCCGTTCACGGCCACGAAGCCACGAAACTCCTTCGTGAGTCCACGCGTCTCCAGCACATACTCTGTCCCGCTTCCGGTAGCCGGCAAACGCAATTCCCCCGCCCGTCTTCTTATGGCCACGTTGCACAGATCGCCCGGTATGTTGCAATAGAGTGCATGGGGTGAACCGACGCGCGCCGTAGCCATATCCGGTGTTCAAGCCCTGGATTTGAGATGACCCCGTCCGACGAGCAATTAATGGCCCAAACCGCGCAGGGCGACCGTGAGGCGTTCGACGCGCTGGCCGTACGCTACGCCGGCCGGTTGCGCCGGGCGGCTGCGCGCGTGCTGCCCGATGGCGGCCTGGCGGACGACGTCGCGCAGGACGCCCTGCTGCGTGCCTGGAGCCGCGCCGCCAGCTATAATCCGGCCCAGGCCTCGGTCAGCACGTGGCTGCATCGCATCGCCGTCAATGCAGCCATCGACCGTGTGCGGGCGTTGCGCCCCATGATCGAGGTGCCGGACGATTTGCCGGACAACACGCCCTCGCCCGAACAGACCCTGGCCAGCGGGGACCGTCTGCGCCTGCTGGCCGCGGCCATGGCAACCCTGCCTGCCCGGCAGCGGGAAGCAATCGCGCTCACCTATGGCCAGGGCCGTTCCGGACAGGACGCGGCGGAGGTTCTGCAAACCACGCCCCGCGCGCTGGAGGGGCTGCTGCATCGCGGCCGCAAGCTGTTGCGCGACTACATCGCCGCCCGCGAGTGAGCCCCCGGCAGTTCAACTGGTACCTCGGCACCCGCGGCGCAAACCTCTCAACCTGGCCCGCCGCTGACCAGGTGGCGGCCCAGTCCCTGGTGCGCCGCTCTGCCGGCGCACGTATGGCCCTGGCTGACGCGATCGCGCAGGAACCGGACAGCCCGGCCCCGGCGCTCCGCGTCCTATGCGGGCTACGGTCGCGCATGAGGGCCAGCACGCCTGCGCGCACTGGGCTGCGCTGGGCCGTGCTGCTGGCGTGCACTGCGGCTGGGCTGCTGCTGGCAGTCACAATGGCAGACCCGGCACCTGACGCATTCACGATCGTGCAAGCCGGTGCCATGCCATGAACGGGTTTTCGATTTAGGCATGATGCAACGCTGGTCCTCCTGGCTGCTCGAACCCTGGCGCACGCGCGCGCTGTGGCTGTCGGTCGCGGTCAACCTGTTTTGCGGCGCGCTGATTGCCGGGCACGTGCTGCATGAGCGGGAGAATGGCCCGGGCATCGATGGCGCGATGGAACGGCTGTCGCAGGACTTGACCCCTGATGACGCGAACCGGTTCCGCCTGGTGATGGCGGCCGAACGCCCCTGGTTCGACCAATCCCGGCGCCAGTTGAACGCCGCCCGCGAAGAGCTCGCCCGCAGCATTGCGCAGGAGCCCTGGAATGAGCCGGTGGTGCGCGTGCGCATGGTGGCGTTCCAGGCACGCTGGCTGGAAACCAGCAGCCGCTTCGGCGACGGCTTGGTACTGGCGCTCAGCACGCTGTCGGCCGATGGGCGCGCCCATGTCGCGACCGCCACGCTGCGCGGACCACGATGAGGCCGCTGCTACTCGCATTCGCGTTAGCAGGATGCACGCTCGGCCCAGCCTACCAACGCCCAACCGTGGATGTGCCCGCTGCCTTTGCCGCCACCCCAGCCACGGCCGAAGCCGCCTGGCCGGCCGAAGAATGGTGGCGCGGTTTCAGCTCACCCGAGCTCGATGCCCTGATCGCCGCCGCCCGCGCCAATAACCAGGACCTGGCCGCCGCCGCCGCCCGCATCGTGCAGGCCGACGCGCAAGTCGGCATCAGCAGCGCGCCGTTGCTACCATCCATCCAGGGCCAGACCTCGTTCAACTACCAGCGCAGCGGCAATTCCCGTAATCGCAGCTCCGGCATCAACACTGTATCCGGCGGCGCACGCTACGCCGACCTGCGCACCTACCAGATCGGCCCCAGCATCAGCTACGACCTGGACTTTTGGGGCCGCAACCGCGCGCTGGCCGAAGCCGCCCAGGCCAGCGCCGTCGCCAGCCGGTTCGACCAGGTGACGGTGGCGCTCAACGTCGTGACCAGCACCGCGCAGACCTATTTCCAGCTGCTGGCTGCGCAAGACAGGCTGGGTGTGGCGCAACGCAACCTGGACGACGCCGAACGCATCCTGGGCGCATTCCGCGCGCGGCTGTCGGTCGGCACGGCCAACGCGCTCGATGTGTCGCAGCAGGAGGCGCTGGCCGCCAACCAGCGGGCGCTCATTCCCAACCTGCGCAATGCCGCCGAGCAACAGCGCATCGGCCTCGGCATCCTGACAGGCCAGCCGCCCGAACGCCTCCAGGTCACAGGCGGGTCGCTCGAAAAGCTGGCGCTGCCGCCCGTCACGCCCGGCATGCCGAGCACGTTGCTGACCCGGCGGCCCGACGTGGCCAATGCGGAGGCGCAGCTCGTGTCCGAGAACGCCAACATTCGTGCCGCCCGGGCCGCGTTCCTACCCACGATCAGCCTGACTGCGTCGGGCGGGCTGACCAGTGCGGCCCTCAGCACACTCACCGGGCCGGGGACGCTGGTGGCGGCGCTCGGCGCATCGCTCACGCAATCCATCTTTGATAACGGGCTGCGCCAAAGCCAGTTGGACCAGGCACGCGGCCGGTATGGCGAGTTACTGGCCAATTATCGCCGCACGACGCTACAGGCGTTCACGGATACCGAGCAGTCGCTGACCGCGTTCCAGTACACGACGGAGCAGGAGAAGCTGACCCGGCAGGCCGTTGCCGTGGCGCAGCGCTCGTCCGACATTGCCAGGGCCCAACTGGCGGCGGGCACGATCGACGTGATCACGTCGCTCAATACCCAGACCACACTGTATAATGAGTTGGATCAGTTGACCCAGGTGCGGCTGGCCCGGTTCCAGGCGCTGCTGAACCTGTATAAAGCGCTTGGCGGCGGCTGGGTGGGACCACAATGAAGCGGGCATTGGTGATCGTGGTGGCCCTGCTGGTCATGGCCGGGGTGGGGTACTGGGCGCTTCGGCCGGCCACAGACAGTACGGACGCGACCACGCAGGCTGGGCGGCGCGGGCGGCCGGGCATGGGGGACAGCCCGCCGGTTCCGGTGCTGGCGGCCGTGGCGCAGGTGCAGGACGTACCCGTGTACCTCGACGGACTCGGCACCGTGCAGGCATCCAGCCAGGTGCAGGTCCGCGCGCAGGTGGATGGCCCATTGCTGGAAGTGCGCTTCCGCGAAGGGCAGGATGTGACCAAGGGCGACGTGCTGGCCCGTATCGATCCACGGCCATTCCAGGCGAGCCTCGACGCCGTGACGGCCAAGAAACAGCAGGACGAGGCGTCGCTGGCCAACGCCCGGTTGGATTCCAACCGCTATGCCAAGCTGGCCGCCACAGCCTATTCCAGCGCGCAGCAGGCCGATACGGCGCGCAGCCAAGTGTCGCAGCTGGAGGCGCAGGTGCGGGGCGACCAGGCGCAGATCGACACGGCGCGCACCAATTTGAGCTACACGACGATCCTGGCACCCATCGACGGCCGGGTGGGCTTACGCCAAGTGGATGCGGGCAATCTGGTGCGCGCCGGGGATGTGAACCCCATCACCGTCATCACGCAGCTGAAACCCATCAATGTCGTGTTCACCCTGCCGCAGCAGGACCTGCCGCAAGTCGCCGCCGCCCAGCAGGCGGGCACGCCGGAAGTGGTGGCGTTACGCGCCGATGGCGGGGGCGTCGCGGCCAACCTGCCCGCGCGGGGTGCGGTGCTGGAACGCGGTAAGCTTACCGTGCTGGACAATCAGGTCGACTCCACCACTGGCACCATTAAGCTGAAAGCGTCGTTCCCTAATCCGTCCCTGCTGCTATGGCCCGGCGGGTTTGTGAACGTGCGGCTGCTGGTGCAGACCCTGCCCGGCGTGGTGACGATCCCGTCTGCCGCCGTCCAGCGGGGGCCGCGCGGCACATTCGTGTTCGTGGTGACCGACGCGACAGTGCAGCGCCGCGAGTTGAAAACCGGCTTCGAGGACGACCAGCTCAGCGTCGTGCTGGAGGGCGTAAAGGCCGGCGAGCGTGTGGTGACGGACGGCGCGCAACGCCTGTCTGACGGGGCCAAGGTGGCCGTGGCCGGGCCGGACGGCAACGCGCCGGACGCTGCCCCCCGCGCCGACCGGGGCGGACCCGGGACCCGGCGGGCACGAAGCGGGCCGTAGGATCATGAACATCTCCGCCCCGTTCATCGCCCGCCCGATCGCGACGTGGCTGCTGGCGGTGGCTGTCCTACTCACGGGCTTGCTCGGCTATCGCGCGCTGCCGGTCAGCGCCCTGCCCTCGGTCGACTTCCCAACGATACAGGTCACGACGCAGCTGCCAGGCGCCGGGCCGGATACGGTGGCGACGCTGATTACCGCCTCGCTCGAACGGCAATTCGGCCAGATCACCGGGCTGAACACCATGACTAGCACCAGCAGCGAGGGCACGAGCCAGATCACGCTGCAATTCAACCTGAACCGGGCGCTGGATAGTGCGGCGCAGGATGTGCAGGCGGCCATCAACGCCGCGGCGGGCACGCTTCCGGTGTCACTGCCGTATCCGCCCGTCTATGCGAAGGTGAACCCGGCCGACGCTGCTATCGTGACCCTCGCGCTCACGTCGGACAGCATCACCATCGACCGCATCAGCGACGTGGCCGATACGCTACTGCAACCAAAGCTCAGCCAAATCGAGGGTGTGGGCAAAGTCACGGTCCAGGGCGGCCTACGCCCGGCCGTGCGCGTCCGGATCGACCCGGCGCGGGTCGCGGCCTATGGCCTGTCGCTGGAAGACGTCCGCATTGCGATCGCCGCCGCCAACGTGAACGGGGCCAAGGGCGGGTTTGACGGGGCACGCCAATCCTATGCGTTGGGAGCCAACGACCAGCTGGTGACGCCTGCCGCCTACCGTGACCTGGTCATTGCCTATCGCGGTGCTGCGGCCGTGCGGCTGCAGGATGTGGGCAGCGTGATTGCAGGTGTGGAGAACGACCGTGTCGCTGCCTGGTACAACGGCATGCCCGCCGTCGTGCTGGACATCCAGCGCCAGCCCGGCGCCAACATCGTGGCCGCCGTGGCCGCCGTGCGCGACGCGCTGCCGGGCTTGCAGGCCGCCCTGCCCGCGGCCGTCACCATGGCCGTCGTGGTGGACCGGACGGAGACGATCCGCGCCAGCGTGAACGACGTGCAGGGTACGCTTGCCTTGTCGATCGGGCTGGTGGTGTTTGTGATCTACCTGTTCCTGGGCTCCGCCCGCGCCACCCTTATTCCTGCCGTCGCGCTGCCGCTGTCCTTGATCGGCACGTTCGGCGTCATGGCGCTATGTGGCTACAGCCTCGACAACTTGAGTTTGATGGCGCTGACGGTCGCGACCGGGTTCGTGGTGGACGATGCGATCGTCATGATCGAGAACGTGGTTCGCTATATCGAAATGGGCGAAACGCCGATGGCTGCCGCGTACAAGGGCGCAGCACAGATCGGCTTTACCATCGTATCGCTGACGGTCAGCCTCGTCGCCGTGTTCATCCCACTGCTGTTCATGACCGGCGTGGTGGGGCGGTTGTTCAACGAGTTCGCAGTCGTGCTCAGCACGTCGGTCATCGTGTCGGCCGTCGTGTCGCTGACCCTTACCCCCATGATGTGCAGCAGGTTCCTGCGCCCCCATCAGGGGCCGGGCCGCATGACAGCGTGGTTCGAACGGGGATTCGAGCGGCTGACGACGCTCTATGCGCGCACCCTGAAACGCGCGCTGCGGGCGCAGGGGCTGGTATTGCTGGTGGCGGTGGGGACCCTGGTCGGGACGGTGCTGCTGTACCTGCTGGTGCCCAAGGGCTTCCTGCCGCAGCAAGACACGGGCGTGATTGTGGCCGTGACGGAGGCTGCGCAATCCGCCTCCATCCCCCGGATGGCGCGGCTGCAGACGCAGTTGGCGGACATTGCCGCCAAGGACCCGGCGGTCGCAGGGGTCGTAAGCTTCATCGGCGCCGGGACCATCAACGCCACGCCCAACACCGGGCGCATCACAATGGCGCTGAAGCCACGCGGCCAGCGGGACCCGGCGCGCGCCGTGATCGCCCGCCTGCAAACCGCCATGGCCGGGGTGCCCGGCATGGACGTGTTCATGCAGCCCGTGCAGGACATCCAGATCGGCACCCGCATCTCTCGCACGCAATACCAGTACACGCTGCTGGACACGGACGCGCAGGAACTCGCGACCTGGGCGCCACGCCTGCTAGACCGGCTGCGCACCATGCCGGACTTGCAGGATGTGGCGAGTGATCAGCAGACCGACGGTTTTGCCACCCGCGTCGTGGTGGATCGCGACGCAGCCATGCGCCTGGGCGTATCGATGCAGGCGGTGCAGGACACGCTGTACGACGCGTTCGGCCAGCGGCAAATCAGCACCATCTTCAGCCAGGCCAACCAGTACCGCGTCATCCTGGAAGCCGACCCGGCCTGGCTTGCCGACCCGCGCAGCCTGGACCGGCTGCGCCTGCCGGGGCTTGCCGGGGCGCAGGTGCCGCTGTCCGCCATCGCCACCATCGTACCGGGCACGGCCCCGCTGGCGATCACGCACCAAAGCCAGTTTCCAAGCACCACCATCAGCTTCAACCTGGCGCCCGGCAGCTCGCTCAGCCACGCCGTCGCCGCCGTGGCACAGGCCGAGCGGGAGATGGGCCTGCCCGCCACCATCATCGGCAGTTATTCGGGTGATGCGGCGGAGTTCCAGGCCTCACTCGCCAGCGAACCATGGCTGATCCTGGCCGCCGTCGTCGTAATCTACATCACGCTGGGCGTGCTGTATGAAAGCACGATCCATCCCGTCACGATCCTGAGCACCCTGCCCTCTGCCGGTATTGGCGCATTGGTGGCGCTGAGTTTGGCCGGACAGGACCTTAGCCTGATCGCGCTGGTCGGCATCGTGCTGCTGATGGGCATCGTTAAGAAAAACGCGATCATGATGATCGACTTTGCCCTGGAGGCAGAGCGCACGCGGGGGCTGTCGCCGCTGGAATCGATCGAAGAAGCGTCGCTGCTGCGCTTTCGCCCGATCATGATGACGACCGCCGCTGCCCTACTCGGCGCGCTGCCGCTGGTGCTGGAGAGCGGCACCGGGTCCGAACTGCGGTACCCGCTCGGCCTTACCATCGTGGGCGGCCTACTGCTGAGCCAAGTGCTGACGCTGTACACGACGCCGGTCATCTACCTGGCATTTGAAGGCCTCCGCCTGCGGTTCGCGCCCACGCAGACGGTACCGGCCGAGTGACCTGGAAGCAGCGCCGCCCAAAATGAATATCAGTGCGCCCTTCATCCGCCGCCCGGTCGCGACGTTTCTGCTTTCGCTGGGCCTGATGCTGTGTGGGTTGGCGGCGGTGCGCTATTTGCCCGTGGCCGCCCTGCCGGCCGTGGACTTCCCAGTCATCGTCGTTCTAGCCGGGCGGCCAGGTGCCGATCCGGAGACGATGGCCGCCAGCATCGCCGCACCGCTGGAGCGCCGCCTGGGTGAAATACCCGGCGTGTCGGAACTCACCAGCACCAGCAGCACCGGCAGCACCAGCATCGTCATTCAATTCGAGCTGGACCGTAAGATCGAGGACGCGGCTCATGACGTGCAGGCGGCCATCAACGCGGCCTATTCCGATCTGCCATCGGACCTGCCGACCCGACCGTTCTACCGCAAGTTCAACCCGGCCGACGCGCCCATCCTGACGCTCTCGCTAACCAGTGACACGCTGGCTACGGCGCAGGTCTATGACGCCGCGGATACTATCCTGGCCCAACGCCTGGCGCAGGTGGAGGGTGTGGCGCAGGTGCAGGTCGACGGTGCGGAAAAGCCCGCCGTGCGCGTGCGCCTGAATCCGGCCGCCCTACGCGCCGCTGGCCTCAGCAGCCAGGACGTCTACACCGCCATCCGCAACGCCAACGTGAACGGCGCACTCGGAGGCTTTCAAGGGCCGGAGCGGGCGGAGACGCTGCAGCTCAACAACCAGATCGTGGACGCGGTGGACTACGCGCGGCTGGTGCTGAAAGTGTCCGGCACCGCGACGGTGCGCCTGGGTGACGTGGCGGAGGTGCTGGATGGCGTCAGCAACACGAAGCTCGCAGCCTGGAACGGCAAACAGCCCGCCATCCTCTTGACGCTGACCAAGACGGCCGGTGCCAACGTGATCGAAACCGTGGACCGGGTGCAGGCACAGCTGCCGGCCCTGCTGGCCTGGCTGCCGCCTGATATCAAAGTCCAAACCATCAGCGACCGCACCACCACCATCCGCGCGAGCGTGAACGACGTGGAGTGGACGCTGCTGATTTCCGTGGTCCTCGTATTGGCGGTGGTGGCCGTGTTCATGCGCCGCCTGGTGCCGACACTGGCCGCGGCGGTCACCGTGCCGCTATCCTTGGCCGGCACGATCGGCGCCATGTACCTGCTGGGCTTCAGCCTCAATAACTTCTCGTTGATGGCGCTCACGATCGCGGTGGGCTTCGTGGTGGACGACGCGATCGTCATGATCGAGAACATCGCCCGCCATCAAGAACGCGGCATGACGCCGTTTCAGGCCGCGCTCGCCGGGTCGAAGCAGATCGGGTTTACGGTCGTCAGCATCAGCCTGTCGCTGGTGGCGGTGTTCATTCCCGTGCTGTTCATGGGCGGTATTCTGGGCAAGTTGTTTCATGAGTTCGCGGTAGTGCTGACGGTCGCGATCGCCATCTCGGCCGTTGTGTCCCTTACGCTCACACCCATGATGTGCGGGCGCTACGTTAAGGACCTGGCCGCGCCCACGGGATGGTGGGGCCGGGTAGATCGCGGCGTCGACCGGGCGTTCAAGTGGGTACAGGGCGGCTACTCCCACAGCCTGGGCTGGGCGCTGCGCTGGCGCTGGCTTATGCCGTTCGTGATGATCGGCACCATTGGCGGCATCGTTTATTTGTGGGGCGTGGTGCCCAAGGGGTTCCTGCCGGTGCAGGACACGGGGCTACTGGTCGGCAACACGCTCGCCAGCCCCGACATCAGTTTCGACGCGATGGCGGAGCGGCAAAAGCGTGTTGTGGATGTGTTGCTGGCCGACCCGGCCATCGACACCATCGCCAGCAAGATTGGCATCACGTCGGGCTGGAGCAGTATCAACCGCGGTCAGCTGACCGTGCAGTTGAAGCCGCTGGCGGAGCGCGGCATGAGCAGCGACGCGGTGCTGGCGCGGCTGCGGCCAAAGCTGATGCAGATGGCGGGTATCCAAACCTTTATGTACGAGGCGCAGGACTTCCGCGGCGGCGGCGCGGGCGGCGGCGGCTCCGGCTTCCGCTTCGTGTTGCTCGACCAAGACCTGGACGAACTGCGCACCTGGACGCTGCGGCTGGAAGACGAGCTGCGCACCGTCGACGGGATCGAGGACGTGAGCAGCGACCAGGACCGGCCGGGTCCGCAGGCCAACGTGGTGATTGACCGGCAGGCGGCGGCGCGGCTGGGCGTGTCGATCAATGCCGTCGACGCGGCGCTAAACAACGCATACTCGCAACGCCAGGTGTCGATCATCTACACGCAGCGCAACCAATACCGGGTAGTGCTGGAAACGCTGCCGCGGCTGCAGACGGACCCGGTCTTGCTGGACCGGCTGTTCGTGCAGGGGCGCACCGGGCAGGTGCCGATCACGAGCGTGGTAAAGCTGGACCGCGCGACGTCGCCGCTGGCCGTGCGCCACCAGGGCCCGTACCCGGCGTCCAGCATCAGCTTTAACCTGAAAGTGGGCACCAGCGCCGGTGACGCGGTAAAGCTGGTGGCAGCCAAGGCGGCCGAGCTGCGTATGCCCGAAAGCGTGCGCACCGAGTTCGGCGGCGACGCGAAGTTTTTACAAAAGTCGCTGTCGTCGCAACCCGCGTTGCTGGCCGCGGCGCTGATCGCGATCTACATCATCCTCGGCGTCCTGTACGAGAGCCTGCTCCACCCGATCACCATCATCAGCACCATCCCGTCCGCGGTGCTGGGTGCGCTGCTGGCGATATTGATCACGGGCCAGGATTTGGGCGTCCTGGCGATCATCGGCTTTCTGCTGCTGATGGGCATCGTAAAGAAGAACGCGATCATGATCGTGGACTTCGCCCTCGAAGCCGAACGCGACCGCGGCCTATCGCCCCAGCAGGCCATTCTTGACGCCAGCACGGAGCGGTTCCGCCCCATCATCATGACCACGCTCGCTGCCCTCCTGGGCGCGCTCCCGCTGGCTCTGGCCACCGGGACGGGTGCCGAGTTCCGGCGGCCTCTCGGCATCGTCATCTGCGGGGGGCTGATCCTGTCGCAAATCCTGACGCTGTACTCGACACCCGTCATCTATCTGTTCATGGAGCGCCTTGCGCGTGGGCGGCGGACGCGTAGTCGCGAGGCGATGGTGCCGGCAGAGTAAAGCCTTGCCAGTCATCTTTCGCCAGGACGGCTTTCGGTTCTTGTTTTACTCTAACGAGGGCAGCCCGCGCGAGCCGTTGCACGTGCATGCCTTACGGGACGGTATCGACGCAAAGTTTTGGCTTTGGCCAGACGTGGTGCCCGCATATAATGACGGCTACGGCGCACGCACGCTGCGTGTGCTGACGGGCATGATCGAGCAACGCCGGGACGAGATCGCGAGGGCATGGAATGAGTACTTCACCGAAGGCTAATACCGTTCGCTTCGATGAGGATAGCATGTGGCTCGACCTCTCGGATGGCCGTACGTTGGGCGTACCGCTTGCCTGGTTCCCGCGCCTCCTGCACGCAACGCCGGCGCAGCGTGAACAAGTCAGCATCAGTACGCGCGGCCTGCACTGGGAGGCGCTGGACGAGGATATCGCCATTGCTGGTTTGCTTGAAGGCCGTGGAGATCAGAGCCGGTCGCGCGTCACGGAAGCGGCATAATACCAACCGCCCTAGACATTGACCTGTGCCCAGGCGCGGGTTGTGATGGAGGCGATGCGGTCGGCATCCTTCATAAGGCCGTTCCAGGCGTCGCAGCAGGCGTCCACGATGGCGGTGTAGTTCTCCCAGACCGTCATGCTGAGCTGGTTGCCGCGCAGGTATCCCCAGACGTTCTCCATCGGG
>JANONC010000371.1:0-1862 GCA_031420655.1 Rhodospirillales bacterium | reverse complement strand
TGGCAATGGCAATGACCCGCCTGCCACTCAGCAACGGCACAATCCCTCTGCCCGCCCCGCTCAGCCGCAGCGACGCCCGCCGGGTTGCCCGCGTTTTTACGTTGCAGGCCCAGGGCGACCCGCAGTCCGCAGATCGTGAGTTCGATCAGGTGACAGACCGTCTCCTGCTCGGGCATGTGTTGGCCGACCGCTATCTGGGCCCGTCCGCCATCCTGCAACCGCCGTCCGACGAGCACCTGCGGGGCTGGCTTACACAGTATGCGGATTTGCCTGACGCCCCGCTTATTTATGCAGCGCTGCCCGCCGCATCGCGCCCGGCACCACTGCCGGCCCCGCGCGGCATCACGCCGCCGGTACCCCCGCCAGACGATGTCGACGGTACCCCGCACCTCCTGCAGCGCAACCCCGCGCTCGACCGCTCGGTCCATGAGCCGGCACGCGCCGGACGGGCCGATCAGGCCGTCCGGCTCATCGCCCGCACCCGTGGCCTAAGCCAGGAGTACGGCGCGCTGCTGCGGGCCGAAGTCGCACAAATCCTATTCACCCAGGGGCGGGACGCTGAAGCCCTGGTGCTGGCCGAAGCTGCCAATTACCAGGCGCGCGGCCAGGTCGGGCTCGCCCCATTCATCGCCGGGCTGGCAGCATGGCGCTTGAACCGGACCGACCGTGCGGAGCCATTGTTTCAAGCCGCCTATGGCGCGAGCCTGACTAGCCCCGGCCGGCGCAGCGCCGCCGCATTTTGGGCTGCTCGCGCCGCGCTGCATGGCCGCAACACCAGCGCGTACAGCCCCTGGATGCAGCGTGCAGCCGAAAACCCGCGCACGTTCTATGGCCTGCTCGCCCGCCGGGCCCTGGGTCAAGCGATCCGCACGCCAGAGCCGACCGCACCCTGGACCTTGGGCCAGGCCGACCTCGATGCGCTGAGTGCAACCGCCGCCGGCACGCGCGCATTCGCCTTGCTGCAAGCAGGCCAGCCGGCGAGGGCCGAGACCGAACTGCGCGCGCTGTGGGCCGAAACACAGGATAAGACCGGGTATAGCCGGTCCATCCTGCTCGTCGCGCGCACAGCCGGGTTGGATGGATAGGCGGCGCAGGTGGCGAGCACCCTGATGCCGGCCGACGCGCTATCGATGCGTTTGCCCACCACGCGCCTGGCACCCCGTGGAGGCTTCCGCGTCGACCCGGCGCTGGTCTATGCGATGGCCCGGCTGGAATCGAACTTCAATCCCACGGCTGTCAGCCGCGCCGGGGCGCGCGGCCTGATGCAACTCATGCCTGGTACGGCCGGCTTCGTGCTCGGCCTCGGCGGTCCTTCGGCCTCGGCCAGCCTGCACGACCCGGGCACGAACCTCGATGTTGCGCAACGCTATCTGCTGCAGATGGCCAATTACGACGTTGTCCAATGGGACCTCATCCGTCTGCTGGCCAGCTACAACTCCGGCCCGGCCAGCCTAGGCCGGTGGAGTGCGGAGCTGAAGCACCAGGGCGATCCGCTACTGTTCATCGAGAGTGTGCCGAACGACGAGACACGTGCCTACATTCCGCGCGTTCTGACCTATGCCTGGCTGTACGCGGCACAATTGCGGCTGGCATCGCCCAGCCTCGATGAACTCGCGGCCGGCACCTGGCCCCGCTTCCGTACCTATGGTAGCCGGCCCGAAATCGTCGCCCGCCTGCACTAAATGCCCATCGACCCAGCCCGGACATTCGTACCCGTATCGATCGCCGTACTCACGGTATCCGACACGCGAACTGCTGCCGACGACCGGTCGGGTGACCTGTTGCATGACCGCGTTCGCGCCGCCGGGCACCAGGTTGCGGCGCGGCTAATCCTGCCCGACGATGCGGACTTGATCGAGGTG
>JANONC010000370.1:0-10542 GCA_031420655.1 Rhodospirillales bacterium | reverse complement strand
GGAGCGGGTCTGGTTCTTTATCCCGCTGTTCCCGATGTTCATCGTCTTCTTCATCTCGACTTTGGCCGAGACCAACCGGGCACCGTTCGATTTGCCTGAAGGCGAGAGTGAGATCGTGGGCGGCTTCCACGTCGAATACGGCGCCATGACCTTCGGCCTATTCTTCTTGGGCGAATACGCCAACATGATTCTGATGTCGGCGATGACAACCATCCTGTTCCTGGGCGGCTGGCTCAGTCCCATTCCGTTCGCGCCCTTCACCTGGATACCCGGTCCGCTTTGGTTCATTGCCAAGATCTGCGCCGTTTTGTTTATGTTTGTCTGGGTGCGCGCAACGTTCCCGCGCTTTCGGTATGACCAGCTCATGCGGCTTGGCTGGAAAGTCTTCCTGCCACTTTCTCTTGGTTGGCTAGTGCTGACGGCGGGCGTGCTGCTCGCCATGGGCTGGCTGCCCACCTCCACTTAAGGAAAAAACGATGGCCCTGTTGGACCGCACTGCCCGCGCGTTGCTCCTAAGTGAGCTCGTGTCCGGCATGTCGCTCACACTCCGATACTTCTTCCGGCCAAAGGCAACGATCAACTACCCGCACGAAAAAGGCCCGATCTCTCCGCGCTTCAAGGGCGAGCACGCGTTGCGCCGCTACCCGAACGGCGAAGAGCGCTGCATCGCTTGCAAACTGTGCGAAGCCGTCTGCCCGGCGCTCGCCATCACGATCGAGGCGGAGCCACGCGATGATGGCACCCGGCGTACGACTCGCTACGACATTGACATGACCAAGTGCATCTATTGTGGCCTGTGTGAGGAAAGCTGCCCGGTCGACGCGATCGTCGAAGGTCCCAATTTCGAGTTCGCGGTCGAGACGCGGGAAGAGCTGATGTACAACAAGTCGCGCCTGCTCGCGAATGGCGACCGGTGGGAGAGCGAGCTGGCCAAGCGACTTGAGCTTGATGCGCCTTACCGCTAAGCCACGGCTATGGTCACGACAGCCGCTTTTTATCTTTTTTCTGCCATCCTGATCGGCTGCGCCGTCGCAGTCATCACGTCCCGCAACCCGGTCCATTCCGTCCTGTTTCTGATCTTGGCGTTTTTCAACGCCGCCGCCCTGTTCCTGATCGCCGGGGCGGAGTTCTTGGCGATGATCCTGGTCATCGTCTACGTGGGCGCGGTCGCGGTGCTGTTCCTGTTCGTGGTCATGATGTTGGACGTCAACTTCGGCCAGTTGCGAGAGGGATTTCAGAGGTACGCGCCCATCGGAGCGGCCGTGGGGGCTGTGCTGTTTGCCGAACTGGTGCTGGTGCTCGGCGGCTGGCGGTTTGCGCCCGAAGCACTGGGCACGATCCGCATCAGCTCAACGCCGGGTGAGCTGTCCAACACAGTGGCGCTCGGGCGTATCTTGTACACGGACTACATATTCTTGTTCCAGGCGGCTGGGCTGATCCTGATGGTGGCGATGATCGGGGCGATCGTACTGACCCATCGCGGCCGCACCACGACGCGCCGGCAGGACATTGCCCGGCAGAACGCCCGGACGCCTGCCGATACGATGCAGCTGGTGCAGGTGGTGACGGGCGCGGGCACGCAGCCCTTCCTGCGCCCGGACACGCCAAAGCAGGATCGTGAGTTGCACGATATCGATCATCAGGGCGGGAATCACCCATGAGCAGCGGGGGGATCGGCGTGGGCCATTACCTCGTTGTTGCCGCTGTCCTGCTTGTGATCGGCATCTTCGGCATCTTCCTGAATCGTAAAAACGTGATCGTTATTATGATGTCGGTCGAGCTGATGCTGCTCGCCGTAAACCTCAACCTGGTCGCATTTAGCTCCAGCCTGCATGACCTGGCGGGCCAGGTTTTCGCCATGTTCGTGCTGACAGTCGCTGCCGCAGAAGCCGCGATCGGGCTCGCCATCGTCGTGGTCTATTATCGCAATCGCGGCTCGATCCAGGTCGAAGACGTCAACCTGATGAAGGGCTGAGCGATGCTTTACGCCACAGCCGTGTTCGCCCCGCTGCTGGGCTCCATCGTCGCCGGCCTGTTCGGCCGGCAGATTGGCGACCGTGCCAGCCAGGCCGTGACGATCGGCTGCATGGTGATTGCCACCTGCGCCGGCATCGCGAGTTTCGCGCCATTCGTGACGGATGAGGTCGTGCCCGGCATTGTCCCCCTCGGCACCTGGATCGACGTGGACGGGTTCCACGTCGAATGGGCGCTGCGATACGACACGCTTAGCGCCATGATGGTGGCGATGGTGACGTTCATCGCGACACTCATCCACATCTACAGTATCGGCTACATGAGCCATGACGCGACCATACCGCGCTTCTTCAGTTACTTGAGCCTGTTTAGCTTCGCTATGCTGATGCTGGTAACGGCCGACAACCTCGTGCAGCTATTCTTTGGCTGGGAGGGCGTGGGCCTCGCGAGCTATCTGCTGATTGGCTACTGGTACGACCGCCCGAGTGCCTGTAGGGCTGCGATCAAGGCTTTTGTCGTCAACCGGGTCGGCGATCTGTTCTTCGCGGTCGGCATCGCGCTGGTCTTCTTGCAGTTCGGCTCGGTCGAGTTCAGCACCATCTTCGCTCACGTGCACGACCATGTGGGCGACACCTATCACCTGTTTGGCCGCGATTTCCGCGCCTTTGAGGTCATGGGCGTGCTGCTGTTCCTAGGTGCGGCGGGCAAGTCCGCGCAGCTCGGCCTGCACACCTGGTTGCCGGACGCGATGGAGGGGCCGACGCCAGTCTCCGCCCTCATCCATGCGGCCACGATGGTGACGGCCGGCGTTTTCCTCATGGCGCGCATGTCGCCCATTTTAGAGTTTGCACCCGCAGCGCTGGGCTTCATCACTTTCATGGGTGCCAGCACTTGCCTGTTCGCGGCCACGATCGGTTGCGTGCAGAACGATATCAAGCGGGTGATCGCTTATTCGACCTGTTCGCAGCTTGGCTACATGTTCCTGGCCGCTGGTGTAGGCGCATACCAGGCGTCGGTTTTCCACCTTTTCACCCATGCATTCTTTAAGGCGCTGCTGTTCCTGGGCGCTGGCTCCGTCATCCACGCCATGTCGGACGAGCAGGATATCCGCAAGATGGGCGGGATCTGGCGCAAGGTTCCATGGACCTACGCCGTGATGTGGATCGGCAGCCTCGCGCTGGCCGGCATACCGTTCTTCGCCGGGTACTATTCGAAGGATGCGATCCTGGAGGCCGCATGGGCGCGACATTCCGGCGTCGCCACGTACGGATTCGTGTGTGGCATCGTCGCTGCGTTCCTTACCGCATTCTACTCCTGGCGACTGTTGATCCTGACGTTCCACGGCACGCCCCGTGCGGACAAGCACACCATGGAACACGTGCACGAAAGCCCGCCCATCATGCTGGCGCCGCTCGTGCTGCTTGCCGTGGGTGCGGTGGTCACAGGGTTTGCGTTCAAGGGTTTGTTTATCGGCGAAGAGTGGCACGAGTTCTGGCGTGGCGCGATCGTGAACGGGCCGAATAACACGGTGCTGCACGACATGGAGCACGTGCCGTTGCTGGTCAGCCTGCTACCGACGCTGATGGGCGCGGCTGGCATTGGCCTGGCTTACGTCATGTATGTCCTCCGTCCAGACCTGCCCGGCCGCGCCGCCGCAGCGCTGCCCGGCATGTACCGGTTTGTGCTGAACAAATGGTATTTTGACGAGCTGTACGACCGCATCTTCGTCCGTCCCTACGCCTGGATCGCCCAGCAGCTTTCGACCGTGGGCGACGCGCGCATCATCGATGGTATGCCCAACGGGCTGGCCGGGCTCGCGGCCGGTGGCTCGGCACAGGTCGTGCGGTTCCAATCCGGATCCATCGCGCTGTATGCGTTTACGATGCTGATCGGTCTTGTGGCGCTTGTCTCCATCTTCCTGGTGTTTGGCTAATGGGCGTGAACTTTCCCGTGCTTTCGTTGCTGACTTGGCTGCCGCTGCTCGGTGCCGCCTTCATCCTGACCACCCGTGGCGACGACGCCGTGGTTGCGCAAACTGCACGCTGGACGGCGCTATGGACCAGCCTGATCGTGTTCTTGATCTCGCTCGTTCTTTGGGTCCAATTCGACGTGTCGGAGCCGGGGCTGCAGTTTGTGGAAGACGCCACTTGGTTGCCGCAGTTCAAGGTCGGCTACCGGCTGGGCGTCGACGGGATTTCTGTGCTGTTCATTCTGCTGAGCACCGCGCTCATGCCGCTGTGCATCCTCGCCAGCTGGGAAGCAATCACCACGCGGGTACGGGAGTACATGCTGGCGTTCCTGGTGCTCGAAACCATGATGGTCGGCATGTTCGCCGCCCAGGACTTCGTCATTTTCTACGTGTTTTTCGAGGGCGTGCTGATCCCGATGTTCCTTATCATCGGCATCTGGGGCGGAGCGCGCCGGGTCTATGCCAGCTTTAAGTTCTTCATCTACACCTTTTCCGGCTCCGTTCTTATGCTGCTGGCGCTGCTGGCGATGTGGAACTATGCGGGCACGACGGATATGGCCGTGCTGGCAAGCACACACTTTCCCGCCCGGATGCAGACCTGGCTGTTCCTGGCCTTTTTTGCCTCGTTTGCGGTCAAGGTACCGATGTGGCCGGTGCACACTTGGCTGCCAGACGCGCATGTCGAGGCACCGACAGCCGGGTCCGTCATTCTGGCGGGCGTGCTGCTGAAGATGGGTGCCTATGGCTTCATCCGCTTCAGCATTCCCATGCTGCCTGACGCGTCGCAGCGTTTTGCGCCGTTCATGCTGGCGCTGGGTGTGATCGCGGTCATCTACACGTCCGCCGTAGCCTTTGCGCAGACGGACATGAAGAGGCTGATCGCCTATTCGTCCGTGGCGCACATGGGCGTCGTGATCATTGGGCTATTCACCTTTAATACGCTGGGCATTGAGGGTGCGTTGTTCCAAATGCTGTCGCACGGCATTGTCTCTGCTGCTCTGTTTTTGTGTGTCGGCGTCATCTACGACCGCATCCACACGCGCGACATCGCGCGCTACGGCGGTCTTGCGCAGCGTATGCCCGCCTACGCGCTGTTCTTTATGGTGTTCACCATGGCTAGCGTCGGCCTGCCCGGCACAGCCGGGTTCGTGGGTGAGTTCCTGGTCCTGGTCGGCGCGTTCAAGGTTAGCTTTTGGCTCGCCCTGCTCGGCAGCAGCGGCATGATCCTCGGTGCCGTGTATATGCTTTATTTGTACCGCCGCGTGATCTTCGGCACGATCACAAGGGACGATCTGCGCAGCATCCTCGACCTATCGCCGCGTGAGATTGCAATCTTCGCGCCGTTGATCGCGCTCACGCTTTGGATGGGCGTCTATCCGTCCAGCTTCACCCAATTTTTTGACGCCACGGTACACATGATTGTGGAGCAACACGCTGCCGCACTGAGTACCTCCCGCCTCGCAGGGCTCACGCCATGAATGCCACGATGAGTGCCACGATGAATTGGGCGTTGGCCACGCCAGAGATTGCGCTGGCCCTCTGTGCAATGGCCGTACTGCTGTATGGCGTGCTGCAAAAGCAGGAGGCCGCGTTCGTCAGCACAATGTTGACCTTGGGCGCATTGATGGTCACTGCCGTCCTGGTTCTGGCCGCGCCGCAGGGCATTGCCTATCGCGGCCTGTTCGTCGTCGACGGCTTTGCCACGTTCATGAAGCTGCTGATCTTGTCGGGTGCCGCGCTCGCAACCATCCTGGCGCTGGATTACAATAAATACGAGAACATCAGCCGGTTCGAATTCCCGGTGCTGATCATGCTGTCCACCATCGGCATGATGATCATGTGCAGCACATCGAGCCTAATGACGCTCTACCTCGGCCTCGAACTGCAATCGCTTGCGTTGTACGTACTGTGCGCTTTTGCGCGGGACGACGTCCGCTCGGCCGAATCTGGCCTCAAGTTCTTCGTGCTGGGCGCATTGGCGTCCGGCCTGATCCTGTATGGCATCTCCCTCGCTTATGGCTTTACCGGGACGATGCAGTTCAACGAGCTGGCAGCGGCGATCACCAGCCCGGACAAGGCGTCAGCCGGGCTGGTCGTGGGTGTTGTGTTCATTGTCGCCGGGCTCGCATTCAAGTTGTCGGCCGTGCCGTTCCACATGTGGACGCCCGATGTGTATGAGGGTGCCCCTACGCCCGTGACGGCTTTCATGAGCACGGCGCCCAAGGTCGCGGCCATCGCGCTGCTGTTGCGGGCGCTGGAAATTCCGTTCGGGCACATCACCCAGCAATGGACGGGCCTGATCGTACTGGTCTCGCTCGGTTCCATGATCCTGGGGGCGCTGGCGGCCATAGGGCAAACCAATATCAAGCGGCTGATGGCCTATTCTAGCATCGGCCACATGGGTTACGCGCTGGTCGGCCTGGCGGTCGGCACGGCGGAGGGTGTGCGCGGCGTGCTGGTCTACATGGCGACATACGTATTCATGAGTGCTGGGGTGTTTGCCTGCATCATTGCCATGCGCCGCCGCGGCCGGGCGCTGGAGCAGATTAGCGACCTGGGCGGCCTGTCGCGGACCGACCCGGCGCTGGCGCTGGCCATGGCCGTGTTCATGTGGTCCATGGCCGGACTGCCGCCGTTCTCGGGCTTCTTTGGTAAGCTGTACGTGTTTCTACCCGCCGTGCAGGCAGGGTATTGGACGCTGTCGATCGTCGGCATCCTCACCAGCGCCGTGGGTCTGTTCTACTATTTGCGCGTGATTAAGGTCATGTATGTCGATACGGCCGTCCCGGCGTTCGATGCGCGTACGCCCTCGCTGTCTTTTGTTCTGGGCGTGGGTGCCGTCGTGACCTCGCTCTTTTTCCTGGTCCCAGCGCCGATCGTGAATGCGGCGGAGCGTGCGGCGCAGGTTCTGTTTCCATGACGCAGCCGCCCGGGTGGCGGCACCAGCATTACGAAACGCTGGCCTCCACCCAGGACCTCTGCACCACCTTGGCCACCGGGGGTGAGCCTGGGCGCCTGGCCATCTCCGCCAGCCGGCAAACAGTGCCGCGCGCCAGCCGCGGGCGGGACTGGATCACGCCGCCCGGCGCACTCGCCGTCTCGGTGCTGTTGCGCCCAACGGGTCGCGCGTCCGACGCCGGGCACTGGGCGTTGCTGGCTGCCGTCGCGCTTCGCGCCGCATTGGACGACCCGGCGATCGAGCTGAAATGGCCGAATGATCTGCTGCTTGGCGGTCAGAAACTTGCCGGCATCCTGATCGACACCGCCGTCGGTGCGGACCGGCTCGAATGGCTGGTCATCGGCTTTGGGGTCAATCTCGGCAGCGCGCCGCCCGGTGCCGCGTCGCTGCCCCGGAACGCGTCCGTGGTTATGCACGCGGTGGTGGCACAGATCGATGCGTGGGAGCGACGGCGTGTGCTGGAAGGTTGGGGTGCCATTCGCCGCGCCTGGATAAGCGCCGGGCCGCCCATCGGCCAAACCTTGCAGGTCGGCACGGTCGCTGGAACCTATCAGGGCCTAAGTGATCAGGGCGCGTTGCTGCTGCAAACAGGCGGGCGATTGACGGCGTTTGCCACGGGCACCGTTTTGCTGGGGGCATAGTCGCAATGCTGCTGGTCGTAGACGCAGGTAATACCAACGTCGTCTTTGCCGTGCATGACGGCAACGGCTGGCGCGGGTCTTGGCGGATTGCGACCGAACCGCAGCGAACCTCTGACGAATACGCGGTCTGGCTACTGACCCTGCTCGGCTTTACCGGCATCAAGCCCGCCGCGATCGACCGCGCCGTGATCGGTACCGTCGTGCCGGCCGCGCTTTACCACCTCCGCCGCCTGTGCCGCGATTGGTTTCAGACCGAGCCATTGGTCGCACGCAGCAGCCTCGACTGGGGGTTCGACATCCGCATCGACAATCCGGGCGAGGTCGGAGCGGACCGGCTGCTCAACACCCTGGCCGCGCACCAGGCCTATCGCGGCCCGCTCATCGTGCTCGACTTTGGCACCGCCACGACGTTCGACGTCGTCGATCACGACGGTACGTATCTGGGCGGCGTGATTGCGCCGGGGATCAACCTGAGTATTGAGGCGCTGCACCAAGCCGCCGCCCGCTTGCCGCGCATCGGCATCGGCCGTCCGCAGGCCGTCATCGGGCGCAGCACCGTCCCCGCCATGCAATCGGGGATCTACTGGGGCTATGTTGGCCTGGTCGAAGGGTTGATTACCCGGATCCGCGCCGAATGCGAGCATCCGATGAAGGTGATCGCAACCGGCGGCCTGGCCCCGCTGCTGGCCGAAGGCACGACAATCATCGACCGCGTCGACCCGGACCTCACCCTCGATGGATTACGGTTGTTGGCGCAACGCAACCCCGCCCCCACATTAAGCCGTGACAGAACAAGAACAAGCGAAAGCGATTAAATGGACTCTACATCAGGTGACCTGATCTTCTTGCCGTTGGGCGGGACGGGTGAGATCGGAATGAACCTCAATCTGTACCGCTGCAATGGAAAATGGCTCGCCATCGACTGCGGCATCGGCTTTGGCGGCAACGAAAATCCGGAAGTCGAGATCATGATGCCCGACCCGGGCTTCATTGCCGAACGGCGGGACAAGCTGCTCGCGCTGGTGATCACGCATGCGCACGAGGACCATATTGGTGCCGTGGCGCATTTGTGGCGGCAACTGCGCTGCCCGATTTACGCCACGCCGTTCGCAACCGCTGTCCTCAAGCGCAAGCTGGGTGAGGCCGGGCTGTTGAATGAGGTGCGTATTACCACGATCGCGCCCGGCGGCTCGTTCGAGATCGGGCCTTTTGCTTGCACCTTCATGCCGGTCACGCATTCCATTCCTGAAGCGCAGGCGCTTGTTTTGCGCACGCCGTACGGCACGGTGCTGCATACCGGGGACTGGAAGCTTGACCCCAACCCGCTGATCGGCCTTCCGGTGGACGAAGCCGCATTCCGTCGCCTGGGCGATGAAGGCGTGTTGGCCATGGTGTGCGACAGTACCAACGCCATGGTGGATGGCCATTCGGGCAGTGAGGCGGATGTTCGGACCAGCATGAGCGAGCTGATCCGCGGCATACGCGGCCGGGTAGCGGTTACGTGCTTTGCCAGCAACGTGGCGCGGGTCGAAAGCATCGCGCTGGCGGCGCGTGACGCAGGCCGGCAGGTGGCGCTGGTCGGGCGCTCGCTGCGCAACCTGGAAGCCGCAGCGCGGGAGTGCGGCTATCTACGCACGGTACCGCCGTTTGTGGCCGAAGATGACGCGGGTTCCGTGCCGGACAACAACCTGCTGATTCTGGTGACCGGTAGCCAGGGGGAGCCGCGCAGCGCCCTGTCCCGGATTGCCGCCGACACGCACCCGAACATCGCGTTGGGTGAAGGTGACACGGTCGTATTCAGCAGCCGTATGATTCCTGGTAACGAGCGCCCGATCACGGCCGTGCAGGACAGCCTAGTACGCCGCGGCGTGCGGGTAATCACGGACAAGGAACACATGACCCACGTGTCCGGCCATCCGGCACGGGACGAGTTGCGCACCCTCTATGAATGGGTGCGTCCCAAGTTCGCCGTGCCAGTTCATGGTGAATGGCGGCACATGCAGGCCCACGCGGCGTTGGCGAAAGAGACGGGCTCCACACCCATGATCCTGGAAGATGGCGACATGCTGAGCCTGGCACCGGGCCGGCCAGAAGTGGTGGACAGCGCGCCTGTCGGACGGCTGGCGCTCGATGGCAACCGGGTCGTGCCGCTTACCGGCGGCGTGCTCGCGGCCCGGCGGCGTATGTTGTTCAACGGCGTGGTGCTCGGCAGCTTTGCCGTGGACCGCTCCGGCCGCGTGATGGGCCAGCCGCAGGTGAGCGCACCAGGCTTGTTCGAGCCGGACGATCCGGAGGCGACGCGCGTGACGAACGATTTTACGCAGGCGGTGCAAGGTCTGCCGGCGGCGTTGCGGCTGGATGACTCGGCGCTGGCGGATGCGGCCCGGTCGGCCTTGCGCCGGGCGTTAGGACGCAAGCAGCAGAAGCGGCCGATGGTGGACGTGCACCTGTTGCGGGTCTGAGCCATGCACTGGTTTACGGCTTTCGTCGTGTTCGTAATGGTGTGGTGGACGGTGCTGTTTGCCGTCCTACCTCTCGGTACGAAGCCAGTGGCGGACGCAGACCCGGTGACGGGCTGGCGCGGTGCGCCGGCCCAGGCACGCATGCCGCGTAAGCTGGCAGTAACGACTGTGATTTCAATTGTTCTGTGGGCGATCGCTATGCTGCTGATACGCAGCGACTATCTTTCGTTCAGATCGCCCGAGTTCTAGGCAGGCCTGCTGCCATTTTGCGCTGTTATGGTCTAAGTGGCAATTTTTAGCGCAAATTTAGTGCGGATTTCGATAGGTGGTGCGAGGAAATAGGCGCACGTTCCACGACAGGAAGAGGGTTTGCCTCATCCTATCGCGTGCGTGGCGTTTCCTCCCTAAACTTGGCCCTGCGGCTGCCACAGCCGCGGGCCTTCTTTTTGTTTAGCGTGTGGCAACTCGGGTGTGAAGCAATTTCCTAACAGGAAACTACTTTCCGCGGCAAGAAAGTATGCTGCGCCGCAATAAGTC
>JANONC010000369.1:0-2733 GCA_031420655.1 Rhodospirillales bacterium | reverse complement strand
GCGGCCCGAAAGCGCTGCTGAGGCGGCAGAGGCGGCAGCCCGTCTTGCAGCGGCCGGCATCCGTCCGGAAGTGATCCGGCTGGATCGACTACGCCCGGGCGGGGCGGCCGCGCGAACGGCCCGGTACGACGCGCTGGAACGGCGATGCGCAAACCTGGGGTTTGTGGAGTTGTGCGTGGCCCATCATGCGCAAGACCAGGCGGAAACGGTGCTGATCCGTCAATCCCGCGGGTCCGGCCCATTTGGCCTGGCTGGCATGGCGACAAGCACCGTGCGGGGCGAGGTCAGGCTGCTACGGCCGTTGCTGGGCGTGTATCCTGCGCGGCTACGGGCGACGTTGCGTGCGGCCGGTGTGGAATGGACGGACGAGCCGGGCAATCTCGATCCGGCCACGGTCCGTGGCGCGCTGCGCCAGTCATTCATTGCTGACGCGACACGCGTTCCGGGCGCCTTGATGACGCAGCACGACGCCGCGCGTGACCGGGCGCAGTCGGAGCGGGCGGTGGCAGACACCCTGGCGCGGTGCGTGACCATCACACCGGACGGCCAAGCGTTAGTAAGTGGGCCGTTATGTGCCGGAGCACTGTCTGCGCTGGTCTGGGCCGTTTCGGGTCGTGCCTATCCGCCACCGCCCGCGATGATTGCGCGGGCCCTGCCGCTCCGGGCACAGACGCTGCATGGTGTGCGCGTCAGACCGGCGGGATGGCGCGGCCCGGGCTGGGTTTTGGCACTGGAACGCGCTCGGTAAGTTGAGTACAGACCGGGGGTGTAGAGGGCGCGGGTCCACACCATGTTTGACTTCACAACGGGCGCCGGTCCAGGTTGGATCGGGATCAATATGGACCGGGTTCGACCAGTTTCGCCCAGAACCCGGCGGAATGAGTAGGCTGGGATCATTAGAATGAGCAATTTTGGCCGCAACCTCGCGCTCTGGGTGGTAATCGCCCTGCTGCTCGTGGTGCTGTTTAATCTGTTTCAGCCCAATCCGGCGGCGCGAAATAACACGCCGCGCGCGTACTCGGATTTCATCGCAGACGTGAATGCGGGGAAGGTGCGCGACGTCCTAATCCAAGGCCGCGTCATCACCGGGCGCGCCGCGATCGGGCCAATGAATGAGGAGCGGAACTTCCAGACCTATGCACCGGAAGACCCCTCGCTTGTGCAGCGCCTGACGGACAAGAACGTGAAGGTGGAGGCGCAGAAGGAAGACCACGACACGCCGCTGATCTCGGTGCTGTTGAACTGGTTCCCGATGCTGCTGCTGATCGGCGTGTGGGTGTTCTTCATGCGCCAGATGCAATCGGGCGGCGGGCGGGCAATGGGCTTTGGCAAGAGCAAGGCCCGGTTGCTGACCGAGAAGCAAGGCCGTGTGACATTTGAGGATGTGGCCGGCATCGATGAAGCCAAGCAGGAACTGCAGGAAATTGTGGACTTCCTGAAGGATCCGCAGAAGTTCCAGCGCCTGGGCGGTAAGATCCCCAAGGGCGTGTTGCTGGTCGGCCCACCCGGTACGGGTAAGACGCTGCTGGCCCGTGCAGTTGCTGGCGAGGCGAACGTACCGTTCTTTACGATCTCGGGCTCCGACTTCGTCGAGATGTTTGTGGGCGTGGGTGCGAGCCGCGTGCGCGACATGTTCGAGCAGGGCAAGAAAAACGCGCCGTGCATCATCTTCATCGATGAGATCGACGCTGTCGGACGCCATCGTGGTGCGGGCCTGGGTGGCGGCAATGATGAGCGGGAGCAGACGCTCAACCAGATGCTCGTAGAGATGGATGGTTTTGAGAGCAACGAGGGCGTGATCCTCATTGCTGCTACCAACCGTCCGGACGTGTTGGACCCCGCGCTTCTGCGTCCCGGCCGTTTCGACCGTCAGGTTGTCGTGCCAAATCCGGACGTGAACGGTCGGGAAAAGATCCTACGGGTTCACATGCGGAAGGTGCCGTTGGCGTCTGACGTCGATCCGAAGGTGATTGCGCGTGGTACGCCCGGCTTTTCGGGCGCGGACTTGGCCAACCTTGTTAACGAAGCGGCCCTACGAGCGGCGCGCCTTGGCAAGCGGGTCGTGGCGATGCTGGAGTTTGAGCACGCGAAGGATAAGGTGATGATGGGCGCCGAGCGCCGGTCGCTGGTCATGTCAGACGATGAGAAGCGTATGACCGCCTATCATGAAGCAGGGCATGCGATTTGCGCTATCAACGATCCGGATTGCGATCCGGTGCACAAGGCAACCATCATCCCACGCGGTCGTGCTCTAGGCATGGTGATGAGCCTGCCCGAGGGTGACCGCTTGAGCGAAAGCCGAGCGCGGTTGCTGGCGCGTATGAAGATGGCCATGGGCGGCCGGGTTGCGGAAGAGTTGGTGTTCGGGCGGGACCGAGTCAGCAATGGCGCATCTGGTGACATCAAGCAGGCCACCGGTATGGCCCGCGTGATGGTGACGGAGTGGGGTATGAGCGACCGGCTGGGCATGATTGCCTATGGTGACAACAGCCAAGAGGTTTTCCTCGGCCATTCCGTGACGCAGAACAAGAACGTCAGTGAGGTGACGGCGCGTGAGATCGACAGTGAGATCAAGGCGTTGATCGATACGGCCTACTCTGGGGCGAAGGAACTGCTGACGGAGCGGCTGGAGGAGTTGCATCGCTTGGCTCGTGGGCTGCTGGAGTACGAAACGCTGTCGGGCGAGGATATCCGGACGGTGTTGCGGGGTGGGCCGGTGATCCGGACGGTGGT
>JANONC010000368.1:0-1749 GCA_031420655.1 Rhodospirillales bacterium | reverse complement strand
TAGCCGGGCTTGACCCGCACCACGTCGCCCATCTGGCCAAGCTTTTCTACCCGTTGCAGCAGGATCAGATCGATGGTTGCCATGACGCCCCCTCCTTACGCGACAACATAGGGCAGCAGCGCCAGGAAGCGCGCGCGCTTGATGGCGTTGGCCAGCTCGCGCTGCTTTTTGCCACTCACGGCCGTGATGCGTGACGGCACGATCTTACCGCGCTCGCTCAGGAAGCGAGACAGCAGGCGCACGTCCTTGTAGTCGATGACGGGCGCATTCGGCCCGCTGAACGGGCAACTCTTGCGGCGGCGGTAGAACGGACGGCGTGCACCCGCGGCCCCACCTTCGGCACCGGCGCGCTCGGCACCACGTTCACCGCCCCGGCTCTCACTGCGTTCCATACGGTCGGACATGTCTTATTCCCCCTCGGCGCCCAGTTCGGCGCGGAAACCCTCGCCTTCGGGCCGGGCCCGGTACTCCTCACGGTCGTCAAAGCCGCGCTTGCGCCCGCTCTCGAACCGGCCGGCCGGCTTGGGGCCACGGAAGCCGCGCTCCCGCTCGTCGGACTTGCGGGACAGGATGGCGCTCGGCTCTTCCGTGATCTCGTCTACGCGGATCGTCATGAAGCGCAGCACGTCTTCGTTCAAGCGGAGCAGGCGCTCCATTTCGGAGATGAATGCGGGTTGCGCGTCCAGGCCCAAGAGCATGTAATGCCCCTTGCGGTTTTTCTTGACGCGATACGCCAGGCTGCGCAGGCCCCAATATTCGCGCTTCTTGACGGACCCGCCATTGGTTTCTAGGTCGGTTGTGATCCCGTCGGCGACCGTTTCGACCTGCGCTTGCGTCACGTCGTTACGTGCGATGAGCACGCATTCATACAGCGGCATGGTAACCCCTTTGGCTAAGGTCGACCCGGAAATGGGCATAGCCCAGCCGGATGCCGCCGGCCGAGCAGGGAGGGCGCTGTTTACGCCGATCGGGCCGAAATGCAATACTACGATCCCATAGCAAGGCCACGTCGCTGCCCGAAGGTCATACCGTCCACCGCCTCGCCGCCGCGTTCCGGCAGTCTTTCGTAGGCCACACCGTCCGTGCCTCCAGCCCGCAGGGCCGCTTTGTCGAGGGGGCGGCCGTGCTCGATGGTCTGGCGCTGCGCTCGGCCGAAGCATGGGGCAAGCAGATGGTGCTAGGGTTCGAGGGTGGCGTGTTCCTGCGCGTGCATCTGGGCCTGTACGGCATGTGGCGCTTTGCTGGGCCGGGACTGGAGCGGATCGGCCGCCGCACCCGGCCGCGCCACGATGATGCGGAGCCGGAGCCCGGTGAGCTGCCACCGCCACGCGGCCTGGTTCGGCTCCGGCTAGCGAGCTGGCAGCACGTGGCCGACCTCAGTGGCCCGACAGCGTGTGAGCTGATGGATCAGGCCGGCGTGCACGCCGTGGTGGCCAACATGGGCGTCGATCCGTTGCGCTCCGATGCGGAGCCGGCGCTGGCGTGGCATACGATCCATGCGTCGCGCAGCTCGTTGGCCGTGCTGCTGATGCGACAGGATATCATCGCCGGTATCGGGAACATCTACCGGGCCGAGCTGCTGTTTCGTAGTTTCCTCCACCCGCATCGCCCCGGTCGCGACCTGCCGCACCCAACCTGGGACGTGCTGTGGGGTGATACGGTGGACCTGCTACGGGACGGCTTGCGGACCGGGCGGATCATCACGACGCTGCCAGAGGACCGGGACGGCCGCCGTGGCCCTAACAAGGC
>JANONC010000367.1:0-7667 GCA_031420655.1 Rhodospirillales bacterium | reverse complement strand
CCGGGGTAACCGCCGGCATGGGCGAGCGCCGCGTGAAAGGCCTCGTCCGCTTCATGAAACGCGCGCTGGTCGCCCTGAGTGGCGGCATGGCGCTGGGTCGCCAAAATGGGGTCGAGCGAGGCGGACGCTCCCCGGTTGGCGGCGGCGGCGACGGTCACAGCCTCCAGCGCTTGGCGGATCACGGCCGCTTCGTGCACGGCGGCTACGGGAATGCGCGCAACAAAGGTGCCGGATTGCGGGAAGATGTCGACCAGCCCTTCGTCCGACAAACGCAGCAGCGCCTCCCGCACCGGGGTACGGCTGGTGCCGAACCGCTCGCACAATAAGCGGTCCTGCAAAGGCGCGCCGGGAGCCAGTATCATGCTGGCGATATCGTGCCGGAGTGCGTTGGCAACGGCGTCGGCGGCGGTACGGCGGGGCTGGATGATTGACATACTAATATACCAGTTGTACGCCATCCTGCGACCCTGACAACCCCGCCGGAGCATCCATGCCGCTGCACGCCGACCGGCTGTTACCGATCGAGCCCGAGGCCCGCGCCATCGCCCGCCGGCTGTATGCATCGGTCGCCACCCTGCCGATCCTGTCGCCGCACGGCCATACGGACCCGGCCTGGTACGCCCTGAACGAGCCGTTTCCCGACCCGGCCAGCCTATTTGTCAAACCCGACCACTACGTGACCCGAATGCTGTATGCGCAGGGCGTACCGCTAGAGGCGCTCGGCGTACCCCGGCGCGATGGCGGCGTCACAGAAGCCAACAGCCGCAAAATCTGGGCGCTGTTCGCCCAGCATTTCCAATTATTTCGCGGCACCCCGACGCGGCTATGGTTCGAGCACGCGCTAGAGGCGGTGTTCGGGATAGAGGAACGCCTGACGCCTGCCAACGCCACGCGCCTGTACGACACGATCAGCGACGCCCTGCCTCAACCGGCTTACCAGCCCCGTGCGTTATATGACCGGTTCAATATCGAGGCGATCGCGACGACGGACGCGGCGCACCTGCCGCTGACCCATCACGAAACCCTGCGCCAATCCGGCTGGCAGGGCCGCGTGCTGCCGACCTACCGGCCAGACGCGGTGGTGGATCCGGAGCGCGAGGGTTTCAACGCCAACGTTGACGCGTTGCTGGCCATGACGGGCCAGGCCACGACCTACGCGGGCTATCTCGCGGCCCATCGCATGCGCCGGGCCGCGTTCCTGGCGCTGGGGTCGACCGCCACAGACCACGGCCACCCCACCGCCCGCACCGCCGACCTACCGCCTGCCGCCGCCGCCGCCCTGTTCGATCGCGTGCGAGCCGGCTCCACGCCAGCTGATGCCGAGCTATTCCGCGCGCAGATGCTGACCGAAATGGCGCAAATGAGCACCGAAGACGGCCTGGTGATGCAGCTGCACCCCGGTGCTGTCCGCAACCACAACCCGCTGGTATTCGCGCAGTTCGGCCCGGATACGGGCGCGGATATCCCGTCGCCCACGGGCTATGTGCATGCGCTGAAACCGCTGCTGGACCGGTTTGGCAATGACCGGCGCCTGACGCTGGTCCTGTTTACGCTAGATGAAGCGCAATACGCGCGAGAGCTAGCACCGCTGGCCGGCCACTACCCGGCGCTGCGCCTAGGCCCGCCCTGGTGGTTCTTCGACAGTGTAGAAGGCATGACCCGGTACCGCACTGCCGTGACCGAAACGGCCGGGTACGCCAACACGGTTGGCTTCAACGACGACACGCGCGCCTACCTGTCCATCCCCGCCCGGCATGACATGTCCCGCCGGGTGGAGTGTGCGTGCCTGGCCCGCCAAGTGGCCGACCACCGGCTGGATGAGGATGAGGCGCACGAGATCGCGCACGATCTGGCGTACCGGCTGGCCAAAGCCGCGTATAAGCTCTGAAGAAAAAAGGCCCAGAACGGGCCGGTACCAGGGGGAAACGACCATGACGATCGACCGTAGGCAGGTTTTGGCGGGGCTGGGTGCATCCATGGCAATCGGCTCGGCACGCGCTGCCCTGCCGCCGTTACCAGCCAACCCAGTGACCATCACCGTCGTGGACGTGGCGGGCAACCTCGCGCTCACGCAAAAAGCGATCGAACGCTACCGCCAGGCCAAGCCACGCGCCGTTAACCGCTTCGTGTTCACAAAGGCGCCGGCGCCCGAGTTGCCCGGCAAGATCAAGGCGCAGCAGGACGGCGGGCGCGTCGACATAGACCTGGTGCTGACTGGCACAGACAGCCTTTCGGCCGGGTTGGAGCAGGGGATTTGGTTGGACCTGAAGCCCTACTTTCCAGACCTGCCGCAACTGGCCGACGTGCTATTGCCGCAGGCATACAAGATGCAGGCGATCGCCGCCGGGCACGGGGTGGTGGTCAGCTACTACCCGTCCGGCCCCCTGCTGGAATACATGCCCGCGCGGGTGACGGACGTGCCGAAAACGGCGGAGGACCTGCTGGCCTGGACACGCGCGCACAAGAATAAGTTCATCTACGCCCGCCCCAGCAACTCCGGCCCCGGCCGCACCTGGCTGATGGGCCTGCCGTATCTGCTGGGCGACGCCGATCCGCGCGACCCGGCGAAGTGGGACAAGACCTGGTCCTACCTCAAGGCACTGGGTGAGAATATCGAGTACTACCCAGGCGGCACGACCCAGACCATGAAGGAGCTGGGGGAGGGCACGCGCGACATGATCGTCTCCACCACAGGGTGGGACATTAACCCGCGGGCGCTGGGCATCGTGCCGGCGGAAGCGAAGATCGCAACGCTGCAAGGCTTCCACTGGGTGACGGACGCCCACTACATGGTCGTGCCGAAGGGCGTTTCGGACGACAAGCGCGCCGTACTCCTGGACCTGATGGCATTCATGCTGGAACCGAAGCAGCAGGCCTACGCCTATGACCAAGGCTATTTCTACCCGGGCCCGGCCGTGAAGGGCGTCACGCTGGACATGGCGCCGGAGGATAGCCAGGAGGCCATCCGCACCTTCGGCAGGCCGGAATATGACTCGCTGATTGCCAACAACCCGCTGGAAACGCCTTTGGAGGCCAAGGCGATGGTGAGCGCGTTCGGCATGTGGGACCAGCGGATCGGCGCCGGCAAGGGCTGATGGACACTCAGGCCGCCACGGTCTTGCGTGGTGAGACGCTGGAACTGCACGGGTTGCGACGCGACTTCGGCGGGTTCGCGGCGCTGAAGGGCCTGGACCTGGCCATTGCGCCGGGTGAGTTCGTGGCGCTGCTGGGCCCGTCCGGCTGCGGCAAGACGACGGCGCTGAACTGCATCGCCGGGCTGCAGCCGCTGACGGCCGGGTCGATCAAACTGGGCGGGCGGCGGATTGACCAGCTGCCACCCGAACGGCGCGGCTTTGGCATGGTATTCCAAAGCTACGCGCTGTTCCCGCATATGAGCGCCCGGCGCAACGTGGGCTTCGGGCTGGACATGCAGCGCGTGCCGAAGCGGGAGGCGGCGGCCCGGATCGAAGAGGCGCTGGCGCTGGTGCACCTGACCAGCCAGGCCGACAAGCTGCCCGGCGCCATGTCCGGCGGACAGCAGCAGCGGGTGGCAATCGCCCGCGCCGTCGTGATCCGCCCGCCGGTGGTGCTGATGGATGAGCCGCTGTCCAACCTGGACGCCAAACTGCGGCTCGAAATGCGGGCCGAAATCCGGCGCATTCACGACGCGATCGGCTCGACCACCATTTACGTCACGCACGACCAGGACGAAGCACTGTCGATGGCCGACCGGATCGTGGTGATGCGGGAGGGAGCGATCCGGCAGACCGGCACCCCAGCCGAGCTGTACGAACGCCCGGCCTATGCGGACGTGGCGGAGTTCATGGGCTTCCGCACCCGCATGGATGGCCACGTCGTGGCGGCAGACGGCGCGATGGCGATGGTCGAGACCTGTGGCTCCGTCGTGCCGGTCGCGCAACGGGGCACCCTGGCGGCCGGGCAGGCGGTGACGCTGATGGCGCGGCCAGAGGACATGGTGGCCGGGCCCGCCGGGATCGCGGCCGTCGTGCGGATTGCGGAGTATCGCGGGCGCGCGTTTTTCGGCGCGGCCCTGACGGCGTGCGGGGCCGAGCTGTTCTTTCGCAGTGAGCGGCCCGTGTACACTGGGGACCCGATCCTGCTGGCCGCGCGGCCGGAGCAAATCCTGAGCTACCCGGCATGACCACCCTGGCCGCCCCCGTCCCGCTCCGCCTGCGGCTAGCGGCACGGGGGCTGGATGGCACGACGCTGTTGGCAGCCCCCGCTTTGCTGGCCTTGGTCGCGCTGTTCGTCTACCCGTTCGCGTATGGCGTAGCCGTGTCTTTAGCCCCGAAAGTCGGCCCATTTTACGACAGCTACCGCCGCTTCTTCGCCGACCCGTTCATGCGGGAGACGATCGGCCATACCCTGGCACTCGCCGTGCCCACGACGGTGCTGAGCCTGCTGCTTGCCGTGCCGATCGCGTTCCGGGTGCGGCTGATGCGACGCCAACGGCTGCTCACGACCATCCTGGTCTTGCCCGTGACGCTCGGCACCGTGCTGGTGGCGCAGGGCTTGCTCACATATCTGGGACCGCAGGGCTGGTTCGACCGCGTGTTGATCTGGGCCGGCGTGCTAAGCGGGCCCGTGAAGCTCACCAACAACTACTGGGGCGTGTTCGCGTCGCTGGTCATCACCGGCTTCCCGTTCACATTCCTACTGACCCTATCGGCCGTCAGCGGCATAGACCCGGCGCTGGAGCACGCGGCCGCCACGCTCGGCGCAGGGGCACGGCGGCGGTTCCTGCGCATCTACCTGCCGCTGCTGCTCCCGGGCCTGGCGGTCACGTTCTGCCTTTCGTTCGTGCAGGCCTTCGCGGTGTTTCCGTCCGCCGTCTTGCTCGGCGCACCGGCGGGCAGCACGCATGTGATTTCTATCGCGGCGTACCATGCGGCGTTCGAGCAGTATGACGCGTCGCTTGGGGCCGCCATCGCCATGATCATGGGCGGGGTGCAGTTGCTGGTGGTGGGTGCCGTGCTGGGCGCGCGGTCGCTGGTTTACCGCGGCCCGGTCGGCGGCACGAAGGGATGATCCGCGCGGTCAACGCCGGCTCCCGCTTATGGAGCTTTGCAGTCTGGGCCGTGGTCGGGTTCTTTGTCCTGAACCTATTGGCGGTGATCGCAACTGTCGTGCTGGACAGCTTCGCCACACGGTGGCTCGGCACCTGGTTGCCCACCGGGTTCACGACGCACTGGTACCGGGATGCGTGGGAGGAGTTCCAGCTCTCGGACGTGCTGCTCACGACATTTGAGGTCGTGGGGGCCGTCGTGCTGCTGTCCGGCCTGCTGGGGGTCACGGCCGCCTATGCGATGGCGCGCCGGGATTTTCCGGGTAAGCGCGCCGTCATGCTGCTGTTTCTGTTACCGCTGCTGGTCCCGCCGCTTACCTACGGTATCCCGATGGCGACCGTGCTGTACCGCGTGGGCCTGGGCGGCACGATGGCGGGTGTGATCCTGGCCAACCTGGTGCCGGCCATCCCGTTTGTGGTGCTGGTGATGATCCCGTTCATCGAGCAGATCGACCCGCGGATCGAGGCGGCTGCGCGGGTATTCGGCGCCTCCACGCTGCAGTTATTCGTGCGCGTGCTTGGGCCGCTGCTCCTACCCGGCATTCTAGCGGCGCTGCTGCTGGTGATGGTGCGAACGATCGCGATGTTTGAACTCACATTCCTGGTGGCAGGCGCCGAAAGCCAGACGCTGATCGTGGCGTTGTACTACGCCGTGTTCGCGGCCGGCGTGCGGGCCGGGCAAGCGGTGGACGTCATGGCGGTCGTGTACATGGTCACGACCTTGGTCTGGCTGCTGCTGGCACTGCGGTTCGTGAACCCCACCCAGATCGTGGCGCGGGCAAAGACGGCCAAGGCATGAGGTTGTCCAACGCCACCCTGGCGCAGCTACCCGCCGGCGTCGTCCGTCCCCGCTACGACCGGGCCGCGCTGGCGACCGGCATCGTCCATTTGGGGATCGGCGCCTTCCACCGCGCACATCAGGCTGTTTATACCGAGGCCGCGCTGGCCGCCGGCGACCGGCGCTGGGGGACGCTCGGCGCGTCACTGCGCAGTACGGCCACGCGGGACGCGCTGGTGCCGCAGGATGGGCTGTACACGGTGGCGGTGCGGGACGCGGGGCCAGAGCGGTTGCGGGTAGTGGGTGCCGTGACGGGCCTTGTGGCCGGTGACAGCGCTAGTCTATGCGCCGCCATGGCCGCGCCGGACGTGCGGATCGTGTCACTGACAGTGACCGAGAAGGGCTATTGCCGCGCGGCTGGCGGGTTGGATGTCGCGCACCCGGACATCCAGCATGACCTGGCCCACCCGCACATTCCGTGTTCTGCACCGGGCGTGCTGATCGAGGCGCTGCGCTTGCGCCACGCCGCCGGGTTGCCGGCATTCACCGTGCTGTGCTGCGATAACCTGCCGGCCAATGGCCGCACGGTACACAGCATCCTGCAGCAATTCGCGTCACTGCGGGACCCAGCGATGGCAGCGTATGTGTCAGATTTACGTTGCCCCGCCACAATGGTGGACCGCATCGTGCCCGCCACGACGGACGCGGAACGGGCCTTGATCAGTGCGGCGCTGGACCTGACCGATGCCTGGCCCGTGGTGACAGAGCCATTCAGTCAGTGGGTGATCGAGGACGATTTCTGCGCCGGCCGCCCGGATTGGGATGCGACGTTCGTGACGGACGTGGCGCCGTTCGAACTAGCAAAGCTGCGCATGCTGAACGGTGCGCACTCCGCGCTGGCCTATCTGGGTTATCTGGCAGGGTGTGAAACGGTGTCGGACACCATGGCCGAGCCAGGGTTCCACGACTTTACGCGCGGACTGATGCTGGAAGAGGCAGCCCCCACGCTACCGCCGGTGCCGGGGTTGGACCTGTCCCAGTATACCGGTAGCTTGATGGCCCGGTTTCAGAACCCGGCGCTGCACCACCGCACGTGGCAGATCGCGATGGACGGCTCGCAAAAACTGCCCCAGCGGCTGCTGGACACCGTGCGGGACCGCGTGGCGGTGGGGGCGCCATTTGGCCGGCTGGCGCTGGGTGTGGCCGGGTGGATGCGCTACGTTCAGGGCACCGACGACCGGGGCCGCCCGATCGACGTGCGGGATCCGCTGGCCGGCCATCTGCGCGTGGCCGGGCCGCCCGGTGCCGTGGTGGACGCGCTGCTAGGGATCGCGGCGGTGTTCGGCACCGACCTGCCCCACCACGCCCCGTTCCGCCAGGCGGTGACAGACGCGCTCACCAGCCTGACCCATCACGGTGCTGCCGCTACCGTCGCAAGGATCGCATGACCCCGCGCACCCTACGGCCGTTATGATGGTCCGACACGGTGCAGGGTCTTTAGCTAAATGTAGCGGCGCGCAATGATGAACGCCTCGACGCGCAATCAGGGGTGGTTTCTGGCGCACATTGATTAAGACTGGCGGGGATGCCTGACGCAGGCTTTTGGAGAATGGACGCACGGTCAGCGAGACGGGCGCGAGATCATGTGACCCGGCGCACGGTCGGTGAGACGGACCGGGCTGGCGGCGGCGCCTGCCGGCACCTTGGTCCACAATGGAAACTAGCGATTTCCTTGCGGTCGTCGTGAGCAAGCCGGCTCTGGCCAAATGTCACACGGAAACCCGTTGCGGAAATGATCGGTAG
>JANONC010000366.1:0-2090 GCA_031420655.1 Rhodospirillales bacterium | reverse complement strand
GCACATCGTGATCGCCACGGGCTCCGAACCTGCGCCACTCCCCGGTGTGGACGTGGACAACCGCACGATCGTCGACAGCACCGGCGCATTGGAGCTTGATACCGTGCCCAAGCGACTGGTGGTGATCGGCGGTGGCTATATCGGGCTGGAGCTCGGCAGCGTGTGGAAGCGCCTGGGTGCCGAAGTGACGGTCGTGGAATACCTCGACCGCCTGGTGCCCGGCATGGATGGGGAAATCGCCAAGACGTTCGAGCGTGTGCTGAGCAAGCAGGGCATTACGTTCCGGCTGGGCACGAAGGTGACGGGTGCCCGCCACACGAACGAGGGCGTGGTGCTGACCCTGGAACCGTCTAAGGGTGGCGAGGCCCAGGAGCTGACAGCGGACGTGGTGCTGGTCGCGATCGGACGGCGCGCCTACACCGGGTCGCTCGGTCTGGCCGAAGCGGGCGTGGCGCTGGATGAGCGCGGCCGGGTGGTGGTGGATGCGCATTACGCGACCAACGTCCCTGGCATCTACGCCGTCGGCGACGTGATCGCAGGCCCGATGCTGGCGCACAAGGCGGAGGAAGAAGGCGTCGCGTTGGCCGAGCGGATTGCCGGGCAGGCCGGTCACGTGAATTACGGCGTTATTCCCGGCATCGTCTACACTTGGCCCGAAGTCGCCAGCATCGGCCAGACCGAGGAAGAACTGAAGAAAGCTGGCACGGCGTTCAAGGTCGGCAAGTTCCCGTTCATGGCCAACGGCCGCGCCCGGGCGATGGGTGCCACGGACGGTTTCGTCAAAATCCTGGCCGACAGCCACAGCGACCGCATCCTGGGCGCGCATATCATCGGTCCGGACGCTGGTACGCTGATTGCCGAGCTGGCCACCGCCATGGAGTTCGGTGCCAGCAGCGAAGACGTCGCCCGCATCTGCCACGGCCACCCGACGCTGAGCGAAGCCGTGAAAGAAGCCGCCCTGGCCGTCCAAGGCCGTGCGCTGCACATCTAGGCTCTCTCCGCTGCTCAGGGGGGAGAGTTTGGGTGGGGATCTTGTCGCTGTTGCGGCTTGGATAGGCTGCAAGGCCCCCACCCCACCCTCTCCCCTAAGCGGGGGAGGGCTTTGAAGCCCCTTGCCCTCACCATGGGCGACCCGGCCAGCATCAGCGCCGAAATCACCGTTGCCGCCTACGCCGCCCTGCGCACCACAGGGCCGGCCTTTTTTTCCCTAGACGACCCCACCCGCCTGCCCGGCCCCGTGCAGGAGATCACTGACCCCGCTGAAGCCGCCGCCGTGTTCCCCCGTGCCCTTCCAGTATTGCGCGTGCCGCTGCGTGTCCCCGCCATCCTCGGCCGGCCAGACCCGGCCAACGCGCCTGCCGTCATCGCCAGTATCGAACGCGCGGTCCGCTGCGTCCTAGACGGGCAGGCCGGTGCCGTCGTGACCAACCCGATTGCTAAGTCAGTCTTGTATGGCGCAGGCTTCGCTCACCCCGGCCATACCGAGTTCCTGTCGGCGCTCACAGGTGGCGCGCCCCCTGTGATGATGCTGGCCAACGCCCATCTGCGCGTCGTGCCCGTCACGATCCATGTCAGCTTACGCACCGCCCTCGATACGCTCACGACCGAGGCGATCGTGCTGGCCGCGCGCATCACCGCGGCCGCACTGCGCGACCAGTTCGGCATTGCCGCTCCCCGCCTCGCTGTCGCGGGCCTTAATCCCCATGCGGGCGAGGGCGGTGCGATGGGAAACGAGGAAGCGGGCCTGATCCAGCCCGCCATCGACATGCTGCGGGCGGATGGGTTGCACGTGACCGGCCCCCACCCGCCCGACACGCTGTTCACGCCCGGAGCACGCGCCAGGTACGACGTGGCAATCTGTATGTACCACGACCAGGCGCTTATCCCGCTAAAAACGCTGGACATGGCATCGGGCGTGAATGTGACGTTGGGGCTGCCCATCATCCGCACCTCACCCGATCACGGCACTGCGTTCGACATCGCAGGCCAGGGCCGGGCCGACCCCAGCAGCCTGATCGCCGCCCTGCGCCTTGCGGCCACAATGATGGAGCACCGTGTATGATCCGGCTTGGCGTGAATGTGGACCATGT
>JANONC010000365.1:0-3432 GCA_031420655.1 Rhodospirillales bacterium | reverse complement strand
AAGCTGGCCGTGAGCCCCGTGGCGGACATGGCCGGTGACAGCCGGTTCCAGACGGTGTTGCCGGAGATCGACCCGATCGACCCGGCGGACGCCGTGCGGCGCGTCGTCCTGTGCTCCGGCAAGATCTATTACGACCTGCTGGCGGAACGGCGAGAAAAGAAGCTGACCCACGTCGCCATCATCCGCATCGAGCAGCTATACCCATTCCCGGTCCTGACACTGCCGCTCATCTTGGGCCCCTATAAGAATGCCGAAGTGGTGTGGTGCCAGGAAGAGCCGATGAACAATGGCGGCTGGACCTATGTCGACCGGCGGATCGAGGCGGTGATGACCGCCCTCGGCCGCAATATCCGGCCCAGCTATGTGGGCCGGGAAGAGGCTGCCAGCCCAGCGACGGGACAGGCCCGCGTCCACGCCCAGCAACAAGCGGCGCTCGTCGCCCAAGCCCTCGGGCTCTGAACCGTTAAGGACTAAGCCATGTCGACCGAGATCAAGGTGCCGACCCTGGGCGAGAGCGTCACCACCGCGACGGTTGCCCGCTGGCTGAAGCAGGCCGGGCAGGCGGTGGCGGCGGACGAGCCGCTGGTGGAGCTGGAAACGGACAAAGTGACCGTCGAGGTGAACGCACCGTCGGCCGGCACGATGGGCGTGATCCATGCGGCGGAGGGGGCCGAGGTTGAGGTCGGCGGTCTGCTGGCGCTGCTGGAAGCGGTCGGTGTTGCCCCGTCGTCCACTGCTGCCCCGCCGGCACCCAGCAGCACCGCGGCCAATCCCAGTCCCGGCGTGAATCCGCAGCCCAAGCCCGTCGGTCCCGTTTCGCGCCCTGCTGCCGACCCGGCACCCACCGCCGCACCCGTCGCGCACGCCCCGATGCCGGCCGCCGCGAAGATGATCGAAGAGCATGCGCTGAAGCCGGGTTCGGTGCCGGGCACGGGCAAGGATGGCCGGGTGACGAAGGGCGACGTGCTCGACTTCCTGGCAGGCTCTGCCGCCATGCCCGCGCCCACGCCGGCCGCTGCCCCATCCGCCCCGCAAGAGGGCGAGGAGCGGGTAAAGATGACCCGCCTGCGCCGCACCATCGCCACCCGGCTAAAGGAAGCGCAGAACACCGCCGCCATGCTCACGACCTTCAACGAGGTCGACATGACCGCCGCCATGGCGCTGCGGACGGAATACAAAGACGCGTTCGAGAAGAAGCACGGCGGCGTGCGCCTCGGCTTCATGTCGTTCTTTGTCCAGGCCTGCATCACCGCGCTCAAAGAGTTTCCGGCCGTCAATGCCGAGATCCAGGGTGACGAAATCGTCTATAAGAACTTCGTCCACATGGGCATCGCCGTGGGCGGCCCGAACGGCCTGGTCGTGCCCGTTGTGCGCCATGCCGACGCGCTGGGCTTCGCCGGAATCGAAAAGGCGATCGGTGATTTCGGCCGCCGTGCGCGCGATGGCCAGCTGAAGATCGACGAGCTGTCGGGTGGCACGTTCACCATAACCAACGGCGGCGTCTATGGCAGTTTGATGAGCACGCCAATCCTGAACGCGCCGCAATCGGGCATTCTCGGCATGCATAAAATCCAAGACCGTCCCATGGCGGTGGGCGGGCAGGTCGTAATCCGGCCGATGATGTATCTTGCCTTGTCTTACGACCACCGCATCGTAGATGGAAAAGAGGCGGTGAGCTTCCTCGTTCGTGTCAAAGAAGGCGTGGAGGACCCGCGGCGTCTGCTGCTAGGGCTGTAATCGATATGGATAATTTCGACGTGATCGTCATCGGCAGCGGGCCCGGTGGCTATGTGTGCGCGATCCGCGCCGCGCAACTCGGCCTACGCACGGCGTGCGTCGAAAAACGCGCGACGCTGGGTGGCACCTGCCTGAATATCGGCTGCATCCCAAGCAAGGCCCTGCTGCAGTCCAGCGAGAACTATGTCGAGGCGACGCAGCACTTCCAGGATCACGGCATTATGATCGAAGGGGTCAAGGTCGACCTCGCCCGCATGATGGCCCGTAAGTCCGAAGTTGTCGGTGCCAACGTGAAGGGCGTCGAGTTCCTGTTCAAGAAGAACAAGGTCACGTGGCTAAAGGGCGAAGGCCGCGTGTCCAAGCCCGGCGTGGTCGAGGTGGACGGGACCGCCTATGGCGCGAAGCACATCGTGATCGCCACGGGCTCCGAACCTGCGCCACTCCCCGGTGTGGACGTGGACAACCGCACGATCGTCGACAGCACCGGCGCATTGGAGCTTGATACCGTGCCCAAGCGGCTGGTGGTGATCGGCGGTGGCTATATCGGGCTGGAGCTCGGCAGCGTGTGGAAGCGCCTGGGTGCCGAAGTGACGGTCGTGGAATACCTCGACCGCCTGGTGCCCGGCATGGATGGGGAAATCGCCACGACGTTCGAGCGTGTGCTGAGCAAGCAGGGCATTACGTTCCGGCTGGGCACGAAGGTGACGGGTGCCCGCCACACGAACGAGGGCGTGGTGCTGACCCTGGAACCGTCTAAGGTTGGCGAGGCCCAGGAGCTGACAGCGGACGTGGTGCTGGTCGCGATCGGACGGCGCGCCTACACCGGGTCGCTCGGCCTGGCCGAAGCGGGCGTGGCGCTGGACGATCGCGGCCGGGTGGTGGTGGATGGGCATTACGCCACCAACGTCCCGGGCATTTACGCCATTGGCGACGTGATCGCGGGCCCCATGCTGGCCCATAAGGCCGAAGAAGAGGGCGTGGCCCTGGCCGAACGAATCGCTGGGCAGGCCGGGCACGTGAATTACGGCGTTATCCCCGGCATCGTCTACACCTGGCCCGAAGTGGCCAGCATCGGCCAGAATGAGGAAGAACTGAAGAAGGCTGGCACGTCCTACAAGGTAGGCAAATTCCCATTCACCGCCAACGGCCGCGCCCGCGCCATGGGTGCAACGGACGGCTTCGTTAAAATCCTAGCCGATAGCCACAGCGATCGTATCCTGGGCGCCCACATCATCGGCCCAGACGCCGGAACGCTGATTGCCGAACTGGCCACCGCCATGGAATTCGGTGCCAGCAGCGAGGATGTGGCCCGCATTTGCCACGGCCACCCCACGCTGAGCGAGGCTGTGAAAGAAGCTGCCCTGGCCGTCGAGGGCCGCGCCCTTCATATCTAACCCATGCTAGCACTCACCATGGGCGACCCGGCCGGCATCGGTGGCGAAATTACCGCCGCCGCCTATGCCCGGCTGTGCGAAACCGGCCCGGTGTTCTGCGCGCTGGACGACCCCAGCCGCCTCCGTGGTCCGGTGCAGGAAATCGAGCACCCGTCCGAGGCTGCCGCCGTGTTCGGACGCGCGCTTCCGGTGCTGCGCGTGGGCCTCTATCACCCCGCACTTCTGGGCCGGCCCGATCCACGCAACGCGCCAGCCGTTATCGCGAGTATCGAGCATGCGGTGCGGCTGGCGCTCGCGGGCC
>JANONC010000364.1:0-21204 GCA_031420655.1 Rhodospirillales bacterium | reverse complement strand
GAGATGCACCTTGATCGACCGGGTTCGGTCCATCGCCAGCGCGAACGCCTCGGCCACCTGGGCCACGGGCAAGTCGGCCGATAGCACCGGCGTCATGTCGATCCGCCCACTCGCCAGCAGCGCCACGGCCTGTGCGAATTCTTGCGAGAAGCGGAACGCGCCCAGATAGTCGATCTCACGCGTCACCAACAGGTTCACTGGCACCGGCACGTCCCCGGGCGGCAGGATGCCAAGCTGGACAATGCGCCCGCCCGGCCGGACGACGCGGAACAGGCCGGCTAATGCCATGGGCGAGCCGGTGGCTTCCAGGCCGATGGCGAAATAGCCCTTGTTGGCCTCGTACGCGGCAAGCCGCTCCGGCTCTTTGGCAACGTTGATCACAGTGTCCGCCCCGGCTGCCCGCGCCAGCTCCAACGGTTCGTCCACCAAATCCGTGACCGTGATGCTGGCGGCCCCGGCATGACGCACGGCCATCACCGTCAACATACCGATCGGGCCTACGCCCGTGATCATGACGTGCTGGCCGAACACCTCACCCGCCCGGCGCACGCCGTGCAGCGCCACCGCAAACGGCTCGGCCAGTGCGGCCGTGCGGAAGTCCATGCTGTCCGGGATGGGATGCAGCTGGTCCGCCCGGCAGACGAACGTCTCGGCGAACGCGCCCTGCACATGCGGGAACACAGACGCTGAGCCGAAAAACCGCATGTGCCGGCATAGATTGCTGCGCCCCGCCCGGCAGTACTCGCAATGCAGGCACGGGCGGCTCGGGTCCACCGCCACGCGGGTACCCGGCGTCACTGCGTCCACACCGGTGCCCAGTTGCACGACCGTACCGGCGATCTCGTGGCCCACAACCAGCGGCTCGCGTATCTTGAAGTCGCCCACGCCCCCCTTGGCCAGATAGCTCATGTCGGAGCCACATATGCCGCCTGCGCCCATGCGGACCAGCACCTCGCCAGGGCCGGGCGTGGGGGCTGGCACGTCGTCCAACCGCAAGTCGCCCTTACCGTGGATCGTGACTGCCTTCATCGCACCGCACCCTACTTGCGCCCCTATCCGTAACCTGAAACCGTCGCCCTGCAAGGGACGCCGTAGTTGGCCCGGCATGGGATGGGACACACATGAGCGTCGGTTTATTCGATCTGACCGGGAAAACCGCGCTCATTACCGGGTCCGGCCAGGGAATCGGCTATGCACTGGCGCAGGGCTTGGGCCGTGCCGGCGCACATGTGGTGCTGAATGGGCGGGACGCGGCCAAGCTGGCCCAGGCGGCGGAAACGCTGGGCGCCGAAGGCCTGAGCGTCACCGTGTCGGCATTCGACGTGACCGACCCCCGCGCCGTGGCGGCGGCGGTCGATGCGATCGAGGCGGTGAGGGCCATCGACATCCTGGTCAACAACGCGGGCATCCAGCGCCGCGGCCCGCTCGAAGACTACCCGGTCGAAACCTGGCACGAGATCATGCGGACCAACGTCGACAGTGTGTTTTTTGTGGGCCAAGCGGTGGCGCGGCACATGATCAGCCGGGGCTGCGGCAAGATTATCAACATCGCTAGCCTGCAGAGCGAGGCGGCGCGCTACTCCATCGCGCCCTACACCGCCAGCAAGGGGGCGGTGAAGAACCTGACCCGCGGCATGTGTACGGACTGGGCCCGGCACGGGCTGCAGATCAACGCGATCGGCCCCGGCTATTTCGCGACACCGCTGAACCAGGCGCTGATCGATGACCCGGTGTTCGACGCATGGCTAAAGACCCGCACGCCCGCGGGGCGCTGGGGCCGGGTGGAGGAACTGCAGGGCGCGGCCATCTTCCTCGCCTCCGCGGCATCGGATTTTGTGAATGGCCAAATCCTTTACGTTGACGGCGGCGTGCTCGCGACGCTCTGATGCGATCAACGATAAGACTTCGGAGGAACCATGATGCATCGCCTACGCCTTGCCCTCGCGGCGGCTGTCCTGCTGGCTGCCGGGGTCGCGAACGCTGCGACGGTGGCCGAAATTCAATCCCGCGGCACGGTCCGCATTGGCGTGCTAACGGGAGCGCCGCCGATGGGCATGGTGGACAAGGACGGTAACCCGTCCGGCTATGATGTGGATGTCGCCAACCTGATCGGCCAGTACATGGGTCTACCGGTAAAGCTCGTGCCACTCACGCCACCCGCGCGCATCCCGGCCCTGCAAACGGGCCAGGTGGATTTTCTGGTCGCGACCCTGGCACCAACGGGTGAGCGGGCAAAGGCGGTGATGTTCACGTCGCCCTACAGCGCCTTCAACATGGTCATCGTGTCCGGTCCGAAGCAGAAGTTCGACAACCTCGATGCCCTGAAGGGCAAGCGGATCGCGGTCAACCGCGGCTCATCGCAGGAAACGGCGCTGCGCCGGGCAAAGGTGCCGGGCATGGAAGTCGTGGTGTACGAAGACGACAGCACGTCCGCCCAGGCGCTGATCGCCGGGCAGGTGGATGCGACCGCCCTACCCTCGACCGTCGCAGCGGGCGTGCTGAAGCAGCTGCCAGAGGCGCAGTTGCAGATTGGGTTTACGTTCTTTCGCCAGGGTAATTCTATGGCGGTGCAGCCCAAGGATTTCGAGTTGCACCAGTACCTGAACACCGCAATTTATCTCATGAAGGTCTCCGGTGACCTCGACGCCATCGCCATCAAATGGACGGGTGACCCGCTACCGGCTTCGCTGCCCGCATTCTAGCCGGGGCCAGCCACCCGGCGCGTATGCCGGGTGGTTGATACCATGAACTACACCTTCCAATTCGGCGTGCTCGCCCAGTATCAGACCGAGTTGTTGGCCGGCTTGTGGCTGACGATCCAGCTTTCGGTGGTGTCGATCCTGCTGGGCGCTGCCGCGGGTACTGTACTGGCCACCCTACGCTCTGCATCAGGCCGGGTCGTGCGGGCACTGGTGGACGGCTATGTCGAGCTGATCCGCAACACACCGTTCCTGATCCAGCTGTTCCTGATTTACTTCGGCCTGCCCGGCATTGGGCTACGGGTGGGCGCCGTGGCGGCGGCGCTCATCGGCATGACCATCAACCTTGCCGCCTATTCCACCGAGATCATCCGCGCCGGGATCGAGGCGATCCACCCGTCGCAGATCGAGGCGGGTGAGGCGCTTGGCTTCACCCAGTTCCAGATCTACCGCTACATCATCATCCTGCCCGCCATCCAAAAAGTGTACCCGGCGCTCTGCTCGCAATTCGTGCTGATGATGCTGGCGTCGTCAATCTGCTCCGCCATTTCAGCGACCGAGCTCACCGCCGCCGCGTCCTACGTGCAGTCGCAATCCTACCGGTCGTTCGAGGTCTATCTGGCCATCACCGGCATCTATTTGGCGCTGGCCTTGGTATTGCGCGGCATTTTGGCGCTAATCGGGCTGTGGCTATTCGGGCGGCGCACCACGCGTCGAGTGCTGAGATCAGTCGCGACGGCCGCGGTATGATTTTCCGCTCGTTCGGCTGGTCCGAGATCTGGTTCATCGTGCAGTCGGTGCAGTGGACCTTGATCCTGACAGCGCTGGGCCTGGTGGGCGGTGGTATCGCCGGGTTCTTTCTGGCGCTGGCCCGCGTCTCGCCCGCCGCGTGGCTGCGGATCGCCGCGGGCACGTACATCCAGATCGTGCAGGGCATCCCAGTGCTGATGATCCTGTTCCTGTCGTTCTATGGCCTCAGCCTCCTGGGCTACCAGCTGCCGCCCTTGGTCGCGGCGGGCATCTCCATGACGATCTATGTGTCGGGCTACCTTGGTGAAATCTGGCGCGGTTCCATCCAGTCGGTGCCGAAGCCGCAATGGGAGGGCTCGGCCTCGCTCGCCATGACCCGGGCGCAGCAACTCCGCCACGTGATCCTGCCGCAGGCCCTGCGCCTGTCATTGCCGTCCACCGTGGGCTTTGCGGTACAGGTGGTTAAGAACACCTCGATCGCGTCATTGATCGGTTTTGTGGAGCTCGCGCGCGCTGGGCAATTGATCAACAACTCGACCTTCCAGCCATTCCGCGTTTTCATGGTCGTGGCGGCGCTGTATTTCGCTATCTGCTACCCGCTATCCCGTCTGTCGCGCCGGATGGAAAGGAAGCTCCATGCCCGAAGTGGTCATTGACAAGGTGCACAAATCCTTCGGCCCGCTGGAGGTGCTGAAGGGCGTGTCGCTCACGGTGGAAAAGGGCGAGGTGACGGCGCTGATTGGCCGCTCCGGCTCTGGCAAATCGACGCTGCTCCGCTGCGTGAACGGGCTGGAGAGCATCCAGTCCGGCACGATCACCATCGCCGGGCACACGGTCAGTACCGACAAGGCCGCGCTGCGCCAGCTCCGCAAGGACGTCGGCATCGTCTTCCAAAGCTACAATCTATTTCCGCATTTGTCGGTCGGTGCCAACATCATGCTTGCACCCCGCATCGTGAAGGGCGTGACGGGTGCCGAGACCCGGCGCATCGCTGAGGAGGTGCTAGCGCTGGTGGGTATGCCGGAGAAGTTCAGCGCCTATCCGGACGAGCTGTCGGGCGGGCAGCAGCAGCGCGTCGCCATCGCCCGCTCGCTCGCGATGCGGCCCAAGGTGATGTTGTTTGACGAAGTGACGTCCGCCCTGGACCCAGAGCTGACCGGGGAGGTGCTGGCCGTCATGGAAAACCTCGCCCGGCAAGGCATGACGATGCTGCTGGTGACGCACGAGATGGGACTCGCCCGCCGGGTCGCGAGCACGACAGTGTTCATGCACCAGGGCCGCATTCACGAATCCGGCCCGTCCGCTACTCTGTTCGCCCATCCGGCCACGCCCGAACTGGCGCAGTTCATCAAATCCGATATCAAGTGAGCGCCCCACTTCCCATGACCGATCCCATGACCGACCCCAAGACCATCCACATCGTCCAGCTCTGCCCGATGGCACCCCCGGTCGAGGCCGCGCTGGCGCAGCGCTTCACCGTGCACCGATGGTTCGACGCGCCAGATCGCGCGGCATTGCTGGCGCAGGAAAGCCCCCATCTGCGTGCGGCCGTCACGGGCGGGCATTTCGGCATCCCGGCGGAGGTCGCGACCGCCCTGCCCGCGCTGGAGATCGTCGCCATCAACGGCGTGGGCTACGACCGGGTCGACCTGGCCGAAGCCCGCCGCCGCGGCTACCGTGTCACCAACACCCCCGACGTGCTGACGGATGATGTGGCGGACCTCGCCATCGGGCTCGTGATTGCGACGCTCCGCCAGATCGTGCGCGGCGATCAGCACGTGCGGCGGGGGCTGTGGCCGTTAGGCGAGCTACCGCTCGGCACCAAGGTGTCGGGTGCCCGCTTCGGCATCTTTGGCCTCGGTCGCATCGGGCTGGGCATCGCCCGGCGGCTGGAAGCGTTTGGCGGTACAATCGCCTACCATAATCGGAGCAAGCGGGACGTGCCGTACGCGTTCCATGCAGACCTGCCGTCGCTCGCCGCCGCCGTCGACGTGCTGATCGTGGCCGTCTCCGCCTCGGCCGAAACGCGCGGCGTGGTCGATCGGGCCGTGCTAGATGCACTCGGCCCGCGCGGCACGCTAGTCAATATCGCCCGTGGCTCGGTCGTAGATGAACCAGCGCTGATCGCCGCGTTGCAGGATGGGCGCATCGCAAGCGCGGGGCTGGACGTGTTTGCCGACGAACCGCGCGTGCCGGAGGCACTGTGGGCGTTGCCAAACGTGGTCCTGACCCCGCACGTCGCGAGCGCCACTGGTGAGACACGGCAGGCCATGGCCGACCTGATGCTCGCCAATCTCGACGCGCATTTCGCCGGCCAGACGCTTCCAACCCCGGTTGTATGACGCCGAATGAGCGATTTTCTCCAGCTCATCGTCTCCGGCACCGCGACCGGCTCGTGCTACGCGCTGGCGGCGCTGGGCTTCACGCTGCTGTGGCAGGCGTCGGGCACGATCAACTTCGCCCTTGGCGAGATGGTAATGCTGCCGGCGTTCATTATGCTGTTCTGCCTGGCCCAGCTCGGCCTGCCGCTGCCGCTGGCCTTTGCCACGACCATGCTGATCTCAATGGCCGTACTCGGGTTCGGCTTCAAGCGCGCGGTGGTCGACCCCATGATCCAGCATGGCGTGATCCCGCTGGTCATCGCCACGCTCGGCCTGTCGATTGCGCTGAAACAGACGGTGCGGATCGCTTACTCGTCGCAGGTCTACACCTTTCCCTCGATATTTTCCGAAACGCTGGTCAATTGGGGCGGCGTCCGGCTTTCATTCAGCGACATCGGCACCGTGCTGGTGGCGGGCGGGCTGGTGGCGGGGTTGCAGGCGTTCCTAAACGGCACGCTCACGGGCCGCGCCATGCAGGCGGTCGCGCAAAACCGCGAGGCCGCGGTAGTGCTGGGCATCGATGCGCAGCGGATGGTGCTGTATGCTTTCCTGATCAACGCAGCATTGGCCGCCACAACGGCGCTGCTGGTCACGCCCTCCTACCTCGCCAAATTCGACATGGGCGACACGATCGGGCTGAAAGCGATCTACGCGGCCATCATCGGCGGCTTCAACAACAGCCGCGGCGCTTTGCTGGGCGGGGTCATCGTCGGCGTGTCGGAAAACCTGGTCGGAGCCTACATCTCGCCTGGTTACAAGGACGGCGTGGCGCTGGTGTTGTTCATGGCCGTCATCCTGTTTAAGCCCGAAGGCCTGCTGGGCCGCCCAGAGGAACGTAAGGTTTGAACGCCCGGGTCCGGCTGCTGCTGGCTACGGTGGTCTGCATCGCGATCTATTTCGCGCCACTCGGGCTCAAGAATTACGGGACCTACATCATAACGTTGTGGGCGATCTACGTGCTGGCGGGCATGGGGCTGAACCTGACGGTGGGCTACGCCGGGCAGATTTCGCTGGGGCAGGCTGCGTTCTGGGGCATCGGCGCCTACACGACCGCGATCGCGCTCAAGGCCGGCCTGCCGTTCGTGGCCGCGCTGCCGCTGTCGGCGCTGCTGTGCTTCGTGGTGGGGCTGATGCTCGGCTTCCCGGCGCTGCGGGTGCAGCACCACTACCTTGCCTTCGCCACGCTCGGCTTCAATGTCCTGGTTTATCTGGTGTTGCGGAACGAGGATTGGCTGACCGGCGGCAGCTTTGGCATCAACAATATCCCGCGCCCAATAATCGCCGGCTGGCGGTTGCGTGCGCCCGGCGACTTCTTTCAGCTCACCTGGGTCATTACCGTTGCGATGGGCGTCCTAATGGCGTTGCTGTTACGCTCACCCTGGGGCCGCGCCTTTGCCGCACTGCGTGACAACCCGATCCGCGCCGAGAGTGTGGGCATCGACACGACATTCTACACCCTGCTCGCGTTCGCGATCGGTGCCGCCTATGCCGGGGTCGCCGGCGCGCTGTTCGCCCCGTTGGTGGGCTTGGTAGAGCCCGCGTCGTTCAACGTCTCCACCTCGCTCTCGATGTTGCTGATGATTGTGGCGGGCGGATCCGGCCGGTTCTTTGGCCCGGCCGTCGGCGCTGTCATCGTCGTGTTGCTGCCGGAGTGGTTACGCTTTGCCCAGACCTGGTACCTGGCCGTATTCGGCACGCTGATCGTCGTCATGATGGTCTGGCTACCCGGCGGCTTGCTGTCGATCCCGGACCGTTTGCGCGCCCTTCGCCCGGTGCGGGTATGAGCACTCTGCTGGACGTGCAGGACATGCGCCGGTCGTACGGGGCCATCCGCGCCGTCGATGGCGTCAGCTTCAGCGTGTTACCGGGTGAGATACTGGGCGTGATCGGCCCCAACGGCAGCGGCAAGACAACGCTATTCAACGCCATATTGGGCCAGGTCACCCCCACCTCCGGCACCGTCGCGTTCGCGGGTACGCCCATCACCGGCATGGCCCCGCTGCGCCTGTCGCGGCTGGGCATTGGCCGTACGTTCCAAAGCCTGCAAGTGTTCGGCAAGCTGTCGGTGCGGGACAACCTTATCGCCGCCGGGCAGGAGTTTGGCGGGGCGAAGTGGCGCCGGCTATTTGCGGCACCGGAGGGCGGGCTGGGTGGGCGCGCGGACGACATCATCGCCCTGTTCCGCATCGGCCATGTCGCGCACCTGGCTGCGGGCAGCCTATCCTATGGCCAGCAAAAGCTGGTTGATATCGCCATGGCCTTCATGAGCCGCCCCCGCCTGGTGTTGCTGGACGAGCCGTGCGCTGGCGTGAACCCGGCCCTGGTCGATGCACTCACGGCTCTGCTGCGCCGGGTGAATGGCGAACATGGCACGACGTTCATCGTCATCGAGCACAACATGGACTTCGTGATGAACCTCTGCTCCCGCGTCATCTGCATGGCGCAGGGCAAGATTTTGGCCGAGGGCACCCCCGCCGCAGTGCAGGCCGACCGCGCCGTGCTGGAGGCGTATCTTGGCGGCTGACCTCATCACCTTCACGAGTGTGGTTGCGGGCTATGGCGCGCTCACGATCCTGAACGAGCTGACGCTGGGCGCGCGGCCTGGTGAGATCACGCTGCTGATCGGCCCCAATGGCGCTGGCAAGTCGACGGTGCTGAAGACGCTGTTCGGGCTGGTGGTTCCGCGCGCCGGGCAGATCGCGCTGGGCGGTAAGCCCGTTGGCGGATACGCCCCGGCGGCGATGCTTCGCGAAGGTGTGGCCTTCATCCCGCAAGGCCGCAACCTGTTCCCGTCCCTCAGCGTCAGGCACAACCTGGAACTGGGGGCGATAACCGTAGCCCCCGGCCAGCGCCGGGCCCGCTTCGACGAAGCAATCGGCCGCTTTCCGCATTTGCAGGCCCGGATCGATAATCAGGCGAGCACCCTGTCGGGCGGCGAGCAGAAGCAGCTTGAGATCGCGCGTGCCCTACAGTTACGGCCAAGCGTCATCCTGGTGGACGAACCGTCGATCGGCCTGTCGCCCATCGTGAACCAGCAGGTGTTCGCACTGCTGCGGGACCTGGCCAACACCGGCACGACCGTCATGATGGTCGAACAGAATGTGCGCGCCGCGCTGGCCGTGTCGGACCGCGTGCTGCTACTGGAAGGCGGGCGCCTGATGCTCGACAGCCCGGCCACCACGTTGCTGCATGATCCAGACCTCAACCGCGTCTTTCTCGGCAAAGCGCTCATGCCACAAAAAACATAAGGGGAAACGACCATGCTCAACCGCCGTATTACCTTGCTGCTTACGACCGCCCTGCTGCTCGCCCCACGCCTGGGTACGGCTGCCGATCCCACGGTGAAGATTATCGACAATGTCGAGCTGTCGGGCACCGGTGTCACCTCGGGCAGCATGTTCCAGGAGGGGGCGGATTTGGCTGCAAAGGAGATCAACGCGGCGGGCGGTATCCTTAACCGCAAGATCGACCTGTCGCATCAGGATAACCAAAGCCAGGCACAGATCGCGAAGGCCGTCGCGACCAAGGCGGCTGACGAAGACCCCTATGTGACGATCGGCCCGATCTTTTCCGGGGACGTCAACGTGGCCATGGCGGTCAACGAAGACGCCGGCATCCCGATGATCATGGGGGGTGAGGCGGCGATGCTGACGCAGCAGGGGGCGAAGTTCCTGTTCCGCACCTCGTTCAGCCAGGCCAACGCAATGCCGAAGGTCGCGAGCTACATGCAAAAGCAGGGTATGAAGTCGGTTTCGATCGTCTGGATCGCCAATGATTTCGGCAAGGGCGGCCATGACACGATGGTCAAGGAACTGACGGCGCGCGGCATCAAGGTCGCGGCCGACATCTCGACCGAACCCGGCCAGACCGATTACTCGGCGACCGTTGTGAACGTGGCCCAGGTGCATGCCGACGCCCTGTTCGTTTACATGAACGAAGAAGAGAGCGCCCGCTTCCTAATCGCGCTGCGCAAGCTCGGCTACGACAGCCCGGTGATTGGCGAGACGGTGCTGGCCAGCCAGCGCGTCGTGGACCTGGCAGGCCGGGCCGCCAACAACGTGAGCGCACATGTGGGGCTCAGTGCGGATGCGCCGAACCCGCTGGTCGTGGATTTCGCCCGCAAGTTCAAAGCCGCCTATGGCCATGCCAGCGATCATAACGGCCTGAAAGGCTACACCGCGATATACCTGATCAAGGCCGTGACGGAGCGGATGGGCCGCTTCGACCGCGCCCAGTTCGCCGCCACGCTGCATGGCGCGCGTTTCTCGGCCAAGGATTACCCCGGCCTGCTGATGGACGTCAGCTACGACGACAAGGGCGACCTGGACCGCGAGAGCTATCTGGTCGAGGTCAAGGACGGCAAGCAGATCATCACCGAAACGCTGCCGCCACTGGGCCGGAAGTAGCGGCCGTGGCATATCGGGTCGCCGGGCTGATCGGCCTGCCGGTCAGCTCGTCCCGGTCGCCCATGATCTTCCGCTATTGGCTGGATCGCTACGGCCTGGCGGGTGACTACGTGCGCCTGGCCGTGGCACCCGATGCGCTGGAGGCGGCGCTGCGCGGGCTGCCTGCGTTAGGGTTTGCCGGTGCCAACGTGACTATGCCGCACAAGGAGACCGCCGCCCGGCTGATGGACCGGCTGGACGCGACGGCGCAGCGCATGGGGGCGGTCAACCTGATTGTGGTGGAAGCCGACGGATCGCTCAGCGGCTACAACAAGGACGGTTATGGCTTTATCCAGAACCTGCACGGCGGCAAGGCCGGTTGGGTGCCAGGGGCCGGCGCGGCCGTGGTGCTGGGCGCGGGCGGGGCCGCACGGGGAATCGTCGTGAGCCTATTGGAAGCAGGGGTGCCGTCCATCCGGCTGCTAAACCGCACGCTCGCGCGGGCGCAGGCACTGCGGGACGATGTGGGCGGCGCGGTCGAGGTCCTGCCCTGGAGCGACCGGCATGACGCGCTGGCCGGGGCGGCGCTGCTGGTCAACACCACCAACCAGGGCATGGCCGGGCACGAAGCGCTGGACTTGCGCCTGGACGCCCTGCCCCGCGACGTGCTGGTGTGCGACATCATCTACAACCCGCTCACCTCGCCCCTGCTGGCGGCGGCGGCGGCGCGCGGCAACCCTGTCGTGAACGGGCTGGGCATGCTGCTGCACCAAGCCCGCCCGGCGTTCGAGGCGTGGTGGGGTGTGGCGCCCGAAATCACTCCGGAGCTGCGGGCTGCGGTGGAGGCAACGATCTGAGCATCATCGACTGCCACTGCCACGTGATCGACCCGGCGCGGTTCCCGTTCCAGCCGGGCACGCGCTACCGACCCAGCGGGCAAGAGGTGGCGCCCGTGGACACCCTGCTGCGCATCATGGACCAGCATGGCGTGCAGCAGGGGCTACTGGTCGCCACCAACTCCGGCTATGGCGAGGACCTGAGCCCGGTGATGGACGCGCTGACCCGGGGTGAGGGCCGGTTCAAGGCGGTGGCGGTCGTGCCGTTATCGGCCACCCCCGCGGACTTGGTGCGCTTGCAGACCCTTGGGGTGGTGGGCGTTGCATTCAACACACCGTTCCATGGCACCGCCTACTACGCCCACGCAGGCGAGTTGCTGCGCGCTATGACCGATTTGGGCCTGTTTTTACAGGTGCAGGTGCGGGGCGATGAGCTGCTGGCACTGCAGCCCCTGCTGGACCAAACGCAGGTATCTTTGGTGTTCGACCATTGCGGCCGCCCGGACCCTGCCCTTGGCCTAGGCCAGCCCGGGTTTCAGATGCTCCTGGCGCTCGGCCGTGCGGGCCGGGCAGTGGTGAAGCTGTCCGGTTTCAGCCAGTTTTCGCGGCAGAGCCACCCGTATGACGACGCCAGCCCATACGTCGCGGCGCTGCTGGATGCGTTCACCCCGGCGCAGACGGTTTGGGGTTCCGACTGGCCCTTCCTTCGCGCGCCGGAGCGAATCGATTACGGGCCATTACTGTTGCTGGCCGCGGAAATGCTGCCGGACGACGCGGCGCGGCAAGCCGTGTTCTGCGACACGCCCGCGCGGGTGTTTGGCTTTCAGTGATGTCAAAAGTGGCTCCAACCGCCACCCTTCAAGTCCGGCCCGTTCAGCACCTGCACGCCCGACCCTTCGATAAACCGCCCAATGCGCGTGAACGGCACAGGGACATCCCCTACGGCACCGTCCGGCACGGCACCGTCCGGCACGGCCAGTAGCAACTCGTAATCGTCACCGCCTGTCAGGCACGTCGCCAGCCAATCCGGCCCGGCGGCACGCGCGGCGGCGGAGAGCGGGACCAGCGCCGCGTCGATCTCGACACCCAAGCCGGCGGCCCGCGCCAGGTGCCCGGAGTCCTGCAGCAGCCCGTCCGACACGTCCATGCCGGCGTGCGCCACGCCGTACAGCGCCAGCCCTAGCCGGGGCTGTGGCAGACGGTATCGTCCAGCTAGGAAACTGTCTGGGTCGGGCAACTCACCCCGCAGCGCGCGCAGGCCCAGCGCGCCATCGCCGATCGTGCCCGTCACCCACAGCCCATCGCCCAACCGCGCGCCCACCCGACGCAGCGCCTGGCCGGGGGCGATATGGCCCAGCAGCGTAGCCGTCAATGACACCGGGCCGGGGGTCGAGGTCGTATCACCGCCCAGTAAAGTCAGGCCAAACGCCGCCTGGTCTAGCGCCAGCCCGGCCACGAACGCCGTCCACCACGCGCCGGGCGTCTCGCGTGGGACGGAGACGTTCAGCAGGTACGCCCATGGCACCGCGCCCATAGCCGCCAGGTCGGACAGGCTGACCCGCAGCAGCTTTTGCGCGACCAGGCCCGGCGGATCGGCCGGCAGGTAGTGCACGCCCGCCACGATCGTGTCCGTCGTCAGCACCAGCTCCCGCCCGGGCGGCGGCGTGACAACCGCCGCGTCGTCCAGCAAGTCGAGCGCACCGGGCCCGGCCAGCGGACGGAAATGACGCGCGATTAGGCCGAACTCGGCCGGCAGCGTCACGCGGGTGCGGGGGGGGCCGCCGCGAAGTCGCCGGGGCGCAAATCGCGCGACAGCCGATCCAATAGGCCGTTGACCATGCGCGGCTCCTCCCCGGTGAAGAAGCCATGCGCGATGTCCAGGTACTCGCTGATCACCACGCGTGCAGGCGGGCCGTCGGCCAGGGTCAGCTCCGCCCCGGCGCAGCGGATGAGGGCGCGCAACACGGGGTCGAGCCGGTGGATCGGCCACTCGGCTGGGAGCGCGGCGACGATCAGCGAATCTAGCCGGTCCTGCTCCAACACGGCCGTGCGGACGATCTCCTGGAATAGCGGCACGTGCGCATCCGGCGCGCGCCCCTCTTCGAAGCCGCCGCCACCCGCGTGCTCCGGACCGGGGAGTTCGCCCAGGCGGTGGCGAATAAATTGCTGGATTACGGCTTCAGCCGGTTCGCCACCTTGCTCGCTTTGAAACAGTGCCTGCACCGCGGCGACGCGGCTGGCGGTCCGGGGACGGCCTGCATTCTTGCGGGCCATCAGTTAAACCGGCGCATGATGGCGATCTGGCTAAGGGCGGCCGCGGCAGCTTCCGCACCCTTGTTATGCGTGTCGTCCGACGACCGCGCGACGGCCTGCGCCAAGTCGCTTACGGTCAGCAGCCCGGTGCCCATCGCCAGGCCATATTGCAACGCCACCTGCATCAACCCATCCAGGCTCGTGCGGCAGATGAATTCGTAATGGTCCGTCTCACCCCGCACGACGCAGCCGAGCGCGACATACCCGTCGTAACGCTGGGGGCCACGCAGCGCGATTCGGATGGCCTGCGCCAGTTCGAACGCGCCGGCCACATCCAGCGTGTCATGCGTCGTCCCGGCCGCGGCCAGCATACGCGCCGCTCCCGCCGCCATGCCGTCCACCACGTCGCGGTAATACGGGGCGCGCACCACCAGCACGTGCGCCGCCATCGGCTGCGCCGCCGGCACCGGCATATCAGCGGTACTCATTGTCGTACTGTCATTCAGGCGCACCCTCGATCGGGCGCTGGTCCACGATGTTCAAGCCATATCCTTCCAAGCCAATCACGGTCCGGCGGTGGTTACTGAGCAGCACCATGTCCCGCACGCCGAGATCGACCAGGATTTGCGCCCCAATGCCGTAGTCACGCAAGAACGCCTGTGGCCGCGGCGTCCCCTGCATCCCGGCCACGCGCTCCGACAGCGCCGACGGCCGCGTGTCACGGATCAGCACGATCGCGCCCCGCCCCTCATCGGCCACCGCGCGCATTGCACCATGCAGCGCCGACCATTGCGGGCCGCCCAGCATGTCGCTCACCAAATCCACCGCATGCATTCGCACCAGTAGCGGCTGGGGTGCCGCCACGTCGCCCTTGGTCAGCACGATGTGCTCCGACCCGTCGATCGTGTTGGCATAGACCTGCATGCGCCAGTCGCCCCCCACGGCGTGCTGCAGCACCGCCTCCGTCCGTCGCACCACAAGCCGCTCCGTCCGGCGCCGGTGCGCGATGAGGTCCGCAATGGTGCCGAGTTTCAACCCATGATGCTGCGCGAACGCCACCAGGTCGGGCAGGCGCGCCATGGTGCCATCATCGTTCATGATCTCACAGATCACCCCGGCGGGGGTGAGGCCTGCCAGGCGCGCCAGGTCCACCGCCGCCTCCGTATGCCCGGCGCGGACCAGCGTGCCACCGTCGCGCGCCACCAGCGGGAAGACGTGGCCCGGCGTCACGATCCCGTCCCGCCCCGTCTCGTGATGGATCGCCACGGCGATCGTCCGCGCCCGGTCGGCAGCAGAGATACCGGTCGTCACCCCGTCCCGCGCCTCGATCGAAACCGTGAACGCCGTTTGGTGCCGGCTCACGTTGCTTTGCGGCATAAGGTGCAGCCCCAACTGATCGACGCGCTGCCGGGTCATGGCGAGGCAGATCAGGCCGCGGGCGTAGCGGGCCATGAAGTTGACGGCGTCGGGCGTCGCGAACTGCGCCGGGATAACCAGGTCGCCCTCGTTCTCCCGGTCTTCGTCGTCCACCAGAATGAACATGCGGCCGGCGCGCGCCTCTTCGATAAGGTCCTCGGCGCTGCACAGATAGTCTGAGAGAAGAGCCTGTTTCACGCTGCAACCTCCGCAAGCCGAGCGACGTACCGGGCCAGCATGTCGATTTCGATGTGTACGCGGGCTCCGGGCGCCAGCGTACCGAGTGTGGTGTGGGTCCAGGTGTGCGGAATGATATTCAGCCCAAACGTGTCGCCCGTCACCGTGTTGACGGTCAGTGACACGCCGTCGACGGCCACACTCCCCTTAGCCGCGATGAAACGGGACAGCGCCACCGGCACCGCGATGGTGACCCGCCAGGAGCCGTTTTCTGGTTCCACGGTGCGCACGGTGCCGAGCCCGTCCACGTGCCCACTGACGATATGGCCGCCCAGCTCGTCTCCCACCTTCAACGACCGTTCAAGATTCAAGCGCGTGCCCGGTTCCCACCCGCCCAGCTGCGTGCAGGCCAGCGTCTCGCCCGATACGTCTACCGCGAACCAGTCTGGCCCCAGCATCACGGCTGTCAGGCAACACCCGGCACAGGCGATGCTGGCACCCACCGCTATGCTTTCCGTGTCGGCCCACGGCGCCGCGATCACCATGCGCATGTCCTGTCCGGCGCCGGTTGGGGCCATGGCTCGGACGGTGCCGGTGCCGGTGACGATGCCGGTGAACATCAGAGGGCAACCATTAGGCGTGCAACTCGGTCAGCATGTCATTCCCCAGGCGTTCGTGTCGTACATGGGTAAAGCGGCGTAATTCTGCCATAGGGCCGGACGATAGGCGCAGCGCGGCCAGGCCGTCATTGCCCATGATGGCGGGCGCATGGAACCACATGATGCGGTCCACGAGGCCAAGCCGCAGCAACGCACCGGACACCGCTGCCCCGCCCTCCACTAGCACGGAATTCAGCCCCTGCGCACCCAGAGCCTGCATCATTGCGCGCAGGTCGAGGCCGCCCCCAACGGATCCGGGTAGGGTTGGCACCTCGATCAGCGTGGCGTCGCCGCGATAGGCGCTGCCGTCGTGCACGAGCCAGGTGGGCGCCGCGTCGTCCAGCACTTGCGCGCGGGCCGGCGTACGCAGCGTGCGGTCCAGTACGATCCGCACGGGGTTGCGCAGGCCCGGGATGCGACACGTGAGCGCCGGATCGTCGGCCAACACGGTGCCGATGCCTACCAAAATCGCATCGTGCCGCGCCCGCATCAGGTGCCCGGCCCGGCGCGCCTCCGGCCCGGTGAGCCAGCGGCTTTCGCCTGTCGACGTCGCGATCCGGCCATCCAGCGTGCTGGCAATTTTCAATGTCACCAGCGGCCGGCCCTCGCGGATACGGGTGAAAAAGCCAGCCAGCGTGGGCGTGGCTTCCTGCGCCAACAAGCCGGTTTCGACCTGGACGTTTGCCGCGCGCAGCCGGGCGAGCCCCTGACCGTTCACGCGGGGGTCCGGGTCGCTGCACGCCACGACTACCCGGGCCACTCCCGCGGCAATCAGCGCGTCCGCACAGGGGGCGGTTTGACCGTGATGACTGCAGGGTTCCAGCGTCAAGTAGGCCGTGGCACCCGGCGCCTGGTCGCCTGCCATCGTCAGCGCCTGCACCTCCGCATGCGGCCGGCCGCCCGGGGCTGTGCGCCCGCGCGCCACCACCCGGCCGTTCTGCACGATGACGCAGCCGACGGAGGGATTGGGCCAGGTGTACCCTTCGCCGCGCCGAGCCATCCCGATGGCAGACCGCATGGCCACCCGGTCGTCTACAAATCCAGCGTCTATAACAGCGTGTCCTTGGGTTTGGGCGGCGGTTCGTCGAGCGAGCCGAGGAACGCCTCGAAATCCTTTGCCTCCCGGAAATCGCGGTACACGCTGGCAAAGCGGACGTAGGCGACGGCGTCCACCTCTTTGAGCGTTTCCATCACCAGCTCGCCCAACTGCTTGCTCGGGATATCGATCTCACCGCTTGCCTCCAGTTGGCGCACGATGCCGTTCACGATCCGCTCCAGCCGCTCCTCCGTCACCGGCCGCTTGCGGAGCGCGATGCGGATGCTGCGTGACAGCTTATCCCGGTCGAATGGCACCCGGCGAGAGTCGGATTTGACGACCACCAACTCACGCAACTGAACGCGTTCGACGGTGGTAAACCGCTGGCTGCATGAACCGCAGAATCGCCGCCGCCGGATAGCCGAGCCGTCATCCGTTGGCCGGCTATCCTTCACCTGCGTATCGGCGTGGCCGCAGAAGGGGCAGTTCACCTGCTACGATTAGGCATAGATCGGGAACCGGGCACACATGGCCTGCACCCGGGCACCCACCGCCGCCTCGATCGCGGCATTGGTCCCGTCGTTGCTCCGTGCCAGGCCGTCCAGCACCTCACCGATCATCAGGCCGACCTCCCGGAACTCGGCGGCGCCGAAGCCACGCGTGGTGGCGGCGGGCGTGCCGAGGCGGATGCCGGACGTGATGGCGGGCTTGGCCGGGTCGAACGGGATAGCGTTCTTGTTGGCTGTCATGTGCGCCCGTTCCAAACTCGCTTCCGCTGCCTTGCCCGTCACGTTCTTGGGGCGCAGGTCAACCAGCATCAGGTGGCTGTCGGTGCCGCCGGTGACGATGTTGCACCCCTGCTCCATGAGCGTTTCGGCCAGTATGCGAGCATTGTCGATCACGGCGCGCTGGTAGGTGCGGAACTCCGGCCGCAGCGCCTCGCCGAACGCGACCGCCTTGCCGGCGATCACGTGCATCAGCGGGCCGCCCTGCAAGCCTGGGAAGACGGCGGAGTTGAACTTCTTGGCCAGCGCTTCGTCGTTGGTCAGGATCATGCCGCCACGCGGGCCACGCAGCGTTTTGTGTGTCGTGGTGGTGCACACATGGGCGTGCGCAACCGGCGACGGATACACCCCGGCCGCGATCAAACCGGCGTAATGCGCCATGTCCACCAAGAAATAGGCACCCACCTCGTCCGCCACGGCGCGGATGCGGGCGAAGTCGATCGCGCGCGGATAGGCGCTGCCGCCAGCGATGATCATCTTCGGGCGCTCGGCCCGGGCCAGGCGCTCCAGCTCCTCATAATCCAGCAGGCCATTATCCTCACGCACGCCGTACTGCACGGCGCGAAACCACTTACCGGACAGGTTGGGTGCTGCCCCGTGGGTCAGATGGCCGCCCGCGGCCAGGCTCATGCCTAGGATAGTGTCACCGGGCGTAAGCAGCGCCAGGAACACGGCCTGGTTGGCCTGCGCGCCCGAATGCGGCTGCACGTTGGCGAACCCGGCGCCAAACAGTTGCTTGGCCCGCTCGATCGCCAGCGTTTCTGCCTTATCCACTTCCACGCAACCGCCGTAGTAGCGGCGGCCGGGATAGCCCTCGGCATATTTATTGGTCAGCACCGATCCCTGCGCCTCCAGCACCGCGCGGCTCACGATGTTCTCGCTGGCGATCAGCTCGATCCCGTCCTGCTGACGGCGCAGTTCGGCAGCGATGGCCTCAGCTAGTTCGGGATCGGCGTCCTGCAAGCTTTCATTAAAGAAGCGGTGAGCGCTGGGGCTGGCGGCGTACTGGTTCATGCGAGCGTGCCTCGGTGTGATCGTGCTAATTAGGGGTGGCTTGCGCCGGGGGCAATTGTTCTAAGAACGCGGCGACCTGCCGTTGGGCGTCGGCCTGCGCCACCGGATTGGTGCCGACATGGGCGGTGCCGATGCGATTGGCTGTGTACGGCAGGCCCGTACGCTCGACGATGGGCATGTTGGGTACGTCAAAGTCGTGATAGGCGCCAGGGTACAGCACGAGGTGGATGCCACCCGGGAAGCGTGCCGCCAGGATTTGGCACGGCTCGGCTGGGGTCCAGTCGTCGTCCGCACCCATCAGGATCAAGATCGGCACGGCAGGGGACCAGTTCGCGCGCTCCGCCCAAATCCGGCAACTCGGGTAAAAGGCGATGATCCCGCGCAGCAATCCGGGCGGCGGGTCGTTGGCGGCAGCCAGCACGGTGCTGCCGCCATCGGACCACCCAAGCAGGACGACTCCGCCGGCCGGCGTACCCGGCTGGGCGGCAAGCCAGGCGGCCGCGGCATACGCATCTTGCCGGCGAACCACGGCCGGTGTGACGGTGCGCGACCGTTCCTTACACTGCGAACCCATGCCCCGGCTGCCGAAGCTGTCCGGGTACACCATCGCGTACCCGCCCGGCACCAGTTGGTCCCGCCAGAACCTATCACGCACGGGAAACATGCCACTGCAGCCATGCAGGGCCACGATCCCCGCCCGCTGTGCACCCGGCGGGCGAGCGTACTCCGCCCGCAGCGCTGTCTCGCCAGACAGGACGGTGACCGGTTCGGCAAGTGCCGGGGTAGCGAAGAGGAAGAGCAGAAGCCGCCACATGCGGCTCACCGCGCCAGCGTGTGGTATTCGGCGTTGGGCATCATTTCGAGCGCGTGGGCGACGCGGTTGGTATAGTTGAAAAAGCCAGTAACCTCGGCGATGTCGAACACGTCGGCGTCCGTAAACCCTTGCTGGCCCAGCGCGTCGCGGTCAGCCTGTGCCATCTCGTGCGGCGTGGCCGTCAGTTTCCAGGCGAACTCCAGCATCGCGCGCTGCCGGGCGGGCAGGTCGGCCACGCGGTGGTTGAAGGCCAGCATCTCACCCAACTGCGCATCGCCCGACAGCTTGCGCACCACGGCCCCGTGCGCCACGAGGCAATAGTAGCAGCGGTTCCAGGATGAGACGACGACGGCGATCATCTCGCGCTCCAGCTTGGTAAGGCCGGACGGGCCAAGCATCAGCTCGTCAAACAGCCGCACGAAATTGCGCAGCTTTTCCGGGCGCAGCAGCCAAGCCTGCAGCACATTGGGCACAAAACCCAACTTGTCCCGGCATTTCTGGAAATACGGCACCAGTTCCTCGGGCAACGTGCTCTCATCGGCGGGGGCCAAGGCGGTGATGGCATCCGGCTGCGGCATGGCTCAGAATCCAAACATGTGGTCGAGCGAGAATGCACCCGCATCCGTCATCAGGCCATGGTAGCCGAACAGGCGACAGGTCACGTCCCGGATCAGCACGTACCCGTCCGGCCCGGCCTGTTGTAGCAGTGCCTCGCCAAACACGCGGTGCGGAAACACCATCGCAGAGCCGGAGCAGGCAATGGCCAGCGGTTTTTCAGCAATAACGGTGCCGCCGCCGTCATGCAGCAGCAGCGTGGTGCTGGACAGCGGATGCCAGGCGGCCGACGCGGGGTAAACCAGCGCCGCAAAGCTATGCCGCACGCTGTCGCCCAGGCGCAGGAACAGGCGCGTGGATAAGCCCGGCGGTGGCCCGGCGTAGCTCTGCGGCTCATCGCGATAAGTCATGAGCGTGTTGTAGATGTGTGCGCCAAAGCTGCTTTCGGCCGCGTGTGGCGTGGCCCGATGCTCATAGCGCACCAGGCAATGCAGCCAGCCATCGGCGGCACCGCCATCGCGAAAGTCATAGACCAGCTCGGCATGGCCCTCCGTCACACCGAACTCCGCCAGGTCGACCGCGATCGCGTGGTCGCGCGGTAGGTTGCCCAGGAAGCGGGAGCCCGCCGGGGTGCCATCGGCGTGGAACGCGTCGATGCGGACGGGTAGCGTGCGCTGCTGCTCGGCCATGGGTGTCGGCAGCACCAGGCTGCGGAACTCGCTCGCGGGCAGGATTGGGAACGGCAGCAGGTAGCCGCGGCCGAGCAGGTTGGACAGCGCGGGGATGCCTGGGTCGGGCCGTAGATCGGCGCGCTCGACATTGAGGTGCGCAATGCGGGTGCGGCCGTCGCGCGTGACCTCATAGCGGGGGCGGACGACATGCCGGCCGGCCCGGACCTCGATCTGCGCGGGCCAGTGCAGGCCGGGCAGCAGGGTGGCGGTGTCGATCTTGGCGGTCGCATAGGGTGCCACCTCGTGCGGGTAGGCGACGGGTGCTTCGGCACCCATGCGGTCGAGTGTGATGGCGCCCGCCGGAATGGGCGCGGCGTGGCTGTTTTGTAGCCACAGCACGACCCGCTCGTCTGGCCGGGGCGCGGGCAGGCCGGCGTAGCGGTCGCTGGGCCAGGCATTGGCGTCGTGCGTGACCGACAGGCTGGGCTCACCGTCGCTGCCGTAGGTGTCGAGCGCATACTTCACCACGTCATGCCCGGCGACGCCGATGGCGTGGATGAACAACTGGCCCTCGAACGGCGGGAGCGCAAAGCGGGCACGGACGGCGCGGCTGTCCAGCGTGATGCCAGCGGGCCCTACCGGCTGCTCCCACTGCGCCAGCACGGCCCCTGCCCCGTCATACAAGCGCAGCCACAGCCGTACGTTGGCGGCGCCGTAGCCCGCCCAGTAATTGGCGGTCACCAGCCGGGTGTGCAGCCGGTCCGTGTCGCGGA